>JBDHDM010000048.1:0-19956 GCA_039591515.1 Gemmatimonadota bacterium | reverse complement strand
CCGCGGAATCCGGCCCTCCGGCTTACTCGTACCGGAGCGCGTCGATCGGATCCAGAGCTGCCGCTCTACGCGCGGGCCAGATTCCGAAGAACAGTCCCACGCCGGCCGAGAAGCCGATGGCGGTGAAGACGGCTTCCGGAGCCACGGACGTCTGCCACTCGGACACTCTCGTCATGAGCTCGGCGGCGCCATACCCGGCGGCCACTCCGATCAGGCCCCCGAGGACACAAAGAAAGAGGGCCTCCACCAGGAACTGGGTCATGATGGCCCGGCGCGTCGCCCCGAGCGCCTTGCGCACGCCGATCTCGCGTGTCCGTTCGGTCACCGAGACGAGCATGATGTTCATGATCCCGATCCCACCGACGAGCAGGCTCACCCCGGCGATTCCCGCCAGGAGGAGGGCGAAGGTCTGATTCGTCTCGTTGAACGTCTCCAGCAGGTCCGCCGAGTTCCGGATGTTGAAGTCCGCGTCCTCGCCGGCCTTGATCCGGTGTGATCGACGGACGATCCGGTCGATCTCGCCGAACGCCGCATCGAGCTGGTCCGGGCTGTCGGTCGCGGTGTAGATGGAGTTGAGCCGATCCCGCCCTCCCATGACCCGGTATTGTGCGGTGGACTGCGGGATGAACACCTGGTCGTCCGGCCGGATCCAGGCCGCATCGCCCTTCTCCGCAAGCACGCCGATCACCTCGAACATGATCCCACGGATCTGGACCGTTTCGCCCACCAACAGCTCCGGCGGCGTCTCACCCAGGTCCTCCGGGAGGTTGTAGCCCAGCACGGCGACGCGGCGTCGCCCCTGGACCTCTCCCTGGTCGAAAAAGCGCCCGACCTGGAGCTCGTGATCGTACATCTCGAAGTACTCGGGCCACACGCCCATGATCTGGGTGTTCGAGTTCCAGCGCTTGTACGTCACCTGCATGCGGGACTGCTGCTCCGGCGAGACCTTGAGCAGCCCGCCCGACTCGTCGCGCAGCGCGACCGCATCGTCGATGGACAGCTGAGCGTCGCCGCGGGACACACCGCCCCACATCTGCTGGCCCGGTCGCACGGTGAGGACCGACGTCCCCATCCGGTTGATCTGCTCCTCGACCTGCTGTTGAGCTCCCTCTCCGAGCGCGACCATGGTGATGACCGCCGCGATACCGATCACGATGCCCAGGGTGGTGAGCGCGGAGCGCAGCAAGTTGGCGCGCACCGCCGCCATCGCGACCATGACGATCTCGTAGAGCAGCACGGTCTCCTCCTACCGGCCTCTAGGGCCGCGACCGCCGCCGAAGGGGCCGCCGCCCATCCTCGAGCGCATGCGGTCCAGGAATTCCTGCTGCTGGGCCTGGAGCTGCGCCGCGCCCACGATCGCGAGTGTCTCGCCTTCTTCGAGGCCGAAGACCACCTGCGTGTTGTCCCAGTCCCCGAGTCCGATCTGCACCAGCCGCGGCTGCGGGATGCTGTCCGGTCCCAAGACGAAGACCGCTGCGGGCCTGCCCTCGCGGGGTGGTGCGCGACCGGCGTCTCCGTCCTCGAAGGTGGGTCGCCCCTGGGGCGCGCCGGATCGGGCGCGAAGCGAGCGCATCACGGCACGCATCGAGTCCTGGGTGATCTCCCCCGCCTCGACCTTCGCGCGGAGCTCCTGGATCCGGGCCATGGCATCGGCTCCGCCTGCGGCGCTTGCCGCGGGGCGACCCTCCTCGCCTGACGCGCCTGGATCCACCTGCGGAGCGCCTGGATCCGGGGCCACCGCGCCGGCGCCACGCTGTCGCCGCTCTCCGGCCCCTTCGCCGCCGCCCGGCCCACCAGCACCCCCGAAGCTGCCTCGACCGGCACGCGCGAACGCGGAGAGGTCCAGCTCCTCGATGTCGAGCCCGAGCGCCATCGCCGCCGGACCCACGTCGCTGGCCTGGACGATCGCGTTGTTGGGGACCATGACCACGTCGAGCGCTTCGTCGATGAAGACCTCCACTTCGGCGTTCATGCCCGGACGGAGGAGCCCGGACCGATTGTCGATCGACACGATCACCGGGAACATGGTCACGTTCTGCTCGACCGTCGCCTGCGGCTCGATCTTGTCGATGGAGCCACTGAACGTGCGGTCCGGGTAGGCCTCGACGCGGACCGATGCCAAGAGTCCGGCTTCGAGATCACCCATGTCCGTCTCGTCGACGAGGGTTCGGACCTGCATGTCGTCGAGGTTGGCCATGATGAAGAGCGCGGTCCCGCCGGACACGTTGGCCGACGCGGACTGGATCACCGTGCCCTCCTCCACGTTCTTGGCAATGATCGTCCCGTCGAAGGGGGCCCGAATGCTGACGTCCGCCACCTGCAGCTCCGCGAGATCGAAGTTCGTCTGCGCCCGGACGAGCGACGCCTGTGCGTTGGCGTTCGAGAGCGTCGCGTTCTCGAACTCCGACTGCGTGATCACCTCGGCGTCGAGCAGGCGCTGCTGCCGCTCCAGCTGAGCCTGGGCGATTTCCAGCTGCGCGCGCGCGACCGCAAGATCCGCCTCGGTCTGGTTGTACCGATTGCGCACGTCCCGAGGGTCGATTTCCGCCAGGAGCGTGCCGCTCTCGACGAAGTCTCCGATGTCGGCATGCAGACGGAGGATCTCGCCGGACGCCTTCGACTTGACCTCGACCTCCCGTACCGGCTCCACGGTGCCGGTCGCCTCCGCGCGAATCAGGAGATCGCCGCGGGACGCCACCGCCGTGATGAGGGTCGGCCCCTGGTCTTCCGCCGCCTCACCGGTCTGGCACGCCGCGACGCCGAGAACACAGGCCGCGAGCGCGGCCAGGAGTCGGTGTTGCGTCATCATGCTCTGCTCTCCGCGGGCTCGTTGAAGAAGTCACTCTCGATGAACCCGTCCTTTAGGTGTACCTGACGTCGGGTGTGCTGGGCGATGTCGCGCTCGTGTGTCACGATGATGATCGTCTGACCAGCCTCGTTAAGCTCGTCGAATTGATGCATGACCTCCTCGCTCGTGACCGAATCGAGGTTTCCGGTCGGCTCGTCCGCGAGCAGAAGGGCAGGCTCGTTGACGAGTGCTCGTGCCACGGCCACGCGCTGTCGCTGTCCCCCCGACATCTCGGGTGGTTTGTGGTCCATCCGGTCCGCCAGCCCGACCAGCTCCAGCTTCTCCGCCGCCCGCCGCTTGCGCTCCTTCGAGCCGACACCGGCGTAGATCAGGGGGAGCTCGACGTTGTGCAGCGCGGTCGCCCGGGGCAGCAGGTTGAACGTCTGGAAGACGAATCCGATCTCCCGGTTGCGGACCCTGGCCAGCTGGTCGTCGGAGAGCTCGCTCACGAGCTGGCCATTGAGCCAGTAGTCGCCGGAGGTCGGCGTGTCGAGGCAGCCGATCATGTTCATGAACGTGGACTTCCCAGAGCCCGACGGGCCCATGATCGCCACGTACTCGCCCGGCTCGATGAGCAGGTCGACCTCACGCACGGCCCGGACCGTCTCGGCCCCGAGCACGTAGTGTTTGGTCAAGCCCTCGGTTCGAATGATCTCCCCACTCACAACTCCCTCCCCAGAATGGCCTCGAGCTCGGCCCGGGCCAGAATGTAGTCGTACCGGGTGGTCACGACGTCGGCCTCGGCCTGCGTCAGGGCATTCTGACTCACCAGGATGTCGAGGATCGTCGCCGCGCCCACGCCGTACCGCTCGCGGACCACGCGCATATCCTCTGCTGCTACGAGTCGCGCGTCCTCGGCAATCAGTATCGCCTGTTCGGCGAAGCGCAGGTTCTGAAGAGCAGCATCCGCCTGCTCACGGGCGCCGAGGCGTACGTCGTCTTCCTGCAGGAGCGTGACCCGCCGGGTATACTCGGCGCGATCGATGCTGGACTCACGCTGGAAGCCGTTGAAGATCGGATAGCTGAGGTTGAGTGACATGCTCCAGCTGGTGTTCCCGCCTGTGAGCGATGCCTCACGGTTGTTCCAGTTGTACCCCGACGAGAATCGAAGACTCGGGATGTAGACCGTCTTGGCGGCTGACACACCCAGCGCCGCCGCCTCGGTGGCCTCGCTGGCAGCCATGACGGCCGGCGACACCGACTCGGCCAGCTCGATGATCTCCGTATCACTCAGCGCGAGAGCCCTCGGATCGAGGTTCTCGATGCGCCGCGGGGTGACGGGACCGCGCTCACCGATCTGCCGCCCCAGGCCGTAGCGAGCGGCTCGTAACGTGGTCTCCGACTGGAGAACCCTCTGCTCTGCGTTCACCAGGTCCAGGCGGGCCCGCAGCGAGTCGGAGATCGTCGCCTCGCCGAGCTGCGTGCGGCGGCGCACGATCTCCATGTTCTGCTCCGCCTGCTGCATGCTCTCGCGAGCCACCTGGAGCAGGTCGTCGGCTCGCAGCGCGTTGAAAAAGGAGGTCTGCGTCTGGAGGACCACCTGGTACCGCTGGTTCGCGTACCGGGCCTCGGCCGCGCGGACGTCCGACTTCGCGACGTCGTACTCCTTGAATCGCCTCGTCCCCTCGAACACGGTCCACGACCCGGAGAGCCCGGCGCTGTACGAGTCTGAGCTCCCGGAGACGATCTCGCCCGTCGCGTCGTTCAAGACGTTCGCACTCCGCAACGATCCGCCGCCGCTGACGTTGAGCGTCGGGAGGAAGGAGCCCCATGCCGTCCGCTGGGTCAGGTAGGCGTTGTCCACGGACTGCTGCTGCTGGGCCATGGCCGGGCTGCGGATGAGCGCACGCTGGATGGCTTCGTCGAGCGGCACTTCCTGGGCCCCGGTCGGTGCTGGCAAGCCGATACCAGCACCTGCGGCCAGGCAGGCCAGAAGGCGGGCCGCAACCCGCGTTTCAGTTTTCATCGGGCTTAGTTCCGGTCGTCCTCGTTCTCGCGCTCGGCCGCACGTTCGGCTTCCCATTCGTCGTAAAGCCTCGTGTATTCGGCGGCCTGTTCTGGCGAGAGCACGGCCTTGATGGCACTCCGCGCTTCGAGGTAGAACTCCTGGCGGCCCTCGTCCCAACGGGCCCTGGACTCCTCATCGAACGCATCGAGCCGCTCGCGCATCTCCGCCACGATGACTTCGATGCGCGCCAACTGCTCTTCGTTAGGATCGACCTGCTGATAGATGTAGCGCCTTTCGCGCTGGGCCTCCGGCTGCTCGCTCGAAGCCTCGCCATCCGCGGACGCCTGCTGGGCCTCCGCCTCGACAGTCGGCGACTCCGCCTGCAGGCTGCTGTCGGCGGCGAGACCGAGGAGTACGCCGGAGCCGAAGACGACGGCCAGGATCAAGGCCGTCGTGAGCCGGGTCTTGGCTGCCGGTTCCACGGCTAGAAGGCCTCCGGACCGAGAGCCGCGAACGAAGCCCCGGGCGAGAGGAGGACCGGCACCGGCTCGCCGTCGGCGAACGCGGACAGTTCGGCGCTGACGGGAGCCACGTCGACCGACCCGGCCCGCAACAGGAGAATGCCGGCCAGCGCGGCAGCGATGGCGGCCGTGGGGACGATCGTCCGGCCCCACGAGGCCACGACGTCCGAAACCGTCAGACTGGCCATCACGCGACGCTGAGCCAGGCCGCGCACCGCCTGGGACATGACCCTCTCGCGGAATCGGAGCCAATAGCTCGGATCGTCGGTCATCGGGTCCAGCACCCGAAGCCTGTTTTCGAGCACCGTGTCCCGCCCGATCTCGTTGTCTGGACGCATGTTCCCTCGGAAGGATTTGCTCATTGTGCTTTCCTCAGAATCTCTGGCACCCCCGGAATCTCTTGCAGCGCCTTCCGGAGCGCCTTTCTCGCGAAGTGCAGGTGGGACCGGACCGTCCCCGACGGAAGTCCCAGCCGCTCCGCTATTTCTCTATGCTTCCAACCCTCCAAGTCGTGCAAGAGCACGATTTGCCGCTGTACCTCAGGAAGCTCCGCGAGCGCGCCCTGAAGAAGGCGCCGCAGCTCCCTCGTCTCCGTCACCCGATCCGGCATGGGAGCGCCGGAACGTGCCCCGGGTGGGACCTGCTCCGTCTCCCTGAGCGTTTCACGGCGAATGAGGTTTTTGGAGCGGTTCCGAACGATCGTCATGAGCCATCCGGCAAATCGATCGGGGCTCCGGCACTCCTCGAGCCGATCCAACGCAACCAGGAACGCTTCCTGCGCCGCATCCTCCGCGTCTTCATGTCTCCCGACCACCGACAAGGCGACCGCATACGCAGCCCGCTGATACCGCTCCACGAGGGCGCCGAACGCGACTTCGTCGCCTTTGCGCGCCCGGCGGACCAGCTCACCGTCCGTCGGTAGATCGTGTTGCAGAAGTGACACTGGGGCCTGGTGAGTTGTTGAATCGAGTCAAGCCGGATTGAGGCGCTCCAGCCTACGGGAGCCGCCGGGACCCGATAATCTACGGGCCGCGCCCGCCGGAGGCACCGTCTCCTCTCCGACGGGGACGGCGCTCCTCCCTCGTCGGACGCTGAGACGGGCCTCGAGGTTCCCGAGACGCTGCGAGCGCATTCTCCAGGTCGAGCGTCGTGAGCGCCTCCAACGTCCGACCTACGATCAAGGCTTCGCGCACCGCCTGCCCCTCCGCCTCCTCCTCCGGCCAGAAGCCGAGGAGCAGCATGGGAACGGCCGTCGGGCCCACACCCCCGGAGCGGCCGAGCACGCGGATGTGCCACACGTCGCCGGCCATCGCCAGCTGAGCCCCGTCGACATCCGGGGGCACGGGCTCGAGGGGACCGTTCTCGGTCTGGGTCAGAGCCCGCGCCGGCGGGGGAGGTCCCCCCCCGCCAACCTTACCGTCCGCACCCTTCCGTGACCGTCGACCTCTCCGGCCACCCTCTCGCGACCGGCCATGCCCCTTCTCCCCACCCTCTCCAGCGGGGCGCCTCCGTCCCGCTCCCTGCTCTCGCGCCGGCCGTGGACTGGCGCCGGCGGGCCGAGCGGGGGGCAGCGGGGGGCTCTCGGGGCCTCCGTCGTCGCGGGTGTCGCGCATCGAACGGGATGGTTGCAGGGTCGCGGGCGAGCCGCCTAATTACTCATGGCTACGCGACTTGAAGGTAGCGTACCTCCCCTGTCCAGGCAGCCATGGCCGACGAACAACAGGCGACGCGCGATCCCAAGCGCCCCTACACTCAGCTGCTGAGACTCCATGTCCAGCTGCTCGGCCAGCTGACGCGTGTTCGTAACGAGCTGGTCGCGCCTGGCACGGATACTCTGCTCAAGCGCATCAAGGGAGAGACGGGCGCCGAACCCGACCTGTCCGAGCTCAGGGCGGCCGTCGAGGAAGCGATCAAGTCCTTGAAGCTGTCGCAGTCCCGAATCCAGACGGCTCTCGCGGACCGCCAAGAGCCCTCCACGCTGGACACCGGAATCCCGAACCTGCCCGCGTACCTCCAGCGCTTCTTGCAGGAGCGTGCGGGCCAGCCGGGCTTCAGCTACACGGTCGGAAAAGACGAGGTGCGGGGCTGGATCATTCGTTGGAAGGAGTACACGCACCGAGGCACGGTGAGGGGCTACGGACAGATCTGCGAGCGACCGTACGCCTGGCTCGAAGACTGAGGCCCGGTGGGAGCGAGCCGGGCGCTAGCTCCAGCCGGCTCCGCGGGTAGGACGCACGGCGTCCAGAGCGTCGTCTCCGTAGAACATCCGGATGTACTTGGCCTGCCGCCCGGTGACGCGCCGCACCACCCAGACGAGGTGGACGTAGTTCGGCTCCCGGGGCTCACACCGTAGCCTCATGCCGGCCTCGCTCGGGAGCCGGTCGCCTTTGCGGTTGTTACAGTTCGAACAGCTGGTGACCACATTGTCCCAGGTGTTGCCACCTCCCCGCGAGACGGGAACCACGTGATCCCGGGTGAGGAACTGCCTCCCCTTCAGCTCGCTTCGAAGCCGGCCACAGTATTGACACGCGTAGCTGTCCCGAGCGAAGAGGAAGGTGTTGGTCACCTGACGCCTGAAGCGATGCGGCACGTGCACGTAACGGACCAGCCGAATCACGGTCGGCCACGCCACCGTGTGACGCTCGGAGCGGAAGCGGCGGGCTTCGTCCGCTTCGAGCACCTCGGCCTTGCCGTCGAGGACGAGTCGGACGGCCCGCCGAGCCGGAACGATGGTGAGAGGCTCAAACGATGCGTTCAGGGCCAGGCAACTCAAATCAGTCTCCTCACCGTAGCGCGCACACCACGCACCCGAAGCTACGCCGCCGCCGCGCCGGCCTCAATCCTCTCGGGTCACGTCACAGTAGCGCGACCGGATCCCGATCCAGCGCCATGCGGACGTCTCCCGGCAAGAGGGGCGCGTCCCGGGCGAGACGATCGGCGACCGCACCCAATGCCTTCGGGGAAGCTGTGCGGAGGAGGAAGTGCCATCGCCAACGTCCGTGCAGGCGCTCGATGGGCGAAGGAGCAGGGCCGACGAGATCGACCCCCCGCAAGTGGGACCGGAGCCACCGCACCGTCTCCTCGGACGTGCGAGCCGCCAGCTCCTGGTCGGGACTGCTGATCACGACATTCATCACGCGTACGTGGGGCGGGTAGGTCGGCTTCTCCCGCTCGGAGAGCTCTCGCGCCGCAAACGACTCGAAGTCGTGCCCCACGGCCGCACGGATCGCATAGTGGTCGGGGAGCGAGGTCTGGATGAATACCTCACCCCCGAGCGTGCTCCGGCCCGCTCTACCGGCAACCTGGGCGAGGAGTTGAAAGGTGCGCTCGCTGGCCCGAAAGTCGGGCAGGTGCATGCCGACGTCCGCGTTGACCGCGCCGACCAACGTGACTCGGGGAAAATCGAGCCCCTTCGCGATCATCTGGGTGCCGAGGAGGATGTCGACCTCCCCGCGCTCCACACGCTCGAGGATGCGCTGGTGCGCCCACTTCCCGGAGGTCGTGTCGACGTCCATGCGCGCGATGCGCGCTCCAGGGAAGGTCTCGGCCGTGATCCTCTCGACCTGCTCCGTGCCGAGGCCGCGGTAGGAGAGGTCTTTCGAGCCGCATCTCCCACACCGAGCCGGGGCCGGGGCCTCGAATCTGCAGTGATGGCACACGACCCGATCGGTGGTCCTGTGGTAGGTGAGCGAGATCGAGCAGTTCTCGCACTGTTCGACCTCGCCACACTCGCGGCACTGCACGAAGGACGAGTACCCACGGCGATTGAGCAGGAAGATGACCTGCTCGTTCCGAACGAGACGCTGATCGACGGCCGCCACCAGCTCGGGTGAGAGCACCCCTCGACCCCTCGCATCACGGTCCCCTCGGCCGTCGCCCCTTTTCTGGCGAAGATCCACCACGTGGACCTCCGGCAGGCGACCGCCCCCGACCCGCTCGGGGAGAAGAAGCCGGCGGAACTTGCCGCGTCGCGCATTGTGCCAGCTCTCGAGCGACGGCGTCGCGCTGCCCAGCACGCAGACGGCGCCGTGCGTTTTGGCGCGGACCACCGCGAGATCGCGGGCGTGGTAACGCGGCGCCTCCGACTGCTTGTAGCTCCCGTCGTGCTCCTCATCCACGACGATGGCGCCGAGTTGGCGAAGCGGGGCGAACAGGGCTGAGCGTGCCCCGACCGCGATCCGGCGGTCTCCCCGTCTGAGGCTACGCCACGCGTCGTACCGCTCGCCGGCCGAGAGACCCGAGTGGAGAACCGCGACGTCGTCTCCGAAGTGTGCCCGGAAGCGCGACACCGTCTGTGGGGTGAGGGAGATCTCGGGAACGAGCACGATCGCGGTGCGCCCACGCCGAAGGACCTCGCGAAGCAGCTCGATATAGACCAGCGTCTTGCCCGATCCCGTGATGCCCTGGAGCAGGAACGGAGCCGGATCGCTCTCGTCGAGCGCTGCAGTGAGCGCTGCGAGAGCCCTCTCCTGATGATCCGTGAGCGTCAGATTCGGGGCGGGTGCGGGCGGCGTACCGGCAAACGGATCCCGCAGCACCTCCTCGTCGACGAGCTCGACGACACCTTTCTGCTCGAGGCCCGCAACGACCCCGCGACTGAAGCGCTCGGTCTCCGTGAGACGCCGGAGCTCCGCGAAGCCCCCGGCTGCCTCCAGGAACGCGTATGCCTCCCGTTGACGGCCCGCTCGCCCGAAGACGACCTCCCGCTCTGCCAGCGTCTCGAGGGGGCGAACGATCCGCACCACTCGTCGGGTTCGAACGGAGGGCCCGGACGGCGGGATCGTCTCGTGGGACAGGACACCTCGCTCGACCAGCGAACGGACCTCGGGCCAGACGGAGCCACCGCCGAGACCTTTCCGGAGCGACCGCACGCGCTGGGCTCCCCCTTTCTCGCGGAGCCATTCGACGACCCTTCTCTCCCGGGGTCGCAGCTCTTCCGGGATGGGCGCCACCGACCCCTCCGCAGCCAGGGCCACGTAGTCGCGAGACACGTCCGTGAGTACCGAGGGAAGAGCGGCGCGCAGCGCGATCCCCAAGGGTGTCACGTAGTAGGAGGCGATCCAACGTGCCAGCTGGAGAAGGTCCGCCGGGACCGTGGGCTCCGTGTCCAGCACCGCGAGCACGCCTTTGATCCCTTTGACCGTCGGGTCCTCGCCCGGCCCGACGACCCAGCCGATCCTCTCGTCACGCCGGAACGACACGAGCACGCGCGAACCCACGGGAGGTGGCGGGCCTTCGACGCGGTATGTGAAGGAGCTGAAGATGGGCAGCGGAAGCGCGACTTCCACCAGGGCGGTATCACCCCGCCGGGGGACCTTCCCGGTCGAGGGGTCGGTCAATCGTCCAGCATGAAGAAGAGCTCCCGCTGAGGCTCGGTCGGAGTCACGAGCGGGCCGTCCGGCGCCCAGTAGACGTTGATCTCGCTGCGCACACCGATCTCGTCGGGCAGGTAGATGCCCGGCTCCACCGAAAACGCCACACCCGGGAGTAGACGCCGATCGTCCCGACTCTCGAGGTTATCGAGGTTCGGCCCGCTCCCGTGTAGGTCCGTGTCGATGGAATGCCCCGTGCGGTGGACGAAGAAGTCGCCGTAGCCCCGCTCTCGGATGCGGTCTCGCGCGACGTCGTCCACCTCGAAGGCCCGCACCTCCTCCCCGGCCGCGGCCCGCTCTCGCAAGAAGTCGACCGCGGCGTCACGAGCGTCCCGCACGGCTTCCCAGATCTCCCGCGTCCGTGCGTCCACGGATGCCCCCATGACGGCCATCCACGTCTGGTCGGCGGGGACCGAGCCCGCGCGGGCTCCCCAGAGGTCGATCAGCAGGAGGTCACCTCTTCGGATCGTCTCGCCCTCTCCGACGGGTGCGTAGTGGGAGTCCGAGGCCTTGGGACCGACGGCGACGATACACGAGACCTGATCGACGAGGCCTGCCCCGTTCAGCTCGGCGACGATCCACTCGCTGAGCGCACCTTCGGTCGTGGGGGCTCCCTCCCGGATCGCATCGGCGGCACGCTCGAAGGCGCGGCGGGCGACATCGCGCACGATCTCCGCGGCCTCCCGGTGATCCCGGAGCTGCGTCTCCGTCAGAACCGAGTGGAACTGGGTCACGAGATCGCCCGAGCTCGCGATCTCCTTGCCGAGCTCGAGAAGGACCCCGACGATCCCGGCCGGGACGTAGTCCAGGGTCGGCACGGCCCCGCCGGGGGAGATCTCCATGGCGAGCCTGTCGCGCTCCTCGACCAGCGCGGCGAGCTGCTCTTCCATCTCCCGCCAGCTCGAATACGTGCGCCGGGCGAATGGCCACTGTCTCCAGGACGAAGCCTCGATGGCATGGATCATCGCAACCGGCTCGCCCTCCGCAGGGATGAGGACGAACGCCCGACGTGTGGTCTTGCCCAGTCCCAGCAGAGCCACGGGGATGGGGTTGATGTGATGGAACTCGTAGAGAAGCCAGCCATCGAGGTCTTGCTCTCTCAAGGCCTGTTGCACCCGCGAGACTCCCTCCGAGGTGCACAGCAGCGCGTTCGTCACGTCGTCTTCTCCATTTCGGTCGACTCTGGGCCTGCGCTCGATGGGTCGACGCCCGCCCGAGCGACATCACTCCCGTTCGACATCCTCTTCGCCCCGACCGAAGAGCGGCAACCCGCTGGTGTCTCCCGGCGTGGTAGCGCGGTCGGCGTCGGGTTGGACGTCTTCGGCTCCTGTGGTGTCCTTCTCGGAATCTGCGCTCACGCCCGTCGCCGTCGAGGCGAGCGCCGGGTCGTGGGCCTCGGGCATTTGGGGTGCCTCGCCACCCTTTCGCCCCCGCAGCAGGTCCAGGCCCAGGATCCGCTCGCTGGTGAGGAGCCTGCGGACCTCGTACTCGCGAGCGATCGCCGAGCGCACGCCCCGCCAACCCCACTTCTTCCACGCCCGCCGAAGGATCGACAGGCGCTCGCCCAGGGGAAACAGCTCCGAGAAGTCCGGGAACGGTTTCGCCACCGTGGGCCGGAACGCCGTCTTCTCGTCCGACCAATCCTCGACGTGCAGCTCTTCCACCCCGCTCTCCCGGAGGAGTCGCCGCCACTCCACGACCATGCGCGGCCGGACGCCGAGGTGCTCGGACAGGACCTCCCTGCGCGCCTCGTCGACGGGGGCCTTCCAGACCAGCTGCACCAACACGATGAAGCCGCCCGGCTTGGTCACACGAACGAGCTCCCGCACGGCGTCGGCCGGCTCGCAGTGATTGACCAGGCCGATCTCTCCGATGGCCACGTCGAAGATCGCGTCGCGATACGGCAGCGCGTCCGATCGCCCGCTCTGGAATTGGACGCGGTGCCCGGCCCGCATCTGGCGGCTCCAAGCCTCTGCCTCGTCCACCATCGCCGCATCGAGCTCGACGCCCGACGCCGAGACCCCGAACTCCTCGACGAAGTACTGAAGCGGCACTCCCTTGCCCGCCGCCACGTCCAGAACCTCGTCCCCGACGTCCATCCGAGTGAGCAGCGCGATCTGCCGATACAGGGCCTCGCCCCCCGGCGGGAAGAGTCTTCGTGGACTCAGCCGCACGAGGTCGAGCATCGAGGGCACGTTGTCGTCGAAAGGCATGGGCAGTGAAGGTACGGGGGCCGGGTTCGTGGGCAACGCGGCCCATCGATCCGCGACTCAGCCGTTCGGCCCCTCCAGGCCAGCAAGGGCTCGAATCACCGCGACCACTCCGTCACCGAGCCGCTTCGGGTCGTAGCCTCCCTCCAGGAGCGCGACGACCTTGTGGTCGCAATCGGCCGCCGCCTCGATGACCCGTCGCGTCATCTGGTACAGGTCCTCGGGCTCGAGCAGCAGGCCTCCGAGCGGATCGCCCGCCATGCAATCGAAGCCCGCCGAGACCAGCACGAAGTCGGGGACGAAGGTCGAGCGTGCCCGGTCGATGGCCCGTTCGAACGCGTCGCGGTGCTTTTCAGGCGGTGTACCCGCCACGAGTGGCACGTTGAGCGTCGTGCCGACACCCTCTCCGACCCCGCTCTCCTCCGCGCTGCCCGTGCCCGGGTAGTGCGGCGACTGATGCAGAGAAACGAAGTAGACGGACGGATCGTCGTAGAATGCGTCCTGGGTGCCGTTCCCGTGATGCACGTCCCAGTCCAGGATCAGCACTCGCTCCGCGAGCCCCTCCGCCTGCAACGCACGCGCCGCGACCGCGACGTTGTTGAAGAGACAGAAGCCCATGGCCCGATCCGGCGTGGCGTGGTGGCCCGGCGGGCGGGCGGCGACGAAAGCGTTCTCGATTCGGCCGTCGGCGACCGAACGGGCCGCCTCGATCGCGGCGCCGGCACTCCCCACGGCCGCGTCCCACGAAGCACTCGACACCTTGGTGTCGGGGTCGATCGAGACGATCCGGGCCGAAGCCTCCGCCTCGGCGCACGCATCCCGAACCGCGCGTACGTGCCGGGGCGTGTGCACTCGCTGGATCTCCTCCTCCGTCGCCTCCGGAGCCTCCCGCTGCTCCACGTGGCCGTGCAGCGTGAGGAGGTCCTTGCCCACCGTCGAGGCCAGGAAGCGAAGACGCCCCTGGTGCTCGGGATGGCCCCACCCGGTGTCGTGGAGTGGTGACGCGGGGTGCAGATAGAAGCCGGTCTTCGCGTTCATGGCGGTGGGATCGACGGCGGCGGACGAGAAGCCGGCCAGAGCCGGGTCAGGTCGCGCCGGCCGGCACACGAATCGAGGCGATGCGTTCCTGAATCGACCGGACCTCTCGACGGCGTGCTTTCAGCGCGATGAGGGCGTCCACCGCGGCCGACGTCGCCGACATCGTGGTCAGATAGGGGACCCCGTACGTGATGGCAGCCCTTCGCATGGCGTAGTCGTCGTACTGTGACTTCTTGCCCAGCGGCGTGTTGATGAGGAGCGCGATATCTCCCGAAACGATGTGATCTACGATGTTCGGTCTTCCCTCCCCGACCTTGAACACCAGCTCCGCAGGCACACCGAGGCGCGCGAGGTGCCGCTGCGTTCCGCGGGTGCCCATGAGGTCGAACCCCAGGTCGCGCAGACGTCGGAGCATCGGTGTGACCGTCTGCCGATCCCTCTCGTTGACGGTGACGATGACCTTACCGGACTCGGGCAGATCGTTGCCCGCCGACACCTGCGCCTTCGCGAAGGCCATGCCGTACGAGTCGTCGAAGCCCATGACCTCACCCGTGGAGCGCATCTCCGGTCCGAGAAGCACGTCGACGTCGAACCGGTTGAACGGGAACGCCGCCTCCTTCACCGCGATTCCCGGAACGGGCAGCTCTTCAGGCACGTCGAGGTCCGCGATCTTCTCGCCGGCCATGAGTCGCGCCGCGAGCCGGGCGAGCGGGACGCCCGTGGCTTTGCTCACGAAGGGGATCGTACGCGACGCGCGCGGATTGACCTCGAGCACGTACACGATCCCGTCGCGGATCGCGTACTGGACGTTCATCAGCCCCACGACGTCCAGCTCCAACGCGAACTTCCGGGTCAGCTCCCGGATCTCGTCCTGTACTTCCGCCGAGAGCAGGTAGGGTGGGAGCACGCAGGCCGAGTCACCCGAATGCACCCCGGCATCCTCGATGTGCTGCATGATGCCGCCGACGACCACGTCCGTGCCGTCGCAGAGCGCGTCCACATCCGCCTCGAACGCGTCCTCGAGAAAGGAGTCGATCAGCACGGGGTGGTCCGGAGAGGCCTTCGCAGCCTCGTGGAAGTACTGCCGTAACGACGCCTCGTCATAGATGATGCGCATCGCACGTCCGCCCAGCACGTAGCTCGGCCGGACGAGGACCGGGAAGCCGATCTCCCGCGCGACGGCCGCGGCCTGCTCCTCGCTCATGGCGATGCCGTTCTCCGGCACACGAGCGCCGATCGTACGACAGACCTCGGCGAACCGATCACGGTCTTCCGCCCGATCGATCGCATCCACGGACGTGCCGAGCACGGGCGCGCCGAACTCCTCCAGTCCCTTTGCGAGCTTCAGGGGCGTCTGTCCACCAAGCTGGACGATGATCCCCTTGGGGCGCTCGAGATGGAGGATCTCCAACACGTCCTCCAGGGTGAGCGGCTCGAAGTAGAGCTTGTCACTCACATCGAAGTCGGTGGAGACCGTCTCCGGGTTCGAGTTGATCATGATCGTCTCGTACCCCTGCTCCCGGAGCGCGAGCACCGCCTGCACGCAGCAATAGTCGAACTCGATGCCCTGACCGATCCGATTCGGCCCACTTCCGAGGATCACGACCTTGTCCCGCTCGGACCGCACGCTCTCGGACTCGTCTTCGTAGGACGAGTAGTAGTACGGCGTCTCCGCCGGGAACTCACCCGCGCACGTGTCGACGACGTTGTAGGTCGGTCGAATTCCCGACTCCCACCGCCGCTCGCGGACCGTCGACTCGTCCTCCCCGCGGAGCTCGGCGAGCTGCAAGTCGCTGAAGCCCTCTCGCTTCATCGCCCGGAGAAGCTCCGGGCTGACGGAGTCGGCCTCGGCGTAGCGACGCTCCCACTCGAGGATCTGCACAAGCTGATCGAGGAACCAGGGATCGACGCGCGTCGCGTCGAAGATCTCCTCGACCGAAATACCCGCCAGCAGTGCGCGCCTGATCTGGAACGGCCGGTTCGCGGTCGGAATCCGCAGCGCGCCGAGAATCCGGGCCGGCTCTTCGTCGGAGAGGCCGTCGTCCTTGAGGGTCTCACCCACGACCCAGCCGTGACGTCCGGTTTCGATTCCGGGAACTTCTCGAAGGCGAACCGCGGGATCTTGACCACCACGTAGTCCAGGACCGGCTCGAACGATGCCGGCGTGTTCTTGGTGATGTCGTTCGGAAGCTCGTGGAGGTGGTAGCCCACGGCGAGCTTGGCGCCGACCCTCGCGATCGGGAAGCCCGTGGCCTTCGAGGCGAGAGCCGAGGATCGCGACACCCGGGGGTTCATCTCGATCACGACCATTTCGCCGTCGTCGGGATTGACCGCGAACTGGATGTTGCATCCGCCGGCTTCGACTCCGATCTCGCGGATGATCGCGATCGCCGCGTCGCGCATCCGCTGGTACTCCACGTCGCTGAGCGTCTGAGCCGGCGCGACCGTGATCGAGTCTCCCGTGTGCACACCCATCGGATCGAAGTTCTCGATCGCGCACACGATGATGACGTTGTCGATTCCGTCCCGGACCACCTCGAGCTCGTACTCCTTCCACCCGAGGATCGAGCGGTCGATGAGCACCTCGGTGATCGGGGAAGCGTCGAGGCCCTTGCGGACCTGAACCTCGAACTCCTCCCGGTTGTAGGCGATGCCGCCCCCGGTCCCGCCGAGGGTGTAGGACGGGCGAATGATCGACGGGAACTCCGTCGTCTCGACGATCGCGAGCGCCTCATCGAGTGTTCGGGCGAAACCTCCCGTCGTGACCTCGAGCCCGATGCGCGCCATCGCCTCGGCGAACAGCTCGCGGTCCTCGGCCATCGCGATCGAACGGTCGTTCGCACCGATCAGCTCGACCCCGTGCTTCTCGAGAACACCCGCGCCGTGCAGGTCCATCGCCACGTTGAGCGCGGTCTGTCCCCCCATCGTCGGAAGGAGGGCGTCCGGCTTCTCGCGTTCGATGACCCTCTCGACCCATTCGGCCGTGATCGGCTCGATGTACGTCCGATCCGCGAGGTCCGGATCGGTCATGATCGTGGCCGGGTTCGAGTTGACCAGCACCACGCGGAACCCCTCCTCCTTGAGGGCTCGGACCGCCTGTGTACCGGAATAGTCGAACTCGCACGCCTGACCGATGACGATGGGCCCGGAGCCGAGGATGAGGATGGTCTCTAGGTCGTCGCGTCGGGGCACTGATGTACGGGGTTCCGGGACCAGGCCGCGGTCGGAGGGAGGCTACGCATCTTCGCTCTTTCCGGCTTCCTTGCGGATTGCTGTGAGCAGCACCGTAGAGAACCCACCCCAGACGAAGGTCATGACCACGAGCATGGTGACCCAAGTCGCTGGCGTCATCGGCGCCTCCTCTGCCTCGCGGCGGCCGAACGGTCGGTGATTGCGAACTACCGGCGGGCCATGCGCCAATCCCCCGGGGGGGTGCGAAAAGCGGCCCGAGTAAGGTGGCGGAACCCTCGGAACCCGGCAAGCGAGAGCGGTCCCGAGCCAACGAGGTCCGGGGCGAAAGGGGCTCAGCGCTCCACCGTGACCGCGAGGTTCCTCACGGCCTCCGACGCGTTGTCCGCTCGAGCCGCCTGCACGACCGTCACGATCGGGCCTTCCATCCCCACGTCGTCGACCTGCATCTCCAGCGTGATCTCACCTCCCACCGGGTCGATGAGGATGACCCGGTGGACGCCGGAGCGGCCGGGTACCGCGGCCGAGTAGACGCGAGTGTCGCCACGCCCCGCGAAGCCCTGGATGCCGGCCCCCTCCACCTCGAGCACGACGGCGCCGAGGTTCGGGGCAGTTACGCGAGCCAGGACGGCCCCCGGGCCGGATGGCCCGGAGTCACACCCTCCGAGCGCGAGTGCGACGAGCACGAAGGGAACCGTGAGCGCTCGCCGCCGCCGCTGCGAAGACCGTGACGGGAGGCGCCTCGCCGAGCGGGTCATCGTGCCTCCCCGGGTCGATCCATCGGAATCACCACGGTGCTGCGGAAGACCCTCGCCCCGAGTTGCGCACTGAACGGTTGCGACGGCTGCGCGAGAATCCACGCGCGGAAGTCGCCGAGGTCGTACCCTGCGACCCCGTTGCCCTGATATGCCAAGAAGCCACGCTCGGCGACGGTGAGCGTCGGACCCGACAGAAGGAAGGGCGCGGCCGCTGCCTCCAGTGCGATCGCCGGCGTCTGCAGCTCTAGCGTAATCGTACCGGTCGCGGGGAGACCGGTGGCGTCGACCGCCTCGACCGAGAGGTCGAAACGGCCGACGTCCAGGGACGCGCCTGTGATCCGACCGCTCGCGGAGAGGACCACGCCCAACGGAAGCGACCCGTCGAGGATCCGCCATCGGACCGGGAGCGTCCCCTCCTCGACCTCGAGCTGCACGTCGAGGTCGGTCGCTGCCGGGAGCGAGATCGTCGATTCGGCGATCGCGTACACGAGCTCGAAGTCGGCTCCGGCGGAAAGCGGACCGCTCATCGTGAAGAGCGCCGGGTTCTGCTGCCCCGCGAGTGCACCGCTCCACCCCGAGAAGACGAAGCCTCGGTGCACGACCGCCATGAGGCTCACCGCCGTGTCCTCCGGAAACCAGAGATCCGTCGACGCTGGATCGCTCACGAACGAGGCCGGCTCCACGCCCGCCACGCCGCCGCTGACCTGGAGGGCCAACTCGTACTCCGTGCCCCCGAATTGTGCGACGTATTCGACGTCGTCGAGGGGAGTCACGATCGTCCGTGCCTGCTCCGTGAGCCCGCCGTCCGCCCAGCTCACGAACGGCCTGCGAGCCCCGCTCCCGAGGGACTCACCCGCGACGACCTCGATGTGACGCTGTACGAAAGGGGCCGACACCAAGGAGACGGTCGTGCCCGGTGTCGGCTGACCGTCCAAGGTGAAGAGCGCGTCCGAGGTCGCGGTCCCCTCGGCGCGGAAGGTGAGCGTCGTCGAGCGGGTCGAGAGTCGAAACGAGACGTCATCTCCCGCGGGCTCAATGTCCACGATCGTCAAGCCCGAGACCCCGCCCGCGAATGTGAGCGAGGATGGGAGCGACGCCGCGTGGAAGACGCTGTTGCCAGTCCCGCCCGGGAATGGATCGCCGGTGTCGCCCCGCCCCCGACCGAGTCCGAGGTCTTCCCTCCCGTCCGCCTGCCGGAGCCAGACTCCCATGTGGGCGCCCGCGTTCACGCGGTTCGAGCCCCACGTGGCGTCGATGACACCCTGATCGACCTGCCACACGAGGAGCCCTTCCTCCCTCAGATACTCGTCGTAGCCGAGTCGCTGCCGGTTCTCGACGAGGAAGAACTCTCCGGAGCCGTCCTGGGCGTCGATCCGGTACGCGCTCCCTCCGCTCTGGACTGCCGAGAGCGAAAGCGTCCCGTGATCGGTGTCCGGATCGAGGGTGACGACGTCGAGCCAGCCCAACACCGCCTTGCTCCAGGCGCCCAGATGGCAGGGACTCTCTGGCGTCACGTCCGAGCAGCCCCAGGAGCCGGATCCCATGAGGTCCCATGACCCGGTTCCGCTGTGTCCGCCATCCGTGTCGTAGAGATCGGGCAGGCCGAACGCGTGCCCCAGCTCGTGTGTGAACACCCCGATTTCCGAAACCTCGCCACCCACGCACGAGATGGACGGCTGGATGGTGTAGTCGTCGATCTGGACGAAGCCACCGTTCGCGCTGGGAGCGTCCGTGGTGAACGGCACCCCGATGGGCGCGGAGAGGGACCATCTGTGAGACCAGATTCGGTCCGGACCGCCGGTGCCGCCGCACTCTCCTCCTCGGGTCGGGTGAATGACCGCCAGGACGTCCACGAATCCGTCGTCGTCGCCCGAGTTCGGGATGCCGTCCGGACCGTCGTTGTCGTACCGACCCCAGTCGAGCCCCGGGTGCAGCTCGAGGAGCTCCCACACGAAGTTCCACGCGCCGGCACCGCCTAGCCCCGGATAGGGGGGGCCCGGGATGCCACTCTGGCTGTCCGTGTACGCAGTGTCGGGCCGGGGAGCCTGCACCCAATCGTACACGTCGCCGAG
>JBDHDM010000047.1:0-19155 GCA_039591515.1 Gemmatimonadota bacterium | reverse complement strand
CGTGACCGTGCCGTGCATCCGGCTTTCCGCGGGCGGCGTCGAACCCGGTGCCTCGAAGTCGATGGACTCGAGGTCGCGCCACTCGAACTCCACGACGTTGCCGTCCGCCTCTTGCACCAGAAGGGCACGAAGCCCGGACCCCAGGTCGCTCGCGTTCGCGAGGAGCTCCATGCGCTCGCCGTTGCGAAGCGTGAAGGCGGCGGAGCTGCGTCCCGTGACATCGATGCGGTCGACATGGCCGAAGCGGATGCCGGAGACGCTCGTGCCACCCCGACGCCGGGGCTTCGTCGCGTCGAGAAGGTCGGTCCAGCTGCCCTCGTTGCGGTCCCAGCGGATGTACCCGGTGAACTCGGATCCGTAGACCGTGGTGACCGTGCCGTAGAGTCGGTTGATTCCCGTCAGGGGCGCCCGAACCGGCTCGACCCTGACCGGCTCGACCACGGGCTCGGGCGCCGGAATCTCGACGACCTCCACGACGATCGGCTGGACCTCGTGAACGATCGGGACCTCGGGCGCCGCCGTGACCCGGTTGACGAAGAGTCCCATGGTAATGAGGGCGGCGACGATCGCAGACCCCGTGACCACGGACAGGTTCTTGGCATCCTCTTGCAGCGCCGGTTCGTGCTCCCTCATCCCTCGCCTCCCTGGTTCACTGTTCGACAACCCCGATACACCTACGGACGGGATCGCCCGTCGGTTCCGCGTCGGCCACCCGTACTCAATCCCTTTGACGCTCCCAACGCTCAAATCGTTGCGTCGGCCCTGAGGACGGGGCGGTGGGCACGACGCATGCCCCCCGCTCTTCCTCGTCGAGCCGCCGCCGTGCCGTCTATTGCTCGGTCACGGGACGGCTTTCCCCGTCTCGGAGGTGGACGTCCAGCCACGCCGTCCAGCGTCCCCAGAGGTCGAGCAGCGTCGACTGACTCGCCGGTCCGTGGTCCTCATATGGATAGAGGTACATCGCGGCGTCCTTCCCGAGCCCGTTCAACGCGTGGAACATGCGCGGGGCGTGATCGAGCGCCGTGCCCACGTTCTGATCCTGCATTCCGTGATAGATGAGGAGCGCGCCGGTCAGGTTGTTCGCATGGAAGAAGGGCGACATGGACGTGTATACGTCTTTCGCGTCCCAGAACACGCGTCGCTCGCTCTGGAACATGAGCGGCGTCAGCGTGCGGTTGAAATTGCCGTCACCCGCGATGCCTGCCTTGAAGAACGGCGTGTGCACCATGGCGTTCGCGGTCGAGAAGGACCCGTAGGAGTGCCCGCCGATGCCCAGCCTGCGACGGTCGATCAACTCGCGCTCATCGAGCTCGTCGATCACCGCGGCGAGGTTGTTCCGCAGATCGTGCTCGTAGTTGTTGTTCATCTGGCCGCGCTTCCCGACGATGGGTGCGTCCGGCTCGACGACCGCGTAGCCGAGCTGGACCAGGTACTGCATCGAGCGCGTTCCGAAGTTCGGAAACTCGTTCTTGTCGTAGGTCCGACCGCGCTCGTCGTAGCTATCCTGATCCGTGTACTCGCGTGGATAGAACCAGAACATGGCCGGGAGCCGCGTCCCTTCCTCGTATCCAGGAGGCAGCGTGACGTTGACCAGGAAGCGGAATCCATCCGGGCGCTCGACGGTGAAGCGTTGCCTGGGGGCCTGCGTCATCGCCGGCGTGTAGTCGACGTTGTTCGTCAGCTGCCGGCGGTCGTCGCCGACCACGCGGTACGACTGCCCGATCTCCGTGGGTGACTCGCGGGAAACGACAAAGGCTCCCTCCTCGACATCCAGGACCGAAACGATCTGTGCGGTCTGCCCCTCGTTCTCGGACTCGAAAACGCGCTGCTTCTCGCCCGTGCGAATCTCCACGCGATCGAGGAAGTTCTTGGGGCTCTCGACCATGGGGTCTTCGTTGTACACGTTGCCGAACAGGTACACGAACCGACCGTCGGCAGAGGTCTGCACCACGCGCGCCTCGCTGCTCGCGGCGCCGCCGAAGCCCTGGGTCAGCCGGGGCACTTCGCCTCCGGCCTCGAGAAGGGTCCCGGGGTTCCCGTAGAAGTCGTCCGACTCGTACTCCGCGATCGTATGAGTCGTCCCGGGATCGGAGAGGTCGATGGCGATCTCCCGTACCGTACCCGTCGGCGTGTCGGCCCCGAAGCGGCCCCGCTCCGGTCGATGGGTCACGAAGAGCATCCCGTGATCTTCCGAGTACCGGTGCGCGGCCATCTTGTCCTCGCTCTCGTAGACGACCGAGAGGCTTCCCTCGTCGAAGGGCGGGGTCCAAAGCATGACACGGTCCGGCGCTTCTCCGTCGTCGCGGCTCCGAGCCTCATCCTCTTCGCGCTCGCTCCTTTCCTGCTGGAGGAAGGTCAGGCCGGCACCGTCGGCCCGCCACGCGAGATCGCGACGGTCTGGCTCGTCCTCGCTGCCGCCCACGCCGGGCGCGGTCGGGAGGTTGCCGTCGATGCCCGTCTGGGTCTCGGTCTGATCCAGCTCGACCATCACGGTGCCTTCCCGGTCCCACACCTCTTCGACGTGGCCGAAGCTCCGCACGGGCACGATGTAGCTGAAGGGCTTCTGCATGACCTCCACCCGGGCGAACGCGCCGGTGGGTGAGAAGTCGAAGCTCGTGACCATGGCGGGTTCCCCGACCTCCGTGACACCACCGTCGACATCCACGAGCGCGAGCTGCCCCGTGGCGTGCCACTCGAGCAGCTCCTCGTCGTACGGTGTGGCCATCAGGCTCGCGTACGTGCGCAGCATGTTCTCTCCGTCCTCGGTGATCTTGACCTGGGGACCGGTCGGAAGGGCCGGCGGTAGCGGGCGAGCGGGCCGACTTTCCGGCACCAGCACGGTCGCGATCTCCGACCCGTCGTTCGTCCACTCGAAGCCCGTCACCATCGTCGCGAGGACCGGGCGCTGCGTGACCTGGCGGCTCTCACCGGACTCGGGATTTGCGACCCAGATGTGCGTGGCATCCGCCGTATGGACGTAGAAGGCGACTCGCGATCCGTCCGGAGACCAGGTCGCGTTGGATATCCGAGCGCCGGACGGGACGGCCACCTCCGTCACGGCGCCATCGTCCGCGGAGATGACCCGGATTCCGACGTTGGTGCGGATCGTGAGATTGCGGTGTCGGTTGGCCTGGGAGTCGATGAAGACACCGCCGAGCTCGTCGAACGGTTTCGAGAATCGGTCCATCGTCACCGGGCCGTCGCCCACCTCGTGCAGGAACCAGCTCCGATCGGGGCTGATCTCGTCGAGTGTGACGTTGAGATACCGGGGCGCGAGCACCATGTCGGCGATGTCGGCCGGCGGTTGGACGAAGCTCTTGTCCGCCAGGATCTGATCGGCAGTCCGGGCGTCCTGAGGCGCCGCGGGCGCTGCGAGGGTTGCGACGAGGATCAGGCTGGATGCGAGGAGGCGTGTGATCCCGTTCATGGTGTCTCCGGGAAGGCGAGCGACAGGTGTGGGGACGGGCCCCGCGTGGGCGACATTGCGACAAGGTGAGATGGCGGGCGAGATCCCGATAGGCCTTCCTGGCGGCCCCCCCCGAGCCCGTTGGGCGATCCCGAACCAGCCGTTAGCTTCGGGCTCGCACGTCTTTTCTTCTGGCAGGGATTTCTTCGATGAAACACGGGATGGGTGCGGCGCTCCTGGGCGTCTGTATGGCCTTGGCAGCGTGCACCGCAAGCCAGGACTCGGCATCTTTCGAGTCGGCGACCCTCGACACGGACGACCAGAAGGCGAGCTACGGCATCGGGCTGAACGTGGGCGGGCAGATCGCCGATACGCGTGATCGACTCGACCGTGCCGCCTTCATGCGTGGTCTGGAGGACGCGCTGCAATCCAACGACCCGGCCATCCCCCGGGACGAGCTCCAGACGATCCTCCAGAACTTCGGCCAGCAGATCCAGGCTGCCGCGGCTCAGGAGCGGGCGACCCTCGGCCAGGAGAACGCCCAGGCGGGTGCCGCCTATCAGGATGAGAACGGCGCGCGCGAGGGTGTGATCACGACCGAGAGCGGGCTGCAGTACGAGGTCCTCCGCGAGGGGGAAGGGGCCCGGCCCATGGCAGAAGACCAGGTGCGGCTCCACTATCGGGGCACGCTGATCGACGGGACGGAGTTCGATTCGTCGTACGAGGGCGAGCCGGTCGTGTTCGATGCGGGCCGCCTGATCCCGGGATTCACCGAGGCGCTGCTGCTCATGCAGGAAGGAAGCCACTTCCGCGTGGTCATCCCCTCGGAGATCGGCTACGGTCCGCAAGGGGCGGGCAATGGGCCGATCGGCCCGAACGCGACGCTGGTCTTCGAGATTGAGCTGTTCGAGGTCGTCCAGTAGATCCAACCCGTTCGCGATGTCGTTCCTTTCCCGATTCTTCGGCTTCCGCACGCCCAAGTCGGCGCCTCCGGACGTCGAGGCGGAGCTGAGCCGGCTCGAAGGTGAGGCCGAGGATGCCAGGCCCGGCTACGTCGGATCGGCGTACAACCGGGCCGGCGACCTCGCCCTGCGGAGCGACCACGCCGACCGCGCGATGACGTACTATGGCCGGGCCATCGACGCCTTCCTCGAGGATTCACAACGAGAGGCGGCGAGAGGGGTCGCCAACAAGATCATCCGGGTTCGGCCCAAGGCGGTCCGGACCCTCTGCACCCTCACGTGGCTGGACCTCGCGGTTCGCCACGACGGGATGGCGCTGCGGCACCTGCAGGACTACGCGGAAGCGGCGGCGAAGGCCGGCGAGCAGGTTCGGGCGGCCACACACATCTTCCGAATGGCGAGCATCTCCGCCGGCGGTGGCTTCCTGGCCGGGGCGGCCGACGCCCTCGAGGAGTTGGGCTTCCCGAACCGGGCGACGGAAGTGCGCGGTTGGACCGAGGACGGCGCACCGGATGCCATTCTCGACGAGGAGGCGCTCTCGACGGCCTGCCTCGAGGCCGCCGTCGCGTCGGCTTCACCCGAGGCCGAGCTTCTCAGCGACGAGCCCGAGAGCGCGTCCGTCGACGAAGATGCCGAGGCACGCGCCGGCTCCTGAGATGTGATCCGACGGCTCGTCCATGGTGGCCCTGGACGACGAGTGGAGGGTCTCGGGAAACGAAATCGCGTCTTTTCCCGTCCAAGATAGGAGGAAGACTGGCATCGCGGCCCCGAAGGCCGCGTGACGAACCCGTTGTGGGGAGGACGAGAAGGTGATGGACATCCTGATTCGCATACTGGTCAACGCGATTCTGTTGTTCCTCGTGGGCCGGCTGGTGAGCGGCGTGGAGGTACGGGACGGGAAAGCAGCGATCTTCGGGGCGATCGCCTTCGGGCTCGCCAACGCGTTCGTGGGCAAGCTCCTGGTCTTGCTCACGCTGCCGATCACGTTCTTGACGCTGGGGCTCTTCCTGCTGGTGATCAACGCGCTCATGCTGATGCTTGCCGCGGCCCTGGTCGACGGCTTCGAGGTCGAGGACTTCTCGTCGGCGTTCTGGGGAGCCGTGGCGCTCGCGACCATGAACTTCCTGCTCGGCATGATGTTCTGAGCAGGACGACAATACGAGCAGACGGGCCGCCGGACGGCGGCCCGTTCCGCGCTCAGCGCTCTTCTGCTTCGGCCTTGAAGCGACGGTAGATCTCGCGGGCTTCGTCGAACTGCCCGTACACATGGTCCTTCTCGGCGTCTGACCGCCAGAACGCCCATTCCTCTGCCATGCCCTGGAGCTTGTCGATCCAGGCGAGCGCGTAGTCGGCCGACTCGGCGGAGCGCACCGGAGCCCCGTCGACCTCGACCCAGATCGGATTGGTGGCGGCCTGCACCCAGTCGATGTCCATCGGGAAGCTCTCTCCCCGGGCGCCGTTCACACGAACGTGGTACCAGCCCGACTCCGGTGGACGGAAGGAGCGCTCGAAGGAGAGCGTCGTGCGGTCTCCCGAGAATGGGATCGACGCGATGACCTCGCCGTTGAAGACGATCTCCGCCCGCTCGAGGGGTGTGATCGAATGGACCTCCAGCGTCGCGACGACCTCGCCTCCTCCCTCGAGTGAGATCGTCTCCCCGGGGATCCGGCCGTTCAGCTCGAACTCCAGCAGAGGCCCGTTGGAGAAGAACGCATGCTGGTTCTTCATCCCTTCGAGCCAGGCCTCCATCGTGAGCTCGTCGTCCGGAATCTTGACGTAGGTTCGGACCGATCCGAGGAGGGGCGTCGTGTGGAGGTTGCTGATGGAGTCTTCGCCGCCGACGAGCGTGACGCGCAGCCCGTTGTTCCAGACCGCGTACAGCGGTGGCCAACCGGTCTGCGAAGTGGACCACTCCACCGCATCCGCCGTGGCCAGCGCCGCGTCGACGATGAAGCCTTTCGCGCCGCCCAGGTTCCCCTCGAGCGGATCCCCGTTGTAGAAGGAGTGCACGTACCCGGTGTAGGCCCCCTGACGCTTGGCCTTCCTGAACATGTCCGTGTTGGACGGATACAGGCTCTCGATACCGGTGCCTTCGTATCCGGTGGTGAACGGCGAGATCAGGTGCTCGTCCATCCCGAACATGAAGACGTGCCCGTAGAACGGCGGGCGGAACTCCTGGCCGACCACCAGTACCATGTCGTCGCGTGAGAGCGGGTGCGCTCCGCCCCCGGGCACGAAGTACTGGTAGTCGAGGATACGGTTGTCCTTGTTGGCCACCTGTTCGAGCACGATGTCCTGATCCTCGCCCTCGGACATGAACATCAGGTTCTCGAGCGAGTTGTGGAGATTCCCGCCGTAGTTGGCGTGCACGTGGGTCGAGCCGCTGTACCAGCCCCGGGCCGTCATGTCGACCAGATGCTCGAGACGTACCGTGACTTCCGTCGTTTCGCCGGCCTGGACCGTCACCGTTTGGTCGACGGGCACGTGCTCGAAGCCCTTCACGACCACGAAGCGGGTCTCGCCTTCCGGCACCTCGACCTCGAAGGTGCCCGGGTGGTGGAACGCGCCGACGCGGGCGCGCTGCGGCATGCGCGCGTACTGGTCCGGCGGCGCGTAGAACTTGCCGTCAGAAGCAACGATGTGGACCCGGCTCGCCGTCGGCGCGCCGTCCGGTGCGAGTGTCGTGACGCGCAGCCGACCCATGGGATCGAGCCAGCGACGGCCGGTGATGTCGACGTCGACCAGCCGTCCGCCGTACGTCTCGAGGAGCCGGAGGCGCGGCTGCCCCTGGACGCCCGAGTTGTCGATGAAGGCGATCCACTCTCCGTCCGGTGACCAGCGGGGGTGGAAGGCGTCGTGCGCGAAGAACGTCATCTTGTACGGCTCGCCCCCTGCGGTCGGCTGCACGTACAGGTTGTTGAACTGATCCGCCGTGCCCCGCGTGGACGAGAACAGAAAACGCTTCCCGTCGATCGACACGTCGGGCTGCGTCCGGTAAAGCGTCTGCTCGGCGAGCACCTGCACGCGGTCCGCGAAGCCTCCCCCGCTTGCAGGCACCCTGAAGACGTTGCCACTTCCCAGCGCCACGTCGCGGTTCGAGACCAGCAACAGCTCGTCGCTGCTCGGGAACCACGCCGGACTGATGTGGATGTCCTCGGATCCGAAATAAAGGCGATCGCGCCCGAAGCTGTTGTCCGACGTGACCGCGACCGGGTCACCGCTCCACTGTCCGTCCGCGAAGGGTCGGATGTACACGTTGAAGTACCCGGCCGGCGCCGTGGAGACGTAGACGACCCGGCTTCCGTCGGGGCTGAACGACGGATCCGCGTACACTTCGTCGTCGTCGGTGAGTGCGTGTGTCTCGCCCGTCGAGAGATCGAGGACCTCCAGCCCGATCGAGCGGCCGTGGTCGTCGGCCGTGTAGATGAGCCATCGACCGTCGTGGGAGTAGTCGGGGGACGAGTAGTAGCGGGGCCCGGACACGAGCTCCACGGCCAGACCGGTCTCCACGTCGACGCTCCAGATCGACCCGTGCATCGACAGGGCCACGCTCTCCCCGTCCGGCGCCCAGGAGGGAGCCCACGGCGCCGAACTGACCGCCGGCGGCAGGTAGAAGTTGTGCATGTAGTTCCCGCCCATCCTCGCGGCGGGATACGAGCCGAACTGCTCCTGCGCGGCGACCGTCGTGGCGGCGAGCCCGAGGAGTCCCATGAGGGCCGCTGCTCGGGCGTGGCGGAAGTGGAACAAAGCGTCCTCCGGAGGTGCCAAGGGGGGAGAGCGCAAGCTGGGCCGCGCCCGGATCCCCAACAAGGGAGGGTTCGGCCCCAATCAAGACTCTTGGGTTCGCGGGAGCCGAGCACGTAATTTGCGGAACGTCGGTCAACACTCGAACGACGATGCCGTATTATGGACACAAGGGGGGGGCGTCCGGCTCTCGTCTTCATGGTCGCGTTGGTGGCAGCATGCGCCTCGGCCGAAGACAGACTGAACGAGGGGATTTCTCTTCAGTCCCAGGGCCGATACATCCAGGCGGTCTACCGGTACGCCGAGGCCATCGAGAAGGACCGTGAGCTCGTCGTGGCTCGCGAGCGCATGCTCGCCGCGGGCGACTCGGCGGTGATGGTCGCCATGGACGCTGCGGACGATCTCGAGCGTCGCGGCGATCCGGTCCGGGCAGCCGATCGGTACGTGGAAGTCGACCGCATGCTGGCCCGTATCCGCGAGGTGGGCGAGCGGCCCATCCTGCCGTCGGATTACGCGACGATTCGGCGCGCCATCTTCGACAACGCGATCGATTGGCAGATGGTGCGGGGTGACGAGGCCACACACGAAGGGCGCTGGCACGATGCGCGCGGGTACTACGTGAATGCCCGTAGCAGCTACCTGCCGTCACGCGATCAGGTCGAGGAGTCGTACGACGCCGAGACCCGACTCCTGCTCCAGTGGGCCGAGATCGACCTCCAGGATCGTCATCCGCGGGCGGCGTACCACCGAGCGGGGGAAGCGCTGAGTGTGCGGACGTCCCCGACCCGCGAGACCGTGCTGGCGGTACGCGAGATCCAGGACCGGGCTCTTCTGGAAGGCACTGTGGTGCTCGCCGTCGTGCCCGTGACCGCCGATCCCGGCGTCCGCGAGTGGCTCGGAGGTGAGTTCGAGATCCGCCTCGACAGCGACCTCGCGCTGGACCATTGGACGCGTCCACCGCTGTTCGTCGAGATGGCCGATCCGCTCCTCCTGCGTTCGGAGCTCCGTGGACTGTTGAGAGGGCAGGCCATCCAATCGCCGATGCTCGTCGGTCGGGCTCTGCAGCTGATCGGGGCAGATCTCGGCGTCATGATCCGTGTCGCGTCGATCGAGGTGGTGGAGGAAGATGTCGATCGCGATCGTCATGAGACCGTGGTGGAGCGGAACACCCGCAGGCGGACGGTCACGGGGATGGCCTACGCGATGGCCGACTCTCCGTCTGGAGAGCTCGCGGCCAGCGGAGATCCGGGCCGTGAGGGGAAGCCGGGGCCGCCCGAGGACGGCAACAACGGGCGGGGGCCGACGGACGAAACGGGTCCCGATCCGGATCGCTGCGGCAACAATGGCCGCGGCCCACAGGAAGAGGGGAACAACGGCGTCGGACCCGGAGACCAGGGGAAGCCGTGTGGCGACGGGACCGGAACGGACGGTTCGGATGACGGCGGCACCGGTGACGAGGGTGGCACCGGCGACGACGGGAACACCGGCGACGACGGTGCGACCGGAAACGGCGGCGGCACGGGCGACGGCTTGAACCGGCCCGACGAGCGCAGGCGCACCGGCCCGGACGGCCCGGGCGTGGATCCACGATTCCCGTACGCTCCTCGCACCGACACCGTGACCTACACCACGGTCCGGGGCACGTTGACGTACCACGTGGTCGCCGAGGTCATTCTGATCGATCCGACGGGGCGCGAGGTGAATCGCTTCACCGCCTCCTCGACTCAGAGCGGTCCCTTCGAGCGCGGCGAATTCGCCGGAGACCCGGCCATCCTGAAGCTCGAGCCGGACCATCAGCGCTTCTTCGATCCTCGTTTGATCGCAGGGCAGATGGCCACGATCGAAGCGGCCGTTCTCGAGGAGCTCACGATCGCCCTCGCGGCAGGTACGTACGACCAGGTCCTCGCGGGTATACCCTAACGTGTGGACGCGGCGCGCGGCGCCGTGGGCGGCCCTCGCTCTGGGGGCCGTGGCGATCGCCGCCGTCGCGTCGTTCGTGGAGCTGGCTCCACGAGTCGAGGGAGAGTTCTTCTTCGCAGAGGACGATCCTCAAATGCGCGCGTCGCGGGAGGTCGCCGAGGCCTTTCCCTCGGGCGCTCAGGTCGTTCTCCGTGTCGCGGACCGGGCCGCCGACGCCGAAGCGTACCTTCGGCGACTCGAGGCCCTGACCGCAGACCTGTTGCTTGTGATGGGCGTGGAGAGTGCGTACAGCGTGGCCACGAACGATCCGGCTCGCAGCCCTCTGTACGCGAGGATCTTGCTCACGCCGGACGAGAGCGCCACGAACGTCGTCCTCATCCTGAACGACGTCGATCCACAGCTCCTCCTTCCGCGCATCGAGCGCGCGGTCGCGCTGCACGAGGGCCCTGACCTCGACGTCGTGATCTCCGGGGTCCCTGCGATCGTCGAGCAGATCCGTCGGAGCCTGTTCCGCGATCTGGTCGTCTTCAGCGGAGCCGCGATCGCGGTGTTCGCACTTCTCATCGGGCTGGTGTACCGGGACCTGGCCGTGGTGCTCGGCACCCTCACCACCTGCATCGTCTCGGTCGGCTGCACGCTCCTGATCGTCCAATTGTCCGACGTCGGCATCGGATTGCTGACGGCGAACCTCGTCACGATCGTCTTCGTGCTGACGCTTTCGCACGTCGTCTTCCTGACCGCCAACTGGCGAAGGTTGTCCGGTGCTCTCGACCGCGCCGCCGTGGCTGGGCCGGACGCCGGTGGGGGTGCAGGTGCGGATCGCGCGGCCGTCCTGCGCGACGCCATCCGACTGACGTGGGAGGGCTCGTTCTGGAGCATGACGACCACCCTCCTCGGCTTTGCGAGCCTGCTGATCGCGACTGCGAGACCTCTCCGGGAGCTGGGTATCGCGGGCTCCGTTGGCGCGGTGACGGCCCTGCTCGTCTCCTACGCGGTGTACCCCGCGTTTCTGGGTACGTGGGTCCGGATCCGCCCTGCCGGGTCCGGCGCCCGCGCAGCCCACCCCCTGCGTGGCGCTCGGTGGGTGCTTCCGACGGCCCTCGTCGCGGCCGTCGTGCTCGGCGTCGGCGTGCCGCGTGTCGACACCGACCCCGGGCTGTTGAGCTACTTCGCGGAGGATTCGGAGCTCTACGAGGGGCTCGCGCGCATTGATGCCGACGGCGGCAGCAGCCCGCTCGACATCGTGGTCGAGGATCCGAGCGGTGCCGAGGTCTCGTCCCGGGAGGTCTTCTCCAAGCTCGAGGCGCTCCAGACGGCGTTCGAGGCGGACAGCGCGGTCGGTGTCGTTCTCTCTCCGACCGTGCTCATCGAGCACGCTCGGACCATCCCGCTCGCGGGCCTGCTCCCGGTCGGGATGTTGCTCGACATCGCGTCGTCGGACGCCCTCGATGGCATCGGGCTCGGCTTCGTCCGCCCCGAACGCGATCGGGCCCGCTTCTCGCTCAGGATGCGCGAGACGGTGGAGGAGGATCGGGGAGACGTGATGCTCCGATTGCGCGCCAAGGTCGAAGCAGAGGGGCTCCGTCCGGTGGTCATCACCGGGCTCTACGACCTGCAGGCGCAGCTCGGTCGTCTGATTGCGTCCAGCCTCCGCATCGGGATCGGAGGTCTGCTCCTGCTGTTCTTCGGCGTGGCACTCGTCGTGAGCCGGTCCGTGGGTGCCGCGGCGACGCTCTGGGTGTGCCTCGCCCTCGTTCCGGTCGTCACGCTCGGCGTTTTCGGGCACACGGGGATCGCCGTCGACATCATCACCTCTCCGGCGGCGAACATCGCGCTGGCGATCGGAGCCGACTCGATGATCCACCTCGTGGTACGCCAGCGTCGGCTGTCCGCCGTGGGGCAGGCGATGCCCTGGGCGACGGCGGTGGCCGAGGTCGGTCCCGCGGTTCTCACCGCGACGCTGATCGTGAGCACCGGGTTCGGGATCTTCGTGCTCTCGTCCTTCCCTCCGACGCAGCGCTTCGGGATCTCCGTGATCATCGGGAGCCTGACCGCGGCGGCCGCCGCGGTGCTCGTGCTGCCCCGCCTGGCTTGCCTCAGGTCGGCACGACCCGACACGTTGTCGCCCGCCGTGCGCTGAGCCCGGGAAACCGCGAGCAAGAAAGGGCGACAATCACGATGTCCGAATCTCAGGCCCCGGTCGGGGCGTCGGCCGGCGTCGGGTCCGGAGTGGGGACGGGTCTCGAGCGACGGCTCGGCCTCCTCGGGCTCGCCGCCACCGGGATCTGCTCGATGCTCGGTGCCGCGATCAACATCGTTCCGTTCATGTTGCAGCGGAATGTGCCGGGCATCGGCCCGTACGTGCTGCCAGCGTATCTCTTTGCCGTCGTTCCGGCGCTCCTGGCCGCGATGGCCTACGCCGCCCTCTCTTCTGCGATGCCCCGCGCAGGCGGGAGCTACGTCTTCGCGAGCCGAGGCCTGAGCCCGTACCTCGGCTTCGTGGCCAGCTTCTCGCAGTGGTTCGGGCTCTCCGTCGCGGTCGGCGTGGTTTCGTACCTCATGATCCCGTTCATCCGGGACGTCGTCATCGCGTTCGGATGGGAGAACGTGGGTCGGCTGCTCGACACCGGGCCCGTCCGGGTAGGCCTGGCCCTCGCCTTCCTGTGGGCCTCCGTGGGGCTGAACATGCGTGGCGTGAAGACCGTCGAGCGGATTCTCGTGCCCCTGATGTTCGTGATGTTCGCGCTCGGCAGCGTCGTGATCGTGGCCGGGTTGTTCTTCGATCACGCCGACTTCGCGGCGTCACTGATGGCCCGGGAAGGTGTCGCAGTGCCCCAGGCCGAGGCCGAGTTCGGATGGGGCCGCTTCCTCGCAGCCTCGGCGATCCTCTTCTCGAGCTTCATCGGCTTCGACTCCATCGCCCAGGCGGGCGGGGAGGCGAAGAATCCCAGCCGCACGCTCCCGCTCGCGATCTTCATCGCCGTGGGCACGGTCGGCACCTTCTATCTGCTCTTCACGTGGGCCGTGTACAGCACCGTCCCGTGGGCGTTCATCGCGGAGCGAGCCGTCGGTCAGGACCTCACGGCGCCCGGTCTCCTCGGGTACGTCCTCGAGCCCCAGTGGACGGTCTTGATTCTGGCAGGCGCCGCCATCGCGCTGGTCAACGATCTGCCCGCCATGCTTCTCGCGGTGTCGCGTCTGATGTTCGCGTGGGCCGAGGACGGCGTATTCCCACGCGTGGTGGCCCGTGTGCACACGACCTGGCACACCCCGCACGTGGCGTTGGCCGCGAGCGGGGTCATGGCCAGCGCGGCCATCCTCGGCAGTCACTTTGCGGGCGACTTCTTCCTTGGCGTCGACATCCTCGTGACTTCGATGCTCGTGAACTTCGGGGTGATGTGTCTCACCGTGATCACGCTTCCACGCCGCAATCCGGCGATCGCCGCGGACGTGACGGTCCTGCCGCCGGCGCTGCGTGCCCCGCTCGCGGGCTTGGGCCTCGCGCTTCTATCGCTCTTTCTGGGCGTGCACGTGTGGAAGGACCTCACGGCGGAGGTCGCGGCCTGGTACTTCCACTCGACGCCGCTGTGGCTCGCCGTGATGGCGCTTGCGACGCTGATCTATGTGCGTGAAGTGTCGGTCCTTCGGCGCCGAGGTGTCGACATCGACGCCGTCTTTTCGAAGCTGCCACCGGAGTAGGGGAATGGAGAACCGAGTACCCCAGCGGCTGTCGTCCGACGGTCGACCCATGCGGCGATGAGCGATCTCCGGCGATGAGCGGCATCGAGCGGGCCCGGCTCGCACCCGGGCTCGAGATCTCGCGGGTCCTGACCGGGTTGTGGCAGGTGGCGGACATGGAACGCGCCGGTGCCCCGATGGAGGCGGAGGACGCCGCGGCCGAGATGGAGCGCTACGTGGACGCAGGTCTCACGACTTTCGACATGGCGGACCACTATGGCTCGTCCGAGCTCATCGCGGGTCGCTTCAACGAGCGCGGGCTCGCCTCGGCCGAGTTGTTCACGAAGTGGGTACCCAAGCCGGGGCCGTGTTCGCGGGACGGGGTCCGCGCGTCGGTCGAGCGCGCGCTCGAGCGCATGTCGGAGGACGCGCTCGACCTGCTTCAGTTCCACGCGTGGAGCTATGCGGATCCGGCGTGGATCGACTGCATGTTCCATCTGCGGGAGCTGAAGGCCGAGGGCCTCATCCGGCATCTTGGCGTGACCAACACCGACGCCGCTCATCTGCGGATGCTGCTGGATACCGGTTTCGACGTGGTGTCCAACCAGGTCTGCTACTCTCTGCTCGACCAACGAGCGGGTGGCCCGATGACGGAGCTCTGTCTGGCGCGGGGCGTGGGGATCCTCGCGTTCGGCACGCTCGCGGGTGGCTTCCTGACGGAACGATGGCTCGACGTCGACGAGCCGGAGATGGACGACCTGGAGACCTGGTCGCAGATGAAGTACAAGCGCTTCATCGATGCTGCGGGCGGATGGGGGCGGTTCCAGGAGCTCCTCCGAGCCATGGAGCGTGCCGCGCGAAGGCTCGAAGTGTCGATGGCGAACGTGGCCGTCCGATACGTGCTCGAGGCTCCGGCGGTGGCCGGGGTCATCGTGGGTGCGCGGCTGGGGCAGAGCGAGCACATCGACGACACGAGGCGCTTGTTCGAGTTCGAGCTCGACGGCGAGGCCGTCTCGGAGATTCAGGGCGTGCTCGCGACCTTGGATCCGATTCCCGGGGACTGCGGGGACGAGTACCGGAAGCCACCCTTCCTCACGGCGGCGGGCGATCTCAGTGACCACTTCGAGGCGATGCCGCCGCCGTACCCCGTTCACGAGGGCCCGGGCGACCGTAGGCGCGCCCTGAGCGGAACCGTGTGGGAGGATCTCGCCGGGTTCGCGCGCGCGATCCGCAAGGGTCGGCGGATCTTCGTGTCCGGCACCACGGCGACGCACGGTGATCGTCTCATCGGGGGTGACAGCGCGGCGTCACAGGCCCACTACTGCCTGGACAAGATCGAGGGCGCGATCCGGTCGCTCGGGGGCACGCTGGACGATGTGGTGCGCACCCGCATCTACGTGGCTCGCCCCGAGGACGCGGAGGCGATCTCGCACGCGCACGGAGCCCGGTTGGGATCGGTCCAGCCGGCGAACACCCTGGTTCAGGCCGGGCTGATCGGCGACGGCTACCTGGTCGAGATCGAGGCGGAGGCGGTGGTCACCTAGCTGCGCGTAGGAAGCGCCGTGCCAGCTGCGCGACCCTGTCCTCACCCGCTTGTTCGGCGTCGCGGAGGATCTTCTCGATCCACGGGACGAGCTCCGCGTCGCCCCAGCGGTACCCGGTCGCTCGCTCTGCACCGCGTGAGTCCCCTTCGTCGGCCCCCTGAATGAGCGCCCACGCCGCGGCCTCTTGGTAGTAGGGGGAGTCCGAGTCGGGGAGACGGTACTCCGGCTCCCGCTCGTGGTCGTCTTCTTTGACGAAGGCGCGAGACACCTCAGGACGTCCTTCCTGGGAGGCGGATCTCGGGTTCGTCCGGGAACGGTCGGTACAGGACGACCGTCCGACCGATGGTCTGAACCGGATGCACGTCATCGAGCGCCTCCTCGATCGCCGTCGCTGCCTCCCGGGCGTTCACGGGGGCCGACTCCTGCATCTTGACCTTCAGGATCTCTCGCGTGTTCAGCGCGTCGAGGATCGACGCCTGCACCGCGGAGCTGATGCCTTCGCCGCCTACGAACACGACGGGCTTCAATCGGTGGGCGAGCTTGCGAAGGTGCGCACGTTGCCGGGAAGTCAGGGCGATCATGCCGGTGAATCTAGCGCGCGGGACGATTCGGCACATCGCGGCGGTGCGTGTGCATGGCACACGGTTTGCACGTCATAAGGAAGCGAGGGTGACCGAATCGAATGAATTCGGTCGTGGGTGGACGAGAACCCGGATGCTCTTTCCGGTTGGAGGTATAGAATGCGCAGCAGGCCTGAGAGCTATCTGACAGGAGCGTTGCTCGTCTTCGCGCTGACGGGCGTCGTGGCCTATCTACTCGCCGACGTACGGCTCGGCGCTCACGATCCGGTCGGGGTCACGCCGGGGGGCGGCGTGTCCGCAGCCCCGACAGTCGACGAGGCCGATGCTTGGTTCGCGGCCGTCCGTCCCCACTGCAATCCCGTGGAGGTCGAGACGCGCCTGGCCTGGAACCCCGATCGCGGCACCATGAACGCCGCGGGCTGCTACGCCCTCGCCGGAAAGATCGAGCTGGCCCGCGAAGCGATCGAGCGACTGCCGGAGGCGCGTCGCTACGAGGCCGCCGGAATCGTGTTCGCCGCAGGCCACCCGGCCGCGGACGCCGGAGACGATCTGGCGGCGGGTCCGCTGATGGAGCTGGTCGTGGAGTACTGGCCCAATCACTACATGGCGCTGTATCACGCCGGGACCGCAGCGTGGGAGCGGGGAGACGGAATCGCGGCCGAGCGGTACCTGAGGCGCTTCCTCGAAGAGTATGCGGTCGAAGACGGTTGGCGCTCGAACGCGATCTCCATGCTCGAGCGGCTCGGGGGCTGAGCGACCCGCTCCGCCTCCGCCCCCTACGACGACCCTGAAGCGTGTGGCGGCGTCGACGATGACGTAGCCAGTGTGGGTCTCGACGCGCATGTTCCCTCGACCGATCAACCGGAGAGGAGAACATGACGCCGATCGCGCCCCACTCGTCCGTGGCCCCGTCCCTTCGTCGCTCGCGACCGCGGCAGGGAGACACCCTCCCGCGCGCACTCGCCTTCGCGCTCGCGACAGCGCTCGTGGCGGCCGGGCCGGTCGAAGCGCAGAGTGACCGCCTGGAAGAGTGGAAAGCGCAGCTGGTCGAGTCGATCGATGGCCGGCGGACCTTCACTGCCAACGTCGTCGACCAGATCTTCAGCTACGCCGAGCTCGGTTTCCAGGAATTCGAGACCTCTCGGTATCTGGTCGACCTTCTCCGTGCCGAGGGCTTCACCGTCGAAGAGGGTGTGGCGGGCATCCCGACCGCTTGGGTCGCCGAGTGGGGCTCAGGCGAGCCGAAGATCTCGCTGGGCACGGACATCGACAACATTCCGAAGGCGTCGCAGATGCCGGGTGTCGCGTGTCACCTGCCCATGGTCGAGGGCGCTCCGGGACACGGGGAAGGGCACAACTCGGGCATGGCCGTGCAGATCACGGCGGCACTCGCGGTGAAGGACCTCATGGAGCGTGAGGGGCTGCCCGGCACGATCCAGATCTGGCCCGGAGTGGCCGAGGAGCTCGTGGCGACCAAGGCGTACTACGTGCGCGAGGGCATGTTCGAGGACGTCGATATCGTGCTCTACGCGCACGTGGGTTCCAACCTCTCCACCAGCTGGGGAATGACCCCGGGCACCGGGCTCGTGTCGGCGATGTTCACGTTCGAGGGCTTCGCGGCCCACGCGGGCGGGGCTCCGTGGCGGGGTCGGAGCGCCGCCGACGCCGCGAACCTCATGGAGGTCGGGTGGAACTTCCGACGTGAGCACCTCCGCACCCAACACCGCTCCCACTCGGTCATCTACGACGGAGGCGACCAGCCCAACGTCGTGCCGTCGCAGGCCAGCGTGTGGTTCTACTTCCGCGAAAAGAACTACCCACAGATCCGGGACCTCTTCGCCATCGGAGACTCGGTCGCCCGGGGTGCGGCGATGATGACCGGCACGGCGCTGAAAGAGGTGCGGATCATCGGGTCGGCGTGGCCGGGACACTTCAACAAGGTCATCGCGGAGACCATGTACACGAACATCGAGCGCGTGGGCCTGCCGGAGTGGACCGAGGACGATCAGCGCTTTGCCCGCGCCACGCAGCGGGAGGTGAACGGACCCGAGTCGGGCCTCGCCACCGAGCTGGCGCCCCTCCGCGGCGGGCTCACGGAGGCGCAGCGGACGGCGGGGTACGCCGACGACATCGGCGACATCTCGTGGAACGTCCCGACCGCCACTCTGTCGTTCCCCTCCAACATCCCCGGGCTTCCCGGACACAACTGGGCCAACGCGATCGCCATGGCGACGCCCATCGCGCACAGGGGCGCGACGCAGGGTGCCAAGGCCCAGGCGATGACGCTTCTCGACTTCATGGTTCGACCGGAGCTGGTCGAGGCGGCGTGGGACTACTTCGAGAACGAGCAAACCGCGGAGCTTCAGTACGACCCGTTCATCCGCCCCACGGATCAGCCGGCGATCGAGATGAACCGCGGGATCATGGAGGAGCACCGGGAGGAGATGCGGGAGTACTATTTCGATCCCGAGCGCTACGACTCCTACCTCGAGCAGCTCGGGGTGTCGTACCCGACGCTCAGGCAGCCAGACGGGAGCTGCCGGGTGGGGTCGATCAGCGAGCAGGGAGGGTAAGCGCGAAGCACCGACTTGCGGTCGGGGCTCCAGCCACTCAATATTCCGTTCATCGGAATATTCCGACGGTCGGACTAGTCATGACCGCCGGAGGATCGGACTCTCGATGGTCGCGGGACACGGGTGGAGGTGCTCATGAGCGAGGATGTGGGACGGCTGCCGCTGACACCTCTTTCCATGGCGATCCTGCTCGCCCTCGCGGACGGTGAGCGGCACGGGTACGCCTTGATGCAGGACATCGAGGCGCAGACCGACGGAGCGCTCAAGCCAGGTACGGGAAGCCTCTACGCCGGCCTCCAGCGACTGATGTCCGACGGCCTCATCCGCGAGTCGGAGGGCGAAGCCGGGGCCGACCGGCGACGGCGCTACTACGCCATCACGCCGACCGGACGAGAGGTCGCGCGCCAGGAGGCTCACCGGATGCTCCGCGTCCTCGACGTCGCGAGGCAGAAGAAGCTGGGCGTCGACCCCGCACCGGCGCGCTCGTGATCACGGTCGCGATTCACCGGCTCTTGCGCCGGATGCTGCCGTCCGACTTCCGTCGCGAGCACGGCGACGCGATGGAGGAGGTCTTTCTCGAGGCCATCCGCTCGGCGCGAGGCCTCCGGGGGGCTCTGGCCCTGCTGGCGCACGAAGCCGTGGATCTCCTTTCGACGGGTCGGGCTCTGCGGCGGGAGCGCCGCCGCCACGGCGCCGGCTTCGTGGCGCAGGCCGCGGAGCGGCGGAGAACGGGGGGGGCGGGGAGGA
>JBDHDM010000046.1:0-16402 GCA_039591515.1 Gemmatimonadota bacterium | reverse complement strand
GTGAGAAGCCGCGTCGACGTGTACGAGAGAGACGCCCGCGAGGGGTATTCCGCGACGAGGAACACCGAGAGCCCACAGGTCGTGGAGTTCTCCGAGGGGACGATTCTGGTGGACATTGCCGACGCCGAGACGAGGGACGTGCTCTGGAGGGGTTGGGCCCAGTTCGACATCACCCGGGCGCTCGCCAATCCCGAGGTGATGGAGCGCGCCATCGAAGAGGCGATCGGCAAGATGTTCGAGCGTTTCCCGCCGGAATGACCGGGTAGAGACCCCCTCCGTCGGTGCCGGAGATCCCCCCACAGTCGCCTCCACCCGCTCCCGACACCGCTGAACGAGTCGATCGGCCACCTTCTATCTGGAGTGGTGGTGATGGTGTAACCAGCTCGCAAGGAGTCTCGAGAAGGACTCAGGAGGTGGACCGATGGCTGCGCAACGGGCAGTACCTGCGTACGACGACAGCGATAGCGCGAATAATCGCTTCAAGTCACGCTTCCGGCCCTTCTTCTGGAGTTCGGTCATTGTCGCGACGTCGGTCCACTTCGTGGCCTTCGTCTATTGGCCTGAGCTGACGGCGGAGGACTTCTCCTACGAGGTGGAGGAGCTGACTGCGCTCGATCTCCCCCCTGAGATCGACATTCCCGAGGCTCCACAGGCGATCGCCCGCCCGGCAACACCCGTGGTGGCGACCACCGAGATCAGCGAGGAGATCACCATCGCTCCGACCACCTTCGATACGAATCCGGTCGACAGGCTTCCACCCCCGCCCGTTCTGAAGGAGGAGGTGGTGGCCGCCGAGGATACGCCCCGGTTCACGCCGTTCACGGTGGCACCGGACATCCTCAATCGGGAAGAGATCGTGGACGCGATGCGGAAGGTGTACCCGCCGGTGTTGAAGGACGCGGGCATCGGAGGCATCGTGCAGGTCTACTTCTACATCGACGATGCGGGGTTTGTGCAGACGACCAGGGTCGCGCAGAGCTCTGGGTACGAGCAGCTCGACGCGGCGGCCTTGCAGGTCGCCAGCTTGTACCGCTTCTCTCCCGCGCTGAATCGGGACCAGAAGGTTGCGGTATGGGTCTCGTTCCCGGTCACCTTCGCAGTCGTGCACTGACGTCGGTCGGATTCGGACCGAAGCCACTCCGAGCCGCCGGGCCTCGCCCGGCGGCTCACTTCATGCCAGGCCGAATCGCCTCACTTCCTGGTGGCCCGTGACGCCGTCCGACGGCCGCCCTATCTTCACGCAGTTTCGATTCGAGCGAAGGAGGAGGGGATGAAGATGTCACGCAATGACATCGGCGCGCTGACCACGGTGGTCGTGAGCGGAGTGATCGGATTCGCGCTCTTCGGGCCGCACCGTTGGGGTGACGATTCGAAGATCACGATCGACGTCACGACCGAGATGACGGCGCACTCGATGATTGATGCGGACGGTGGGGAGGCGCTCGTGATCAAGAAGAAGAAGATCCGGCGCGGCGACGGGACCCAGGAGATCGTGGTCACGGTGGAGGGCGACGATGACGAGCACCGCGAGCGCCGCGTCCGAGTCAAGAGCTCCGAGGCTCAGGGCGAGCCCAACGTCTTCCTGCTCAGGGCGGACGGTGAGAATGCGCCCCAGCCGCTCGTCTACGTCGACGGTGAGCGGATGGAGGGAGGGATCCCCGAGAACCTCGACCCCGATCGCATCGATCGCGTGGAGGTGATCAAGGGGGAGGCGGCCGTTGCGCTTTACGGCCCGGAAGCGTCGGTCGGCGTCGTGCAGATCTTCACCAAAGACGGCCCGGGCTCCGAGTGAGCGCGCGCCCGGAGAACAGGCACATGATCAGCAAGCTCACGCTCGGATTGGTCACGCTCGTCGCGACCCTGGCGCTCGCGGTCGACGCGACCGCCCAGGATCCCTCCCATCGCTTCGGCAAGTGGCAGATGGACTCGGACAATCCACCGCCCTTCGTCAACATCATGACCTACGAGGCGTGGGGTGACGGAGGCATGGCGATCACGGTCGAGTCCACGAATGCGCGGGGGCAGGACAACGCGTGGGGCTACAACACCACGTTCGACGGAGAATTCCGCGAGGTGTGGGGGCAGGAGAATGCGGAGACGGCTGTCGAATGGGTGAACGAGCGCACCACCCGGATCTCGAACATGCGCAACGGCCGCGTGACGCAGGTGATCATCAACACGCTGTCCGAGGACGGCAACACGATCAACAACGAATACGTCCGTCTGGACGAGGACGGGAAGATCACGGGCGTGGGACACGCCGTGTATCGTCGTATCAGTCAGTAACGGTCTGCGTTACGGAGCCCTCTTCTAGGCGGGGCCCGGGGGCGGGAGCGATGACGTCGTCGCTCCCGCCTTTCGTCGCTTCGGCACCCGCCCGCGCTCCGAGGGCCGCAGGCCGTGGGAGCCGAGAGCCTGGGAGGACCAAGATGGTGAGCTTCGGACGGAAGTCGTTCACGGGGGTCGGTGCGCTCGTCGTTGGCTGCTCGGCCGCAGCGCTACTCCTCGCTCAGCCTGCGAGCGCGCAACAGGGCTTGGACCTCGGTGAGATCGCGTCGTGGACGCGCCTCGACGTCGTGACCGGATACGAGACCCGCGTGGCGGGGTCGATCGCGGCACGAATGGAGGGTTGGGATGCCGATCACTGGGGCAACCTCGTGCGTGTGGTCGGGAGCGGAGCGCCGCGGCGGATCGTGGCTTGCGCGCTCGACCGACCGGCCCTTTCGGCGAGCCAGATCACGGACGACGGGTACCTGCGTGTGCACCGGATCGGCCGAGGCTCGCGGCATCCCCTCTGGGATCAGGCGTTCGAGGCCCAGCAGGTGCGCGTCCTCACCCCATCCGGGCCCGTCACGGGCGTCGTGGCGAGGAGCAACGGACACTTCGCCGCGCAGCATCGAGGGGAGACTGCCGTGGTGCGAGCCGACGACCTTTGGGTGGACGTCGGCGCAAGCTCGGCGAGCGAGGTGGAGGAGCTTGGGATCGGGCTGCTCGACCCCATCGTCCGTGAGCTTCCTTCGTGGCCGATCGCGAACGGGATCGCGGGACCGGACGTGGGGCGGCGCGTCGGGTGCGCGGTCACGGCCTCGCTCGCCGAGCACGCAGCATCGTCGGGCGGCACCGGTGAGACACACTTCGTGCTGAGCGCGCAGGAGGGCTTCGGTTGGGTCGGGCTCTCCTCTTACGTGGCCCGCGGCGGGGCGTTCGACGGACTGGTCATGCTGGGACCCGGAGCGTCGGAGGCGGAGTCGCGAGATCGTCCCGCGGATGACCTGGGCCGAATGGGTCGCGTTCTCACGGACGCCGGTGTCGAGGTCGTACGATGGCGGGCACCCGCCGTGCGGTCGCCGGGTGCCCACATGGAGGTCATCCGAGCGACGGAGATCGAGCGGCTCCTCGTCTCGGCCGCCGAAGCGATCGACGTGGACGTGTCGCAGCGCTTCTCTTGGGTGATGGCGCCCGAGCCCCCTGAGCCCCGCTCGGGCCACTTCGACCCTTCACTGGCCGAGGTTGCGCAGCTCCTCACCGAGCTGGTCGAGCGTCACGGGGTGCCGGGCCACGAGTGGGCCATACGACGTCACGTGCTCGAGGCGCTGCCCTCCTGGGCACGGGAGCGTGCCGTGGTCGACGATATCGGCAACATCTGGGTCGAGGCGGGGCCGGAGCGCGACACCACGGTGTTCATGGCTCACCTCGACGAGGTCGGCTACGAGGTCGAGGCCATCGCAGACGACGGGACGGTCACGCTCCGTCGTCTCGGCGGTGCGGTCTCGTCCGCGTGGGAGGGGCAGACCGCCCTGCTCCACTTCGATCCACCGGGCGCGCCGAGCACTCGGACCGCGGGGGGCGAGGAGGTCGGTCCCCGCTGGAAGGAGCACTCCGTGAATGCCGAGGCACCGACACCGGCAATCAAGGGCGTCTTCCTGTCGCGTGATCAGGCCGAGGGGAAGAGCCCACCACCCGAGCGGGCATGGTTCGGCGTGAGCGGCGACGACCTCCGCGCGCGCGGAGTCCGGCCCGGCATGCAGGTGACCAGCCACAAGCAGGGCCTTCGCCTTGGGCCCCAGCGTTTCGTGGCGCGTGCGCTCGACGATCGAGCGGGTACGGCTGCGCTCCTCCGAGCCGTCCAGGCCATCGATCCCGACGCGCTGCCTGGCAAGGTGATCTTCGCATGGTCGGTGCACGAGGAGGGAGGTCTCGTGGGGGCGGGCGCCATGGCCCGGCGTTTCGGCCGCTCCACGAAGCGGATCTACTCGGTCGACACGTTCGTCTCGTCCGACACGCCGCTCGAGTCTCCCCACTTCGCCTACGCGCCTCTGGGGCAGGGGCCCGTCCTCCGTGCCACGGAGAACTCGGGCGTGTCGCCCGACCGCGAGCGAGCGCGCGTGGTGGCCGCCGCCGCTGCTGCGGGGGTCCCCCTTCAGATGGGGCTCACCCAGGGGGGCACGGACGGAACGCAGTTCACCGTCTACGGTGCCCCGAACCAGGGTTTGTCGTGGCCCGGCCGCTACAGCCACTCGCCCGGAGAGGTTCTCGATCTGCGGGACCTCGCATGGCTCAGCGACTTGATCGTGGCGGTCGCGATGGCCGGCGAGCAGGCGGGCCGGTAGCTTCACCTCCCTGACCGCACCTCATAGCCGGGGAACGATTTCATGAAGGTGACCCGATCCCTCCTCGCGCTCGCGTGCCTGAGCGTCTACGCACCCGGCGCGACCGCCCAGCAGGAGGAGGCGTACGATTACTGGGGCCCGCAGCGCGACATGATTCGGTATGGCCAGCAGGCCATCCTGACGTGCAACGGGATCTTCACGGGAGACCGCACGCTCGAGCAGGTCTTCGATCAGGAGCTCGCCTATCTGCCCGAGGCGGTCGGGACAGCGGAGGGGGGCGATTACGTCGTGGATTGGGATCGTCGGGCGGTGGCGATCGGAGCGGGCGGCGCCACTCCGACCATGCGGGCCGCGTACCGCGAGGGCATCGGATGTGTGATCCTCGCGCCGGACCAGACCTTCGAGGACATCGCCTCACTTCCCGAGTTGCGACTTCCGCCGCCTCCAGGCGATCCGGCGACGATCCCTTGGCCGGACGGAGATTTCGTCGAGGACACCTCGCTGCCCGCGGGCGTGGACGCCGTGGCCCTGGAGGCAGCTTCCGACTGGGCGTTCGATCGGGAGTCGCCCGAGCAGGTGACGTTGAGCGTGATGGTGGTGCATCGTGGCAAGATCCTCCACGAACGCTACGCGCCCGGTGTCGACGTCGGGACGAAGACGCGCACGTGGTCCACGGCGAAGAGTATCGCGACGACGCTGATCGGCATGCTCGTCGACGAGGGTCGGCTGGAGCTCGATGCCCCGCTGGACATCGACTGGCTTCCGGAGGCGCGCTCCGCCGAAGCCGATCCTCGACGCGCGATTACGCTGCGGAACTTGCTCAACATGTCGAGCGGTCTGGAGACGGTCGACAATCGGGGTCTGGAGTACGCGACGGGATCCGGGCTGGCCTACTGGGCCGGTGCCAGCTCGATCGTCGGGGCGCGGAGGCGAACACTCATGCGCGAGCCCGGGACGTATTGGGACTACGAGAACTACGACACGCTCCTCGGTGTGTACGCCATGAAGCTCGCGCTCGGCGACGAAGCGGCGTACAGCGAGTTCCCGCGCCGCCGGCTGCTCGACAAGCTCGGGATGCGCAACACGCTCCTGAGCACGGATCGCTTCGGTGACTTCATCCTCAGTAGCCAGGTCTACACCAACGCCCGGGACCTCGCGCGCTTCGGGCTCCTCTACCTGAACGGTGGCGAGTGGAACGGAGAGCGCCTGATCTCCGAAGAGTGGATCGAGTTCGTGCGTACACCGGCGCCCGCCACGGCCGACATCGGCAACCAGTACGGCGGTCAGTGGTGGCTCGTGCCCGACCGGCGCAACGACGTGCCGAAGGACGCCTATTCGACCGCCGGTAATCGGGGTCAGTACGTGGTGGTCGTGCCCTCTCACGAGCTGGTGATCGTGCGCCGTGGCCTCGACTATGGTCGGCAGGGCTTCGATCGCTGGGACCTGACGCGCGAGGTGCTCAAGGCGTTCGGGACCGTGTCGGATCAGCACTGACCGACGCCGAGCGCGGCGTGAACGGAGCTCGGCGGTAGGGGTACCGAGCCCGTTGCCAGAACCCGACATCGACTATCTTATGACGATCGTGACCCTGCCCGGATCACGTATCGTGGCGTGCTAGATGTTCAAGACCGGCTACATCCTGAACCGCAGGGCGGACCTCGTCTGGTTCCTCGGGCTCCCGTTCGTGGCGGTCGCCGTCGCGCTGGGCTTCCAGGCATGGCTCCCTTACGTGGCCGTGGCGTCGATCAACCTGTGGATCACGATCCCGCACCACTACGCCGGTTGGGTGCGTTCCTACGGGATGCCGGATGTTTGGTCGCGTTTCAAGGATCGGCTGATCATCGGCCCGATCGCGATCATCGGCTTCACGATCGCCGGCCTGCAGTTCGCGCCCATCACGTTGCTCCTGCTCGTGACCGCCTGGGATCACCAGCACAGCATCATGCAGCAGCACGGGCTCGCGCGCATCTACGACTTCAAGGCAGGCGCGGGCCTCAAGCACACGCGTAGATACGATCTCGGGCTGCACTGCGTGCTGTACGGGTTCATGTTCATCAACGCGCCGGTCTTCCGCTTTCTGTGGATCCGGGAGCTGCACCGGATCCGCATCCCGCTCTCCGTGGATTTCGTGACGGGGCTCCTCGCGGTGACGCAGGTGATCCTGGTCGGGTACCTGCTCGTGTATGCCTACCACGTGTACACGACGCACCGTGAGGGGGCGGTAATCAACCCGATCAAGTACGCCTTCATCTTCGCCAGCTACTTCCTCTGGTACTACGTGGGGTGGCACACGAACTCGATCCTGCTCTGGGCCGTCGCGCACCGCATGATGCACGGCGTGCAGTACATCGTGATGGTCTACTCCTTCATGGAGAAGAGCCAGGAGAAGGGAAGCTTCCGCGAGGGCTTCTGGACGCGGCTGACCGGTCCGGGGAACCTGAAGTGGTTCCTCGGGGGCGGGGTCGCCTACGCCGTGCTCTTCCAGCTGATCATCAACCGGCCGCTCGACGAGTTCGGCTTCGGTGTGGTGAACTTCGCCCCGTATCCGGCGATACCGGAGTTCGGGATTCCGGCACTCGACTACTCGAGCGGGTATGCGATGTTCAGCCAGATGATGATCTACTCCTACGGGCTCATGCACTACTATCTGGACTCGTTCATCTGGAAGGTCACGGACCGGCAGACCCAGAAGGGCCTGTGACCGTGGCCAGGCTGTTTGGACCAAGGCACCGGGACTGATCATGGCACTGGCACCCGACGACGCTCCCTGGTATCGACGCTTCCGGATGCTGCTCGGCATCTACCTGCTCGCGATGCTGTTCGGGCTACGGGAATACGTGCTCGCTCGTACCGAGCCGGCCGTCGACATGGAGACGGAAGAGTGGTCGCGCATGGCCGACGTCGTGTCACGCGTGAACCCCGCGGACGTCGACACCGACTATCTGCTCGCCATGGAGGCGCTGAAGAAGGGCGACCGCGACACCTTCGTCCGGCACATGGAGCTGGCGCTCCTCGACAAGCACGCGAAGCACAACGAGATCCTGCTGCAGGCGTATGCGCAGCATCTGTTCACCGTCAATGCAGACTACCGGCAGGTGAATCAGTGGCTCAATGTCTGGCGCACGAACCATCCCGCGTCGGCGGAGGCGTTCGAGATTCCGCTCGGGTCGGGCCCGGGCGACGACAACGACGCGACCGCGCTACGCCTGGAGCTCGAGTCGATCGATTGGGTGCTCCGCCACGAGGTCCGTCCCCCCGACGACGAGCGGCCCGGATGGCGCGTGCTCGTCTGGTTCCGGCCGGCGACGGCGATCGACGTCCGTGAGGCGGTCGCGGCGGTGACCGTGCTCCAGCTCTCGCCGGAACAGCGCTCGGGGTTCACGGTCTCCTGTCTCACGCTCGAGAACTGCCAGCTCGTCCCACGCTGACGGCGGCTCGGGAGGACGACACCTCCTGCAACGCTCTTCGATGCCGAGCTGTCTCTTTGATCCGAAGCGGCGCACGGTCGCACGCTCCCCATCGTTCCACCTCGCTACGACGGTGAGAACAACGATGGACAAGAATCGGATCGAAGAGTTCTTCCGAGATCCGACGCTGGAGCAGCCGACGACCGACTACTTCGCGGTTGTCTTGACTGCGAAGAGATCAGAGTGTCCCTCCACCTTTGGGCACCCGGGTCGGCTCGGATGCCGCCGGAACAGGCTGGAGGACTACTCGTTGTCGACGATCGTGGAGGCGAGCGTCATGGGCCGCATCAGCTTGAAGATCGGAGCCACGGGCGCGTCCTGATCGGTGGCCTCGGGGTCCGGGCGAGGGACCCAGGCATCCATCGTGTTCCAGTACACGACGTTGTCCTCGGTCTCGACTTCGAGCATGTGGGCCGCGAGTCGACCGAGAGCCTGGGCCGTCGGCACGACGAACGTGCCTGCCGGAAACTCCTCCGTGCGGTTGACGACCTCACCCACCTGGATCCGGGTGACGGCTGCATGGTTGTACTGCCGCTCGTGCTCTACGCCGGCGACGGTGTACGCCTGCACCGAGAGTGTCGCGGGCTGGATGAGCCGCTCGACCAGGATCCCGTGACGACGGAGAAGCGCGACTGCCTGTTCGGCGTCTCTGGGGAGCAGGTAGGCCCAGGGGCGTTCACGCAGCTTGGTCGCCACTGGCTTCTTCATCAGGCGGGCACCCGTCACCTGCACAGTGTCGACGGATGCGTCGGCGAGGTCACCGGCTCCTCCTCCCTGGACGATGAGATAGTCGACGGGGTCGTCCTCCGCCGCGTACTCCATCTCGACCGCGACTTGGCCGGTCGGGGCCGCGCCCATTGCGACGGTCTCGGCCCGCGCGGCTTCGACGACGCTCCTGAGCCGGTCGGAGTTCTGTACCGACCACTCCAACACGGCGAGGTAGCCGAGGTAGCCCGCGCGAGCACCGGTCTCCAGCTCCTGACGCGGCGCCTCGAAGAGGATACCGACGCTGTTGATCATGCCGCCGTAGTTACGACCGATTCGTACCTGCGATCCGCCGGTGTTCCACTCCTCCTCGTTCCCGCGCTGGTAGTACCACGATCCGAGCCCTTCCGCGCCGAGCCTGGCGTCGATGGCTGGGAAGATCTCGTTGTCACAGAGGAGGGTGATTTGGATGGCGGAATCGTAGTGGCTCGGACACTGGTAGTTCAGGTTGTACGGCCGCGCCCCGCCGTTGTGGCCGTCGACGAAGAGGTGGGGTCGCCATCGGCCGATCAGGTTCTGCACGTAACTCTGGATGGTCGGGTGCTCGAGCTTCACGTAGTCGCGATTGAGGTCGATGCCCCAGGCGTTGCCGCGCTGCCCCCTCTCGCTGGCCTCGAAGCCGTCCGGGTTGATCTGGGGGGCGACGATGACCGTGATCTGGTCCAACATCTCGTTGGCGGGGGTGCCCGGCGTGGCGAGATCTCGCATGAGGATCATCAACCCCTCACGAAACGTCCGCTCCCCACCGTGCACGTTGGCCGCCAGCAGCACGACGGGACGATCGAGAGCCATCGCCTCCCACGGTGCGGTGACGAGCGGTTTGCTGAATACCGCGTACGCCAGCCGACGTCCCTCGCGGGTCCGCCCGTACGTGCCGAGGCGCATGTCGGGGCTGACGGTCCGGAGCTGCTCGAGGTAGTCCCACATCTCGAGATGACGGGTGTGTGCCGTGAAGCCGTTCAGCTCGGCGGCGGTGCTGGGAAAGCCCTCGGCGGGTGCCTCCCACGTGACCTGGGCACGTGTAGGGACCGTTGCCAGCAGGAGGCAAGGAAGGACCGTGAGGAAGAGGCGCAAGACGGGGCGCATGCGAGGCTCCGGTGGTTGGGTAGATTGTCCATTCTACCGATTTCGCGGAGGCGCGTCAGATGGACGGAGCGATCGTCGTACGACAGTTGGGTGGCCCGGAGGTCTTGGAATGGGTCGAGCGTGACCCCGGCTCCCCCGCCGAGGGTGAAGTCCTCGTCCGTCATACGGCCGTCGGGCTGAACTTCATCGACGTGTATCACCGCACGGGGCTCTATCCACAGGAGCTGCCGTTCACCCCCGGCGTCGAGGGTGTCGGGCGCGTGGAAGTGTTGGGCGAGCGTGTCGAGGGTCTCGCGGTCGGCGACCGGGTCGCGTACACCAGTAACGGTCCGATCGGCTCCTACTGCGAGGCTCGGGTGATGCCGGCCTGGCGGCTCGTGCGCTTGCCGGACGAGATCAGCGATGAGGCTGCCGCGGCGCTCATGGTGAAGGGGTGCACGGTCGAGTATCTCGTGCGCCGTGCCTATGCGGTCCGGCCGGGCGACAACGTGCTCCTGACCGCGGCGGCCGGGGGCGTCGGACTCGTGGCCTGCCAATGGCTGCGGGCCTTGGGAGCCAACGTGATCGGAGCGGTCGGGTCGGAGGAGAAGGCGCAGCTCGCCCGTTCACACGGGTGTGATCACGTGATCCTCTACCGGGACGAGGACATCACCGAGCGTGTTCGCGAGATCACTGACGGTGCGATGTGTGCGGTGGCGTACGACTCGGTCGGCGCGAGCACCTTTGCGCCCTGTCTCGCGTCCCTCGCGAAACGCGGCACGATGGTCACCTTTGGCAACGCCTCCGGTCCGGTCGATCCGTTGCCGCCGTTGGCCCTCGCCAAGCAAGGTTCTGTGTTCCTGACTCGGCCGCGACTGGCGGACTACTACTCGACGCCGGATGAAACCGCCGACGGGATCGGCGCGGTCTTCGACATGGTGTCGAGTGGGGCGATCGAGCCGTGGGTCGGGGCCCGATACCCGCTCCGAGAAGCCGCTCGCGCACATGCCGACCTGGAGGCTCGAAAGACGACCGGGTCGACCGTGCTCGTGATCTAGAAACCGTCAGCCGGTGAAGCGCTGGAAGAGGCGCAGGCGGAAGTAGATCGCGTCGAGAGACGACTCGTCGAACGGGCTCACGAACAGGCCCGTGGAGCGCTGCCAGATGACGTCGAGGCGTAGCCGGACCGCCTCGGCCATGCTCCGCTCCACGCCGACGCCGAGGCGGCTTGCCTCGTCGAATCGGGTTGCCTCCTTCGTGATGGTGCTGAACGCTTCGGCGTTCAGCAGTAGCCGCCAGCTCGCCCGGTCGCGGAAGCCCGATACCGCCCACTCGGTCTGGAGGCGGTATCGGAGCCGGAGCGAAACGTCGGCGCCGTCCCACGAACCGCCCCACTGAAATCGCTCTTCGGCGCGCAGGTAGTGGTCGATTCGCAGGAACCGACCGTTCGGCCAGCGCGTCCTCAACCCCTGGAAGGGACGGAGCTCGACGACGTTCGAGCCCAAAGCCGCGCGAGTGTAGAAGGTGCTGACGCCCGCCGCCCACTCCAGCCCTCCGTCGCGCTGCCTGACGTGGGTGCGCAGCGTGTAGCGAGTCCATCCGCGCTCGCCGAGGCGGGTGCGCCATCCCGCCTCACCGACCAGGTCGTGGGCCGAGCCCAGTGCGAGGCTGGGGTTGTAGTCGATCCAGAGCTGCTTCGAGGTCCCGCTTTGCCCTGCAGCCCCGGGGCCGCAGAAGACGGGAGCGCCCGCGAGGACGGCACATGCGACGGCGCTGGCCGCAGCGGCCCGGCGGAGGGACGTGAGACTCACGGGGCTGCGCTCAGTTCAGGGGCTCGCTGGGAATCGGGAGACCGGTCCAGCCCCTCGATGCCGGCCGTCGGGCCCTACTCGTACCGAAGCGCCTGCATCGGGTCTACCCGGGATGCCCGCACGGCGGGGACGTACCCGGCACCGAGCCCCACGACACCGAGAAGAACCACGACGATCCCCAGCACCGGAGCGTCGTACCCCTCCATCCCATAGAGCAGCGACTGGGCGGCCCGGCCCAGCCCGAGGGCCGCGGCGATGCCGACGACCCCACCGACCACCATCATCCGTCCCACCTGCTTGAGAATCATCCCCCGCACGGTGTCCTTCCCGGCGCCGAGTGCCATGCGCAGACCGATCTCGCGCGTCCTCTGCGCGACCGTGTACGCCAAGACGCCGTACAGACCGACGGCCGCGAGCACGGTGGCGAGAAGTGCGAAGGCGGCGGAGAGGGTGCTGATCAGGCGGTCGAGGAACACGTTCTCCTTCACCTGGGTCTCGAGCGTCTTGAGGTCGTCGACGGGCAGATCCGGGTCGAGGCGGTTCACGAGCGGCGTGATCTGTCTGGTCACCTGCGCCGGTTCGAGGCCTGTCTGCACGTAGAACGTCAGGCGGCCGATCGTCCGGTTTTGCCGGTACGGAAGGAAGAAGAGGGGGGGCACGGCGTCTTTCACGTCTGAATACTTCGCGTCCTGGACGACCCCAACGATTTGGATGTCGAGCTCGGAGGCACCTCCTCCCTGGTTCGACATGTATTTGCCGACGCCCTCTCCGCCGTTCAGGTCGAACTTGCGAGTGAAGGCCTCGTTTACGATCGCCACCTCCGGAGCCCCGTCGGCGTCGGAGTCGGTGAACTCGCGCCCCGCGAGCAGCGGCATGCCCAGCGCGCTGAAGTATCCAGGGCCGACGGCATTGTAGCGTGAGTTGTCGTCGACACCCGGCTCCCACTCGAAGCCCTCGACCGCCACGTCGTTCCCCCAGCTATTTCCCACGAGAACGGGAACACGGGCAGCGGTGACGTCGGTAACGCCAGGGATTGCCGCCAGCTCCTCTTCGAGTCGAACGAAGAAGTCTGCCGAACGGTCACCGTCGTACCCATTCAGCTCCGGCGATATCGAGAAGGTGATGATGTTCTCCGTGTCGAGACCCAGGTCGACCCGGCTCACGTTCATGAGACTCTTGATGAAGAGCCCGGCCGACACGAGCAGCGTCATCGAGAGCGCGATCTGGGCCGTGACGAGGAGGCTCCGGAAGCGTTGGGCGGCGCGGGCGCTCGAGGGTTGGCCGAGGGTCGTCTTCAGCATGACGGCCAGGTCGGGCCGCGTGCTGTGCAGGGCGGGGTACATGCCGAAGAGGATCCCCGTCCCCAAAGACAACACGGCGGCGAACGCGATCATCTGGACACTCAGGGTCAGATCGATCGACGTCATCGCCTCCGGGGGCAGACCCGCCGCGATCCCACGGAGCGTCCATTGGGCGACCACCAGGCTCGCCGCGCCGCCTAGCGTGGCCAGGAGGCACGACTCGGCGAGCAGCTGCGTGAGCATCTGCCCCCGGCTGGCTCCGAGAGATCCTCTGATCGCCATCTCTTGCGCCCGGTTCGCACCGCGGGCGAGGAGCAGGTTCGCGATGTTCGCGCACGCGATCAGCAGAACCACCGCCGTGATGCCGAGCAACAGGCGGAGGGGCGTCTGTGCCTCTTCGTGCATCGTGCTCTGACCCTGAGCCCCGGGCTCCACTACGACGCGCTTGTTGCGGAAGCGCTCCATCGTCGCTTCCGTCATCGATTCCTGTAGCGGGACCTCGACCTCCTCGATGATCGGCGCGTAGATCGCGTTGATCTCAGAGGTGGCCTGATCGACGGAGCGGTCGGGTCTGAGCCGGGCGAACAGGTAGAAGTGGTAAACGCGCCGATTGTCCCAGCTGTCCCACCAAGGATGCATTGCTGAACGCATCGTAACGGGCACGAAGACGTCGGCTTCCGCGCCGATGGTGGTGCCCCGGAAGCCTCGCGGGCCGACCCCGACGACCGTGAGCGGATACCCGTTCACGGTGAGCGTCTGATTCAGCACGGAGGGCTCGGCTCCCAGGTTGTTCTCCCAGTAGTCGTAGCTGAGAACAGCGACCGGGTGCTCACCGACGCGCTCATCATCGGAGGGGCCGAGGAGGCGTCCCAGATGCGGGCGGATTCCCAGGATGGGGAAGTATTCGCCCGAGACCAGGAGTCCCCGGCCGCTCGTGGGCGTCGACCCCGGGAGCGCGAGGTTCACTCCGAAAGGCAGGTGCGCCGCGATTCCGGTGAAGCTGCCCTGCTCTCGCTCGAGGTCCCGGAACATCGCGTACGACCAGACCTCCTGGCATGTCCCGGGCTGCCCACACGATTGCGAGCCCGGGTTGGGGCCCGGTGCGCTGAGGTTGACGAGCTCACCCGGCTGCTCGACGGGAAGTGCCCGAAGGAGCATCTGGTCGAAGAGCGAGAAGATCGCCGTATTCGCGCCGATGCCGAGCGCCAGGGAGACGATCGCCACGAACGTGACGAACGGCGTCTTGGCGAGCGTGCGAAATGCGTACCTGAAGACTCCCATCGACCCCTCTCCCGTCGTCGACCGTTTCGCGTGAGCGAACCCAACTACGTTGGACGGCGCGCGCAGGGTTCGCGTTGCAATCCGCTTTCAGGCGCACAGGGCCACCCGAATCCCGATCGTGAGGTCTCCGAATCGAGGCCCGCACGGATCCGAACCGAGATCGTCAGGGCTCCGAATCCAGACCGCAGGGTTCCGAAACCAGGCCGTCAGGCTGCGGACCGGACCTCGTCCCAGGAGCGGATCTCGCCCACCTCGGCTTTCATCTCGCGACTCAGCGCTCGGTGCAGCGACTTCACCTCGTCCAACGACCACTGGAGAGAGGCGATGCGGCTCGTGACCTCGAGGAGCCCGGTGGAAAGCGCGTCCCTCGTGTTCTGATAGTCGGCGAGCGCATCGTCCATCGTGTGACCGCCGCTTCGCCCCTCCAGGATCCCCCGCGCGAGGAGCTCCGCATCGCGGAGTGCGTCCGTCATCCCGTGTGCCGTCAGCGGGTCCTTGAAGTAGCCCGCGTCGCCGACCAACGCCCAGCCCGGCCCGGCCGACTGCCGCAGCACCCCCGGTGCCCCGGCGAAGCCGCGCAGCTTGGGGTGTTCCGGCGTCGACCCCAATTGGGCACGAAGTCTCGGAGAGACCGACTGGACCACCTCGTCGAAGAGCACTTCGAGACCGTGGTCGCGCCCGGCCGCGAAGCGGGCCGGCGGTAGGCTCACGAAGACGCACGCCATGCCTCCGTTGGTGGGGATGGCCCCGGCCGCGAGTCCGTCGTTGAAGAACCAGTGGTAGCTGCCCGCGTCGAAAGCGGGCCAATATCCGTAGATCGAGGCCGTCGCGTCGTGGCGCGTGAGAGTAGGCTGAGCGCCGAGCATGCGCGCGACCTTGGAGCGGAGCCCGTCGGCACCGATCAGCACGTCCGTCGCGACCGATCGCTCGGCACCTCGGGGTCCGCGGAGGTGGACCGTGGTCACGTGGCCGTTGGGCGTCTGGCTCACGTCGCGGACGGCCCAGCCGTAACGCATGTCGGCGCCGGCGTCCCGAGCGGCGTCTGCGATGATCGTGTCCAGGACGTAGCGCCGCGGTGCGTACAACCCGTCGAGGTCCCCGTCGGGCTCGATCGCGACCCGAATGGTCTCGGCGTCTGCGCCGGACCCGTAGTGGAAGGTGGTCGCAGAGATGGTCGGTGCGCCGGACGCCCGGACCGCATCGAGCAGACCCCAGCGGGCCAGCTGCGTCACGCCTCCACGCATCAGCGCGTGTGTGGAGAGCGTATCACGACCGCGCTCGACGGGGTCGACCACCAGAACACGGAGGCCGGCGCGCGCGAGGAGGAGCGCGGTGGACGCCCCCGCGACTCGGGCGCCGGCGATCACCACATCGTAGCGGGCATCGGGAGTGGTCTGTGGCACGGTGTCCTCCTCAGTTGAGCGCGCGCGCGAGCACCCGCTGCCCGCGGTGGGCCTGGATGTGGTCGGCGAGCTCCTCCGCATCGCGAGCCTGGCCGTCGATGAAGCTCGATGCCCGACGGCGCAGGAATCGCAATCCCATGACGTAGAGCCCCGGATGGGCCGTCACCCCGCCCTCGTGCAGGATCTCCCCGCGCGCGTCGAGCACGGGCACGTAGAGCCACGGGTAGCTTCGGGCGAAGCCCGTGGCCCAGAGCACGGAGTGAATGCCCGTCCGGTGGAGGTCGAGGGACGCAGGCCCGTCGTCCACCGCGGTCATCGGCGGGATGGGCTCCGATGGACAGGCCTCGGCGAGCCCGGTGTCCTCGATGTAGGCGTCGATGCGCTTCAGGAGGCGGACGAGCTTCAGATCCGCCGCCACGGCGTCCTCGACGAGATTGTCGTCGAATGAGACCGTGCTTCCGCGGGCATCCCGGGTCCGTCCCACGAGTCGGATGCCCAGGTCTCGGAGGGTCCGCAGATCGAGGGTCGCGCGGTCCGGCGTTCCCACGAGCTGGAGCGACGGTTGTGCGCGTGAAGCTTCGAGATCCCCCACGTCCTCGGCGCGCTCGTCGAGCACGCCCATCACGTCGAGCCACGCCATGATGTCGCGGCCGCGATAGGTGCGCGGCAGACGCGTATGGCGCCCAATGGACAGGGTGA
>JBDHDM010000045.1:0-16451 GCA_039591515.1 Gemmatimonadota bacterium | reverse complement strand
AGCCCGGCGTCGGACGCCTGGGGTCAGGTGACGAAGGCGTACGATCTCTCCGACGCCGACCTTGCGGCGCTGGTCGCCGAGTACTTCCGACTCGAGGTGGCGGACATCTCCAAGGCCGACCCGGAGGCGGCCCTTCTCGTGCCGGAGACCATGGCCCGGAAGCACCGGGTGTACGCCATCGCGGAAGTCGATCGACACCTCGTCGTCGCCACGTGCGACCCGACGAACGTCGAGGCCGAGAGGGCGCTCGGCTTCAGCACGGGACGGACGACCACGTTCGTGGTAGCGGCCCCCGGCGAGATCCAAGACGCCCTCGATGATCGGTTCTCCCCGGAGCGGGCGGTGGAGACGCTGCTGGGCGGGCTGGGGGACGACATCGGCGAGGACGCGGTCCGGTTGGTCGAGGAGATGGGCCCTGAGTCGATCTCTGAAGACGACGCCTCGGCGACGCCCGTCGTCAAGCTGACGAACCTCATCATCCGTGACGCGATCACCCTCGGCGCCAGCGACATCCACGTCGAGCCCGGACGAAAGCTGGGCGCCGTGCGATACCGCGTCGACGGTGTGCTGCGCAAGCACATGGACCTCCCCATGGCGGCTCTCAACCGCGTCATCTCGAGGGTGAAGGTCCTTTCGCGGCTCGACATCGCCGACCGACTTCGGCCGCAGGACGGCAAGGCGCGGGTGCAGGTCAAGGCGCGCGGCTACGACCTACGTGTCTCTACGATTCCGGCGGGAGGTGCGGAGAAGTGTGTGATCCGGGTCCTGGACTCGAGCGCGTCGCTCTCACTCGAGGATCTTCATATCCCGGCGCCCGAGATGGCGCGCCTTCGAGACCTGCTCACGCACCGGGACGGGATCGTGGTGGTGACGGGACCCACGGGTTCCGGGAAGACCACCACGCTGTATGGAGCGCTCCGGGAGCTCGCCGACGGGAGGGTCAACATCATGACGGTCGAGGACCCGATCGAGTACGAGTTGGCGGGGGTCACGCAAACGCAGGTCCACACGAAGCAGGGGATGACGTTCGCCAGCGCCCTCAGGGCCATGCTACGGCAGGACCCGGACGTGATCCTCGTGGGAGAGATCCGTGACCGCGAGACCGCCGTCACGGCCGCGCAGGCGGCGATGACCGGACACCTGGTACTGACGACGGTGCACGCCAACGACGCGGTGTCGAGCGTGTCGCGACTGGCGGACCTCGGCCTGCAATACGGCACGATCGGCCAGACGCTCAGGGGAGCGATCGCCCAACGGCTGCTGCGGCACGTGTGCGAGGCTTGTGCAGAGCCTGTCGGGGGTGAGCTCACGCAGGAGGAACAGCACCTCGCCGAGCGGCACGGGGTCGAGCCCGTGGTGCGCGCCATGGGGTGTACGGAGTGCGGCTTCACGGGCTACCGCGGACGCCTTCCGGTCAACGAGGTCTTCATGACGGGGCCGCGGATGCAGCAGGCCATCGAGCAGCGGAAGGGGTGGGCCACGCTTTCACGTGTGGCCATTCAGGGGGGCATGCGGTCCCTCCACGAGGTCGGCCTGGAGTGGGTCACCCAGGCGAAGACGACGCTGGTCGAAGTGGAGCGGGTGCTGGGGCAAGGGCTGGACGATGCGACCGGTGAGGTCCGGGTGGGCCCTCCCCGAATCCTCGTCATCGACGACGACGAGGATGCCCGCTTGATGATGCGAACGTTGCTCGAGCGCGACGGCTTCGAGGTCCACGAGGCGGAGGACGGACATCGAGCGATCGATTTCCTCGGCTCCGATCAGGACTTCAAGCTCGTCGTTCTGGATTTGGCCATGCCCGGCATGAGCGGACGCGAGGTCTTGGATCGGATCCGAGGTTCTGTCGAGACAGCGGCGCTGCCGGTCTTGATCAGGACCGGCACGGGCAGTCATGCGCTCGAGGCCGAGCTGCTCGAGGCAGGAGCGGACGACTACGTCGAGAAGTCCGTGGACGCCGACCGATTCATGGCCCGCGTTCACGCCGTGGTGCGCCGCGCCGTCTGACCCGGCCGGGGGTCCGCCTCCGTCCAGCGCCAAGCCCGATCCACCGGGTCGCCTTCGGATGTCGGACGGCCCTTCCGGGAACAACGGACGTGGCATACCGAGTATACCGGAGCGACCACCGGATTCCGATTGACACCCCCACCGGCCCTGGGCAGCTTTACGGGCTGTCGCACCCGGGCTGGCGTCACCGCCCGCAGGCCCCGGCCGGGGCCGCTTTTCCGTTGCAACCCCACACCCCATGTTCAACTCTCTTCGGACCCGCCTGATCGTCATCGCGCTCGCGGTGGCGGTCGCCGGTTGGCAGCTGTACTCGCACAAATCGCAAACCGGCGACTGGCTGAAGCTCGGCCTCGACCTCCAGGGCGGAATGCACCTGGTGCTGGAGGTCGACGATCCCGAAGGGACGATGACCGCCGAAGCCAAGTCCGACATGATCGACCGCGTGGACCGGATCATCCGCACGCGTATCGACGAGTTCGGTGTCGAGGAGCCCCTCATCCAGAAGGTCGGCGGGGAGCGGCTGATCGTGGAGCTCGCGGGGATCGACGATGAGGATCAAGCCAAGGGCATCGTCCAACGCAACGCCTTCCTCGAATTCAAGCTCGTGCTGCCCACGGGCGACTTCGAGCAGTCGTTGTCCCGTATCGATCGTGCCATCGTCACCAGCCTCGGCGTCGACTCGATTCGAGCCCTCGGGCGGGACGTGGGCACCGAGGAGACCGACGATCTGACCGCGCTGCTGTTCGGTGCCGACACGGCGGCCACCGGCGACAGCGCGGCGGTCGAGGGCGGGCCCGTCGAGCAGGTCGACAGCGCAGCGGCAGCGGCGCGGGCGGCTGCCGACTCCGTCGAGGCGGCCGAGAACGCCCTGCGGCCGTTTTCGTCGCTCCTCGCGTTCGGTGACGTCGAAGGCACGTTTCTCGTCGCGGCCGCGGACCGGCCGATCGCGGAGCAGTTCCTCGCGATGGAGGAGGTCCAGCGGGCGTTCCCGCGTGACCAGATCGTGCTTTGGGGCTCGGAGCTGGTCGGCCAAGCGGCCCAGAACTACTACCGCCTGTACGTCCTGGAGGAGGAGTCCTTCCTGACGGGTGAGGAGCTCGAAGACGCCACCGCCGGCCGTGATCCGCAGTTCAACCAGTCGCAGGTACAGTTCCAGTTCTCGCGGGCCGGCGGCCGCCTGTTCGCCCGGTTCAGCGGGGCCCACGTGGGCGACTATCTGGCCATCGTGCTCGACAACGAGGTCATGAGCGCACCGGTGATTCGCGATCGTATCGGCGCCCGGGGTCAGATCGACATGGGGCAGGGGACCCCCCTCGAAGAAGCCCGGGATCTCGCGCTCGTGCTCCGGGCCGGTGCCCTTCCGGCGCGTATCAACATCATCGAGGAGCGAACCGTCGGGCCGTCCCTCGGTCAGGACTCGATCGACCAGGGACAGCTCGCGGGCATGGTGGGGATCGCGATGGTGATCGTGATCATGATCGTGTATTACAGAATGGCGGGGCTGCTCGCGGTCGGGGCGCTCGCCGTCTACGTCATGCTGGTCCTCGGCGGGCTGGCGGGCATGAACGCCACGTTGACGGTGCCCGGCATCGCCGGGCTGATTCTCTCGATCGGGATGGCCGTGGACGCCAACGTCCTGATCTTCGAGCGCATCCGGGAAGAGCTCGCCCAAGGCCGGGCGACGCGCACCGCGGTCGACGAGGGCTTCCAGCACGCGCTTTCCGCGATCGTCGACGCGAACATCACCACCCTCATCACCGCGCTCATCCTCTTTCAATTCGGCACGGGGCCGGTCCGTGGCTTCGCCGTCACGCTGTCGATCGGTATCGTTGCCTCCTTCGTTTCTGCCCTCTACGTGACCCGCTCCTTCTTCCTGGTTTACCTGTCCGGGAAGAAGGCGTCGGATCCCATAAGCATCTGACGCCAACATGAAACTCTTCGAGCACGCCTCGTACCACTTCATCGAGAAGCGAAAAGCGGCCTACGTCGTTTCGGCAATCGTCCTGGCGGCCGGGATCGGCGCCATGCTGCTGAACATGGCGCAGCTGGGGAGCTGGCAGAACTACGGCGTCGACTTCGAAGGTGGGTCGCTCGTGCAGGTCCAGTTCACCAATCCGGTCGACGCCGGTGCCATACGGGCGGCGCTCGGTCCCGAGAACGCTGCGGAGGTCACCTCCTTCGGATCGGCGGACGAGTATCTCATCCGGGCGCCCCTCGCTGCAGACGCCTCCATCACGGAGGTGGCCGACGTCATCGAAGGGCTCCTCACGGGCGCCTTCGGCGCAGGCTCGTTCGAGGTGCGCAGCACCGAGCTCGTCGATGCGAAGGTCGGTGGAGAGCTGCAACAAAAAGCGCTCCTCGCCATCCTCTTTTCGATGCTGCTCACGCTGACGTACCTCGCCATGCGCTTCGAGCTCCGGTTCGGCATGGCGGCGGTCATCGCGACGGCGCACGACATTCTCATCACGCTCGGCTTCCTGGCTGCCTTCCGCGTGGAGATCGCGCTTCCCACGGTCGCAGCCATCCTCACGATCCTGGGATACTCCCTCAACGATACGATCGTCGTGTTCGATCGTATCCGAGAGAACTCGAGGGCGAAGGGCGCGCGAAAGCGCGATCCCGTCGACTTGGTCAACCAGTCGATCAACGAGACCCTGCCGCGTACGGTGCTCACCTCGGGCACGACTCTGGCGGTGTTGCTCGCCCTCCTCATTCTGGGCGGCACCGTCATCCAGGACTTCACCATCGTGCTGATCCTCGGCGTCGTCGTGGGAACCTACTCGTCGATCTTCGTGGCCTCGCCGGCGTTGATCGAGATCCAGAAGCGTTTCGGCAGCGGCCGAAGCACCGAGAAGAAGAACCGACCCGAGCCGGCGACGGTGTGATCGAGTATTTCGACAGCCATTGTCATTTGACCGACGCCGCCTTCCGGGAAGACCGGGAGGCGGTGTTGCGTAGGGCCCGGGAAGCAGGCGTCACCCGGATCGTGACGATTGCCTCCACCCTCGCCGATGCCCGCGCCGCGGTGTTGCTTTCGGAAGCGGAGTCGGGGGTCTGGAGCACTGCCGGCGTGCACCCCCACGAAGCGGGCGCGGCGGGGCCGGGCGACGTGCGGGAGATCGAGGAGCTCGCGCGGAGTCACGACGGGATCGTGGCGATCGGTGAGACGGGCCTGGATTACCACTACGACAACGCACCTCGGGCCCGACAGCGAAACTCCTTCGCGTCCCATCTCGCCCTGGCGTCGGAGCTCGACCTTCCGGTCGTGGTGCATTCGCGCGAAGCGGACGACGATGTCGCGGCGGCGCTGCGCGACATGCCGGCGGGCACGCGCGGCGTGTTGCACTGCTTCACCGGGGGGCCGAAGGCCTTCGGCGAAGCCATGGCGGCCGGCTGGTACGTGTCTTTCTCCGGGATCGCCTCGTTCCCTTCGTTCGGCGCGTCCGATCTGTTGCTCGAGGTGCCGCGCGATCGTCTGCTCGCCGAGACCGATGCCCCCTATCTGGCCCCCGTGCCGATGCGTGGGAAGCGGAACGAGCCCGCGTTCGTCTCGCACGTGGCGGCGGCCATCGGGCGCCATCTGGAGACCACGCCCGAAGAGGTCGCGCGCCTGACCACCGAAAACGCGATGCGCTTCTACGGAATCCACTGATGGCGCGCCGGATCGAGGTGTTACCGGACCAGGTGGCCAACCAGATCGCGGCGGGCGAGGCGGTCGAGCGACCGGCATCGGTGGTGAAGGAGCTCGTGGAGAACGCCCTCGATGCTCGGGCCACGCGGGTGGAGGTCGCGATCGAACGCGGGGGGAAACGTCGGATCCGGGTGACGGACGACGGTGTCGGCATGGGCCGCGAGGATGCACTCCTGTGCTTCGACCGGCACGCGACCAGCAAGATCCGCGCGGCCACGGACCTGACCGGCGTCAGGACGTTCGGGTTCCGGGGGGAGGCCGTGCCGTCGATCGCATCGGTGTCCCGTGTCACGCTCGAGACCTGGGATGGTGAGGGCGAGACCGGCACGCGTGTGCGGTGCAACGCCGGGCGCATCGACGAGGTGGCCGACTTCGTCCGGAGGCGGGGCACCACGGTCGAAGTCCGGAACCTCTTCCACAACGCACCGGTGCGGGCCCGCTTCCTCAAGTCGGTGAGCGCCGAAGCCAGAGCGATCAACGAGGTGGTCACGGCACTGGCATTGGCCAATCCGAGTGTGGCTTTTCTCCTCGTGTCCGACGATCGGATGCTCCTCGACCTTCCGGGGGCGTCCGACACGGCCGAGCGGATCGCCCAGGTCTGGGGTGCCGAGCACACCCGGACCCTGATTCCCGCCTCGGGGTCGGACGACGGTCTCGAGGTCCAGGGCCTGGTCCAACGCCCCGACGCCGCGAGGCCGGGGGTCCGAAGAAGCCATCTCTTCGTCAACGGCCGACCGTTCCGCTCCCCGCCCCTGGTGCGGGCCGTCGAGCGCGGCTACAGGACCACCATCCCCCAAGGCGCCCGCCCGTGGCTCTTCCTCTACCTCGAGGTCTCGGGCGCACAGGTGGACGTCAACGTCCACCCGGCGAAGGCCGAGGTCCGCTTCCGGGACGACAACCGGGTGGAGGCGCTCGTGGAGCGGGCCGTTCGCGCCGCCCTGGACAGCGAGGAGAGTGCCGCGGTGCTCGGGCGGGTCCCGCCGAGGGTTCGCGAGCGGGACGCCGAAGGAGGCCCCGACGGAGCAGGGGCGCCGAAGCCACACGAGGCGGACGTCGCCGATCGCGACGCTCGGGTGCAGCCGGACGCCCAAATGGCGCTCTTCATGGCGGCGGAGGAGGCGCGAGAGCTCTCCGCAGGAGACGCTGGGGAAGGACGCCCGCTGAGGCCGCTCCATGAGCCGGGCAGCCGAAGTCCGCGGCTTTGGCAGGTGCTCAACACGTACGTGCTGGCGGAGACTCGCGACGGCATCCTGATCGTCGATCAGCACTCCGCGCACGAGCGGATCCTCTTCCAACGCCTCATGGACGGCTTCGAGACCGGCGGACAGGAGAGCCAGCGCCTCCTCTTTCCGCTCACTCTCCGCCTCACTCCGCCCGAGGTCACGATCGTGGAGGACAACCGCGGGCTCCTGTCGAAGGCAGGGTTCGACGTGGAGGCCTTCGGCGGCGACGCCGTCATCGTACAGGCGGTGCCGAATCCCCATCGCTACTTCGATGCCGAGCGCGCCTTCCGTGAGATGATCCGGGAGCTGACCCATGGATCCGATCTGGTCCGTTCCGCGAGGAACCAGCATGAACGGATCGCGATGACGTTCGCTTGCAAGAGCGCGATCAAGGCGGGTCAGAAGCTCTCCGAGGCCGAAATGCAGGAGTTGTTCGACCAGCTCTTCGCCACCGAGCTCCCCCATCACGATGTACATGGGCGGCCTACCATCGTGCGCCTCAGCAGCGCCGAGCTCGAGCACAAGTTCGGCCGCTCGTGACGGCCCGGGCCCGCTTCCTCGCCATTACCGGCGTGACTGCCTCGGGCAAGACGGATCTCTCGCTCGCCCTCGCCAATCGAATGCCCGTCGAGTTGGTGTCGATGGATTCACGCCAGGTCTACAAGGGACTGGACATCGGCACGGACAAGGTCTCCGAGGCCCGGAGGGCAGCCGTGCCGCACCACGGACTCGACCTCGTTCGCCCCGACGAGGGATACTCGGCCGGCCGCTTCGCCCGGGACGCCCGCAGGTGGATCGACGAGATCCGGGCGCGAGGCGCGCTCCCGATCCTCGTGGGCGGCACGGGCTTCTTCCTCCGCGCGGTCCTCGAACCGATGTTCCGCGAGCCGCCGCTGGACGCGGCCCGCCGCGCGGCACTTCGCCGATGGCTCGAGGACCGCACACCCGATCTCCTGACGCGGGCCGTGACGGCTCTCGACCCGGAGCGGGCCGATCTCGCGATCGAGGGGGGGCGACAGCGGATGGCCCGGACCATCGAGGTGGCCCTCCTGACCGGCGTGCCCCTCTCGAGGTGGCACCGCGAGGCCCCGGTCGACGGCCCCGGGGTTCCGGGGCTGGTCGTGGTGCTCGATCTTCCTCGTGAGGAAACCGACCGGCGGATTGACGAGCGCGTGACCCGCATGGTCGAGCGGGGTCTCGTCGAGGAGGTGAGGGGTCTGCTCGAAGCGGGCTACGGCGGCGGCGACCCGGGCATGAGTGGGACCGGATATCCGGAGATCACGGCATTCCTCAGGGACGAGCTCACGCTCGAGGGGGCGATGGAGCAGATTCGGCGCAACACGCGGCGGTACGCGCGGCGACAGCGGACGTGGTTTCGAAACCAGCGACCGGAGTCGTCGATCCAGATCGACGCGATGCTGCCTCTGACGGAGCAGGTCGAGGCTGTCGTCACGGCCATGCGAGCGGCCTCACTCGAGGTCCCCGGGCGCGAGGGGATCCTCCGGGCTTCGAAGGTCGGCGCGGAGAACGACGCCCCGTGAAGATCGGCATCACCTGCTACCCGACGTACGGAGGCTCCGGCGCGGTGGCGACCGAGCTCGGGATCGCGCTCGCGGAACGCGGCCACGAAGTCCATTTCGTGTCGTACGCGCAGCCCTTTCGGCTCGGCGGCTTTCGCGAGCGGGTGTTCTTCCACGAGGTGGAGATGGAAGACTACCCCCTGTTCGATCATCCGCCGTACACGTTGGCACTGGCGGTGGCTTTGCACGACGCGGCCCGCAAGCACGCGCTCGATCTCGTGCACATGCACTACGCGATTCCCCATGCCGCCTCGGCCTATCTGGCGCGGCAGATGCTCGCGAACGAGCGGGCGCTGCGGATCGTCACGACGCTGCACGGCACGGACATCACTCTGCTCGGGCTTCACCCCTCGTTCCACGAGATCACGCGCTTCTCCGTGCTCGAATCGAATGGCCTCACCGCGGTCTCGGACTACCTGCGTGAGCAGACCGTACGCCACTTCTCCGTTCCCGCCTCGCGGATCGACGTCATTCCCAACTTCGTCGACCCCGAGATATGGAAGCCGGACCGGGAGCCGTGTCACCGCTCCGCGCTCGCCCCGAGCGGAGAGAAGATCGTGATGCACGTGTCGAACTTCCGATCGCTCAAGCGGGTCGAGGATGTCGTCGCGGTCTTCGCTGGGATCGCCGATTCCGTGGCGGCCCGGCTGGTCATGGTCGGCGACGGTCCGGACCGGCTCAGAGCGGCGCAGAAGGCGGCCGAGCTCGGCCTCGCAGACCGGGTACTCTTCCTCGGGAAGCATCAATCGGTTGAAGAGCTTCTTTCCTGCGCCGACCTCTTCCTGCTGCCCTCGGAGACCGAGTCGTTCGGTCTCGCGGCGCTGGAGGCGATGGCCTGTGGGGCACCGGTGGTCGCGTCCAACGTGGGAGGACTTCCAGAGGTGGTCGTCGACGGTGAGGTCGGGTACCTGCACCCCGTCGGCGACGTCGAGGCGATGGCCGACTCCGCGGTCCGGATCCTGTCGGACGACGACCACCACGCCGAGATGTCGCGGGCCGCGATCGATCTGGCGCACGGGAGCTTCTCGTCGCACGCCGTCGTGCCCCAGTACGAGGCGCTCTACGAGCGCGTGGTGTCGCAGGGCGCATGACCACGCTCGAATCGATCCTCCTCGGCTTCGTCCAAGGGGTCACCGAGTTCCTGCCGGTCTCGAGCTCCGGCCATCTGGTCATGACGCAGGCCGTGCTCGGCGTCGAGATCCCGGGTCTGCTCTTCGAGGTGGCCGTGCATGTGGCCACGCTGATCTCGATCCTCCTCGTCTATCGAACGCGTGTCTGGTCCCTCGTCCGCGGCGCGATGAGGGGGGACAGCGATGCACTCACCTACTTAGGGCTCGTGTGCGTGGCCTCGGTCCCGGCCGGCCTCCTGGGCGTCTTCGCCGAGCGCCGGATCGAGAGTCTCTTCGACGAACCGTGGGTCGCCGGGGTCGCGCTCCTCTTGACCGGCGCGGTGCTGTGGAGCAGCCGGGGGCCGCTCGAGCGGGCTGTCGCTGTTCGGCCCTCATGGGCGATGGCCCTCTTGATCGGGGTGGCGCAGGCGTTCGCGCTCGTGCCTGGCATCTCCCGTTCGGGCGCCACGGTGGTCGCAGCGCTGTGGCTGGGCCTGGAGGCCCGCGAAGCCGCCGCCTTCTCCTTCCTGATGGCGGTGCCCGCGGTGGGCGGCGCGGCGGTGCTGCAGCTCGCCCATGTCGGTGAGGCCGGTGCCCCTGTCCTGGCTCCCGGTGTCGTGTTGGCGGGCAGCGTGGTGGCCGGCGTGACCGGGGTCCTCGCCATCCAGGCATTCAACGCCATGCTGGCGCGAAGGGCGTTCCACTTCTTCGCACCGTACTGCTGGCTCGTCGCGGTGGCGTACCTCACCTTCCTGGCCTTGCGGTGAGCACGCCGGAACGGGGTGGCGCGGCTGCCCGAGCCGAGCCGGTCGGCTCGGCCGTCGTCGGCTCCTGGGACGGCTGCTCCGCCGAATCGCTCGCTCGGGAGTGGGGCGTTCCGATGGTGGAGACCTATCGTACCCTCGGCTCGACGAATGACCGGGCGGTGGCGTTGGCGCGCGAGGGCGCCCCGCGGCCTTCCGTGGTCGTGTCGGAGGCCCAGTCCGCAGGGCGCGGAAGGCACGGGGCCTCCTGGCAGTCTGCATCCGGGGTCGGCATTTGGATGTCCATCCTCTTCGAAGCCGCGCTGCGTGCTCCTCAGCTTCCGCTCCTCGTGGGGGTCGCGTGCGCCCGGGCGGTGGAATCGATCGTTCCGGGCGGCGGCCGTGTGCGGGTCAAATGGCCCAACGACCTCGTCCTCGACGACGATCGAAAGGTGGGGGGCATCCTCTGTGAGTCCGGGCCGCATGGCGTCGTCGTGGGCGTGGGCATCAACGTCGCTTCTCCGCCAGGGGGTTTTGCCCCCGACGTGGCCGACCATGCGACGTCACTCGAGGTCGCGTGGGCGATCTCCATACAACGCAGGTCGTTGGCGGGATCGATCATTCGTGAGATCCGGGCCATTCTCCGACTTCCCGATCCGTTCGCGTCGGTGCGGACCGAGCTGGAGCGCAGGGATGCGTTGCGGGGGCGGACCGTCCATGCGGAGATCCAGGGGACGGGTGTGGCACGCGGGATCGACGAACACGGCGCGCTCCTCGTCGAGGCGCCCGACGGATCCCTGCGCTCGGTGACGTCCGGATCCGTTCGCCTCGCGACGGCGTCGACGCCAGACTAGGATAGCCACCTCCTCCGCAGGAGTACCGCGTGCAGCTCGTCGTAGACGTGGGGAACACCGAAACCGTGGTCGGCCTCGCCAAGAGCTCGACCGAGCTCCTGGCGGACTGGCGCGTCAGCTCGAGCGTGCCGCGGACCGGGGACGAGATGACGGCTCTGCTGCGCGCCTTCCTCGTCGGGGAGGGGTTCGGCGATGCCGAGATCGAGCGGGGTGTGGTGGGCTCTGTCGTTCCGTCCGTGAACCGCGTCTGGGTGAAGACGCTCTCCACCCTGACCTCGGGCGGGGTCGTTTCGGTCAGCCCGCTGTCGAAGTTGCCCGTCACGCTCGACGTGGACGAACCCCTCACCGTGGGCGCCGACCGTATCGTCAACACGCTCGCCGCCCGGGAGATGTACGGGCGCGATACGATCGCCGTGGACCTGGGTACCGCGACGACCTTCGACTGCATCACGGGTGACGGGGTGTTTCAAGGTGGGGTGATCTCTCCAGGCCTCCGCGCCGGGCTCGACTGGCTTTCGGCACGCACCGCCAAGCTGCCCCGCGTCGAGCTGCTGCCACCCGAGCGCACGATCGGGCGACGCACGGAGGCGTGCATTCAGAGTGGCGTCTTCTACCAGGCGATCGATGCGGTCGACGGCATCGTGACCAGGATCAAGGCGGAATGGGGGCGCCCCGACGCCTTCGTCGTCGCCACGGGCGGCTTCGCCAACGTGATGGGGCCGTATCTCGAGACGGTGGACGAGATCGAGCCGTTTCTCACCCTCTACGGCCTTGCCATGGCGGGCGAGTTCCTTGCCAGAGAGGGACCTCCGGCCGTGTGAGGGTGTGGGACCCGCTTGCCCCGGCGGTGGGGTCGGGGGCAGCGTGGGCGATGCCCTCGCTGCGTCGAGGGGCTAGATTTTCGGCGGCCCCACGCATCGAAGAAACGACCCTCGAAGTCCGTGTCATGACCCTCTCTCCCGTCTTCCGCTCCGAAAGGTCGGTCCGGCTTCTCGCCGAGCGTGGCGTGTGGGGCCGTCTCGCGCCGGACATGGAGGCCCAAGCCGACGCCGTCCGTACCGTGTACGAGGACCTGGAATCCGTGATCGGGGCGCGCTTTCGGCGGGAGGCGGCCCATGTGCCGACGGCCTCGGAAGTGACCACGCCGGATGGGCTCCACTTCCTCCAGGAGTACTTCTTCCTGATCCTGTTTCGCTCGATCTTCCGGTCGCTGGACGTGCCCGCGGAGCGCCTGCGCGTCTACTCGGAGCTGAACTTCTGCATCAAGGGCACCATTACGGCCGCCGACAACCTCTTCGACGACCAGGCCAAGTCGCTTCTGCCTCTGGCCGAGCACGCCGGCGCCCGCTTCATGTCGATCCTCCAGCTCATGGCCTTCGAGCGCCTGCAGCGCGTCGTTCTCGACCGTGCGGTTCGACTGGGCAGCATCGGGGAGCGTGATGTCGCGCCGATTCAACGGGCCCTGATCGATCGCATGGCGGAGATCGGGGTCTTGGAGGGCTCGGAGGAGGGCGGTGTGGACGAGATTCCCACGCCGGAGGCCATGGTCGAGTCCGTGCATCGTGTGCGAGGTGGGGCCCTGTTCGCACTCGCGTTCGCGGCGCCCTCCGTCCTCGAGACGGGGGAGACCGCGCAGGCGATGGTCGGCGCCGAGGAGGCGATCGCCCGCCTCGGGACCGCGTTTCAGATCGTCGACGACTTGACCGACTTCGAATTCGACGTGAGCCGCCGCTCCCACAACCTGCTCGTTTCGCAGATTCGGCACGAGGGAACACCCGCCGAGCAGGCCGCGCTCACACCCCTCTGGGAGGGCATGGCAGTCCCGGAGGGTGCCGTCGAGGCCGACTTCGCGCGGTCGGCCCGCGCCGTGCTCGAGCGCGCCTATGGGGAGGCCCGCGCGGCCTTCGCACAGCTCGCCGACCTGGGCCACTGGTTCGATCCCGAGCTCGCGGACGAGGTGGTTCATGCGATCGTGGGGCTCGAGGGCGTCGCCCGCATGGAGGCACTGACCGCGCCCGGTTGAAGCGGGACCCGCGCGGGTCCGCCCGCGTGCGAACTTCGGCCTCTCACCCCGAGGCCGCGGCATGACGCCTGCGAAATAAAGGCTCGCGCCCGGCCCGCCCGGAGTACCAGACTGGAGGAAGGACCTCGCCGGTCTCGGGGCACCCTCGATCCGCCGGCCGAGTAGGGCCCCCTCGCATCGGCTCGCGTGAAGCGAAAGGAGGCAACGTCGATGATCATGCCCGTCATCCGAGCCTCGCTCGGCCGCCGTGAAGCGCTGCAGCTCGTCGACCTCCTTGGACGACGCGACTCTGTGCTGCGAGAGGGGGCCCGTGCGCGCCTGGAGAGTGACGGCGTCGACGGGCTCCTCGACGACCCACGTACGCTCAACGCGCTGCTCACCGAGGAGGACGTGCGATCGCGTCCTGAGCTGGTCTTCTACGTGCTGGTCCGACAATCTCTGCTCGAGCGAGGAATCGACGATCCCGTGGCCGCCGACTACGTGGCCTCGATGCTTCTGCGGTTCGGCCAGAGGCGACGAGCGTATCGAATCTCGGAGAGCGGCACCGAGGAGTACCGGTACCTTGTCGACCTGACCGGGCGGCTGCGTTCGGCCGGCCCCGGAGAGGCGTTCCTCCTCCGGGCGCACATGGGGAACTTCGCCCTTTGGCTTTCGGGCATGTTCCCGGACTTCCTCGACGCGCGCGTCCGCCGCCGGGGGGCTCCACCCATCGCGTACTACGAATCAGTCGGGTCCGCGGGCTACCAATTGGCGTCCGAGTCGCCGCAGGCGGAGGCACTCGGGGTCTCGCACCCCCTCGCGTCGGTGGGGAAGCACTTCTCGCGAGTGCGCGCGGCCCTGAACCGCCTCTCCGACCGCTACCTGTGGCGGAGCGGAGGAGACCCCGTCGGGCGCCTTTTGCGTGAGGTGTCGTACGCGGCCGAGTAGGCCACGACCGACGACTTCGATCCTCCGAAGGGCGTGACCCCCCGCACGGTTGACACCCCCTGCCGGTAGGCGAGATTATGGGATGTTAGCACTCACTTTCGTCGAGTGCTAACGCGTCTTCCCAACATTCAAGGCCCTACCACGCAGGAGGAGGCCCCGATGGCTAAGGGTAAAGCCGCAGTCAGTGTCGACGTGAAGCCGCTCGCGGATCGCGTCGTGGTCAAGCCGCTCGAGGAAGCCGAGCAGATGCGCGGAGGTCTGTACATCCCGGACACGGCCAAGGAGAAGCCGTCCCAGGGTGAGATCGTCGCGGTCGGGCCAGGCAAGTTGTCCGACGACGGAACGAGGCTCGAAATGGACGTCTCCGTCGGCGACAAGGTCCTCTACGGCAAGTACAGCGGCACGGATGTCACGCTCGATGGTGAGGAGTACCTCATCCTCCGCGAGTCGGACGTCCTCGCAATCGTCTCGTAAGCGCACACGAATCGACAGGAGATAGCGAATCATGGCAGCTAAAGAGCTCGGATTCGACGTCGAGGCGCGAGCGCGCCTCAAGGTCGGTGTCGACAAGCTCGCCCGGGCCGTAAAGGTGACCCTCGGCCCCAAGGGCCGGAACGTGGTCCTGGATCGGAAGTTCGGGTCCCCCACGGTGACCAAGGACGGGGTGTCCGTCGCCAAAGAGATCGAGCTGGAAGATCCCGTGGAGAACATGGGCGCCCAGATGGTCAAGGAAGTCGCCACGAAGACTTCGGACGTCGCCGGTGACGGTACGACGACGGCGACGGTTCTCGCCCAGGCGATCTTCGGCGAAGGCCTCAAGAACGTGACGGCGGGGACCAACCCCATGGGTATCCGTCGTGGTATCGACAAGGGTGTCGAGGTCGTCGTCGACGAGCTCAAGGCGCTCTCTGTGGAGACCAAGGACAAGAAGCACATCGCGCAGGTCGGCGCGATCTCGGCGAACAACAACACCGAGATCGGCGAGCTGATCTCCGATGCGATGGAGAAGGTCGGAAAGGACGGCGTGATCACGGTCGAAGAGGCCCGGGGCCTCGAGACCACGCTCGACACCGTGGACGGCATGCAGTTCGATCGGGGTTACCTGTCTCCGTACTTCGTGACGGACCCGGAGCGTATGGAGGCCGTGCTCGAGGATCCCATGATCCTCATCCACGACAAGAAGGTCGGCTCGATGAAGGATCTCCTGCCGATCCTCGAGAAGGTCGCGCAGACTGGCCGCCCGCTCCTGATCGTGGCGGAGGACGTCGAGGGCGAGGCGCTCGCCACGCTCGTGGTCAACAAGCTCCGCGGCACGCTCAAGGTCGCCGCCGTGAAGGCCCCCGGCTTCGGAGATCGCCGCAAGGCCATGCTCCAGGACATCGCCGTGCTCACGGGTGGCCAGGTGATCTCGGAGGAGGTTGGCTTCAAGCTCGAGAACACCGTCGCTTCCGACCTCGGTGAGGCGAAGCGCATCGTGATCGACAAGGACAACACGACGATCATCGACGGGGCTGGTGAAAGCGACAAGATCAAGGGCCGGATCGAGGAGATCCGCGTCGCGATCGACAAGAGCACCTCGGACTACGACCGCGAGAAGCTGCAGGAGCGGCTGGCGAAGCTCGCCGGTGGCGTGGCGGTCATCAACGTCGGTGCTGCGACCGAGACCGAGATGAAGGAAAAGAAGGCGCTGGTCGAGGACGCCCTGCACGCCACGCGTGCGGCGGTCGAAGAGGGGATCGTTCCGGGCGGCGGTGTTGCACTGCTCCGGGCGCAGGGAAGGCTCGCCGAGATGAACCTCGACCGTGAGGACGAGCAGATCGGGGTCCAGATTCTCCTCAGGGCGCTCGAGCACCCGGTTCGCCAGATCGCGATCAACGCGGGGGTCGAGGGCAGCATCGTGGTTTCGAAGATCCGCGAAGGGAAGGGCGCGTTCGGTTACAACGCCCAGACCGACGAGTACGAGGACCTGGTGAAGGCCGGCGTCATCGATCCGACGAAGGTGGTGCGCACTGCGCTACAGAATGCCGCGTCGATCGCGGGCCTGCTCCTCACGACCGAAGCGGTCGTCGTCGAGCGGCCCGAGGAAGAGGGCGCTGGTGGGATGCCGGGTGGCATGGGGGGCATGGAGGGCATGATGTAATCCTCCGGTCCGCGCGCCGCGCGGACCACCCGCTTTCGCCCGTCGAAAGCACGCGGCCCGGTCACCGTCAGGTGGTCGGGCCGCCCCTTCGTTCATGGGGCATGTGGTCGGCAGCGAGTGCCGCCACCTCGTGCCGCTACTGCACTCCGCCCGTGTG
>JBDHDM010000044.1:0-16537 GCA_039591515.1 Gemmatimonadota bacterium | reverse complement strand
GTCGTACCATCCGGCGACTCGGGCCGAGAGTCCCTGCGGCAGGCCGAGCACCCGCAGCGCCGTGGCGACCGCCAGTGGGGTCGCGATGGCTCCCATGAGGTCGATCGGGGCGCGGTCGGCGGTGGTACCCCCGGGCGAGGCCGACCCCGCAGCCGAGAACAGCCCGTCGACCTCGACGCGTATCCACGCTCCCATCTCCCGTGTCAGCGTCTCGGCACGGAACGCGTGGAGACATGCGCGCTTGTACCGTAGCGCGATCTCGCCGTCCGTCGTCATCATGTGGGCACCGAAGATGTCGCGGATCGTCGACCGCTCGGCCTCCGTGGTGAACCGGCCGGCATCCCGGAGAACGTCGACGATCGTCGTGCGTCGGGTCAGGAACCACATCCCGATCTCAGGGACCCAGGAAACCGGCTCCTCGCGCTGCAGCCTGGCGAGCACGGGGTAGGGATCGACGTCCAGATCAGACAGGCGGACCTCAGCCCCCAGGGGGAATCGGGCCGTCAGGCCGGAAGCCGGGTCACGAATCGTGTTCACCCCGACCATCGTAGGGGATGAGAGGCACTGTGGACACGGTCGTGTGGCAGCGCTTCTTTGTGAGACCTTGGCCCCACTCGTACGGAGTTCCGATGGAGGACGAAGTCGTCGGCCTGATCCAGTATCTGGTCGCTCATCCAATCTTCTTGGCGCCCGTCCTGCTACTGGTGGCCACGATGATCTTCGCGGTGGTCAAGAAGCTCGCGAAAGTCGCCGTGATCGTCGCCATCGCGGGCGGCCTCTACCTGTTCATCCTCCGCTACCTCGGCCCGGGCTTCTGAGCTTGGTCGGGGACCGTTGAGGTCCCTAGAAGGGCAACAACCGCGTGATGTTGAAGCCCAACCGTAGCTCGTCGAGAGTGAACGGGTAGGGAGACCCGGCGAGGTGCTGGGTCGGGTTGATGGCCGGCTGGTTCGTCGCGACGATCTTGAAGTGATGCCCCCGCGTGCGGATCTCGAGCCCGAACGTGCCCGTGTCGTGCTCCAGGTCGGGAATCTCTTCCGAGAAGATCCACTCGCCGAGCAGGCTGAACGTTCCGCCCAGGTACCACTGGCCGTACACGCCCAGTGAGGACGTGTTGTGCGTCTCGAAGTCGCGAATCCGCGGATTGCGCAGGTAGGTCGGTGCGAGGCCGACGGCGAGCCGGTCCGCGATGAGCGCGTTCGCGACAAGCTGCGCGTAGAACTGGAACTCGTTGTCCTCCGCCCCCTCGGTCAGCACCGGATCCGTGTTCCACGCCCCCCCGGCCGCAGCCGCGAGATGAACGGGGGTACCCCCCAGCGACGCCTCGAGGAAGCGGGCCCGCGCGTTCAACTCGAGGTTGTCCTCGTGGTTGGTTCGGATGATGCCGAGCAGGACCCGATCCGTCGGGGCGAAGCCGAGCCCCAATCGAATGACCGCCGGGCCATCGATCCCCCACAGCTCCTTCGAGCCCTCCGACATCGGCACCGCGAACCGGTGGGAGATCTCGAACAGCCAGTTCCCGCCTCGGAGCGTCTCCGTGGTCGCGAGGTTGGCCGATTGGTGTGACTGGAAGAGCCGGTCCTGCCCTGACGCCTGCTGCGCCGCCGTCGCACCGAGCGCGGCCACGCAGAGGACGATCTCGAGTGGTTTCATCATCAGTTGTTCGGGGCCCCGGTGTTGATCCAGTTCCGGAGGTTGGTCTGGTCGATGTTGTCGAGCGCGCTCGCACCCAGCGGCATCCGCTGCCCCACGCTCTGGCTCCCCTCGGTCTTGATCACGATGTAGCTGTTCGCGGCGTCCCCGGGGTCCACCAGAGGGAACGCCTCGGACGCCGCCGTCACGCCGACCAGGGCCGCATAGTTCGTCGTCGCGCTCGTGGTGAGCGAGAGCCCGCCGGCGCCGCTGCCGTGGCAACCACTGTTGGCGCAAGTGCGCCGCTGGAGGATCTCGTTGATGTCGGTCGCGAACGAGGGTTCGGCTTTGATCGTCCGGGTATCCCCTCCACCGTCGCCACCGCCGTCGACACCGGTCGGACTGTCGTCTCCACAGGCTGCGAGAAGCAGGGCCACCGCGGTGGCCAAAAGAGCGAACGAAGTACGAGGCATGGAGGGTCCTCCTCTTGGCGTGGTCACGGGCCTGCCCTGGGCCGCTTTCGGCGGTCACGCGGGCAAGCCTCCTCATGACTAAGACGCGCGAACGACGCGCTCATGCACAAGGCTCGTCTCACCGAACCCGATCGGAGGACGGAGGGATCCCGGGCGCCTCGCGCGCCCCCACCCCGCCTCGAGCGGATGGACCGAGCGGGCGGGCCCCTCACGAGGCCCGCCCCGGCTCACTGACTGACCGGTCGTCGATCGGTGCGGTAGCGCTCGAACCACTCGAGAACGTGGGCGACCTTGGCGATGAGGTTCGACGGGCTGCTACCGGCGATCCCGTGTGGCGAGTTGGGGATCCGGACCATTTGTGTGTCGATGCCCCGGAGCTTGAGGGCCTGGTAGTACTGCTCGGTCTCGGCCATCGGCGTCCGTAGGTCGTCCTCACCGGTCATGAGCATCGTCGGCGTGGTCACGTTGCCCACCAACGAAAGTGGCGAGCGTTGCCAGTAGTGCTCGAGGTTGCCCTCCTCCCATACGGGGCCCGGGAGCCAATACTGGTAGTACGACGGATACCCGTCGGAGGTCAGCGAGAAGCTGATCCAGTTGATGACCGGCTTGACCGAGACCGCGGCTCGGAAACGATCCGTCTTGCCTACGATCCACGCGGTCAGAACGCCGCCCCCGCTCCCACCCGTGACCATGAGGTTGTCCTCGTCCACGAAGCCCCGCTCGATCACCGCATCGACACCCGACACGAGGTCGTCGTAGTCGTAGCCAGGATAGGCGTGATGAATCAGGTTGCCGAACTCCTCACCGTAGCTCGTGCTGCCTCGCGGGTTCGTGTACAACACGACGTATCCGGCCGCCGCAAAGAGCTGCACCTCGGGTGAGAAGCGTGGCCCGTAGTTCGAGAAGGGCCCGCCGTGGATCTCGAGCATCAGTGGGTATTCGCGGCTCGCATCGAAGTCCGGGGGATATGCAATCCACCCCTGGACGCGACGCCCGTCGTGAGAGGACTCCCACCAAATCTCCTCGACCTCCGCGAGTATCTTGTGATCGAGCAGATCGTCGTTGAGGTGGGTGAGCTGGCGTGGCGTGCCCCCTCGCTCCACCACCGCGACGTCCGCGGGACGACTCGGCGAGTTCGTCGTGTACGCTACGCGACCACCGTTCGACACGGTGTAGGTGCCCCCGGAATAAGGGCGCCCAAGGCCGAGCCCCCCGACGTGGTCGACGATCTCGGACACGTCGCCGTCGAGCGTCACGTATCCGACTTTGGTGATGCCCAGGTCGTCGTACTGGAAGAAGACACCCCGTCCGTCCTCCGACCAATTCACGTTTCCGATGTCTCGGTCGAGGTCCGTCACCTGCCGGGACTCGGAGCCGTCGCGGTTCATCACGTAGAGGTGGGTGACCTGATAGCCCTGGTACCGGTCGTCGAGTCCCGTGTAGGCGATCCTCGCGCCATCCGGCGACACGACCGGTGAGCCATCCGGGCCGAACCGCTCCGTGAGCTGCGTGAGCGCACCGGTCTCCACGTCGATCTCGAACACTTCGCTGTTCCGGACGTCCACGTCCGGGTTGCCACGGTTCGCGCTGAAGACGATCGAGCGCGAATCAGGTGACCACGAGAGTCGGCCGCCGTGGTCGAAGTCGCCCTCCGTGACCTGGCGGGGCGTTCCGCCGTCCGCCGGCATCACGAAGACGTGAGTGTGGCCCCGCGGAAGATATCCGCGACCGTCGGCCCGGTACCGGAGCCGATCCACGACGAGCGGAGGGTCGTTCCATTGGGCCCCTTCGGGCCGGGGAGGCATCTTCGCGAAGGTCGCCTGCGCCTCCGGCACGTGCATCGTCATCGCGATCCAGTTTCCGTCGGGCGACCAGGTGAGGTTGCCCGGCGACTCGGTCACGTTGGTGAGCTCGGCGATCTGCCCGCTGTCCATCCAGCGCACGAAGATCTGCGAAGAGCCCCCCTCCGACGAGACGTACAGGAGGCGGTTGCCGTCCGGCGACCACCGCGGCGAGGAGACGGGGCTGTTGCCGTCGGTGAGCGCACGGTGATCGCCCCCGTCGGCGTCCAGCATCCACAGCGCGGTGCGCCGACGGTCGGTCATGATGTCGAAGCCCTGCCGGACGTAGACGACGCGTGACCCGTCGGGCGAGATGCGTGGATCTGCCGACACCTCCATCTCGAAGACGTCGAGATACTGGAGTCGGTCAGGCCGGGCTGCCTCGTCGTTGACCTGCGCGTCGCCCGCCGTCGGGCGGCCGAGCATCGTGACGACCACCCCCAGCGCGAGAGCGATCGAGCCGCGACGAATGGAGATCATGCGAACCCCTTCGGATGGCGCCGCGTCGCCGTTTCGTGGGACGCGGCAGGTTGTCGAGATGTCCGGGCCCACTTCCGTGTCAGGCCCACAGACTGTGATGTTCCTTCGCAAACTGTCCGAACGTACGAGCGGGACGGCCGAGAACGGTCTCGACATCCCGTGTAACGTGCGCGCGCACGCCGCCACGGACCGCCTGATACAGGGCGATCACGACGCCGGCGACGTCCGGACGCCACCCGGCACCGGTCAGCCAACCCAGCATCTCCTCGTCGGTGCACGCCTCGAACTCGACGTCCCGGCCCGCGGCGACCGCGATCATGCTCGCGATGGCGCCGTGGGACAGCGCCTCGGGCCCCGTGAGGGTGTAGGCCTGCCCCACGTGGGCGCCCGAGGTCAGCGCCGCGGCGGCCACCGCGGCGACGTCCCGGCCGTCGACTACGCTGACCTCGGCGTCCTCCACCGGCATGCGGAATCGACCGGTCCGGCGAATCCGCTCCCCGAGGAATCCCTCGCCGAAGTTCTGCATGTAGAAGTTCGGCCTGAGGAACGTCCAATCGACTCCGAGCGAAGCGACGTGATTCTCGAGATGCCGGATCGGGAGGTCCTCGCGGACCTCGATGCCCATCGCGGACACGACCACGACGTGTCCCGTGCCGGCTTGCACGGCCCAATCGAGAAGAGGCACCAGCGTACGGTAGGCATCCCCGTCGAAGGCCGGGGGCTGTAGGCAGAGCCGGTCCGCCCACTCGACCGCCGCGTCGAACGTGGCTGGCTCAGCGTAGTCCAGCTCCACGACCTCGACGGACGCGTCGAAGACGTGCGCGGCCCGCTCCGGATGGCGGGTGCCCGCCTTCACCTCCGCTCCGGCGTCCCTGAGCAGTCTGACGAGCTCCCGCCCCACGGGGGCGGTCGCACCGGTGACGAGGATTCGATCACCCATAGGGCCGAGTGTAGCGAGTACGAGCCTGTCCGTCCAAGTCGGCCGCTATCGTTCCTCCCCGCGCACCAGCGGCATCCCCGGCAGAGCCCCCGTCGTGCGCCCCCGGTCGATCACGGGCACGCCGTTCACGAAGACGTACTCGATCCCTTCGTTGCGTCCCCCGGGGTCCAGGATCGTGGCGTAGTCCTGAAGGCGGTCGTAGTCGAAGACGACGAGATCGGCCGCCTGCCCCTCTCGGACGTAACCCCGGTCCGCGAGGCCCACGATCTGGGCGGGGAGCCCCGTCGAGGAGCGCACGAAGAACGGCAGGGTGATCACACCCTTGTCGCGAACGTAGGTGGCGATCTTGTGGGGGTACGTGCCGAAGTACCGAGGGTGCTGCCCGGCTCGGGGCTCGCGCACGATCCCACCGTCGGTCGCGGTGGCGGTGTACTCCTGACGCATGTAGCGCTCCACGTCCTCCGCCGACCCGGCGAGCCCCCGAAACCGGACTCCTGACCGGAGCTCCCGCGTTCCCAGCTCGAGCGCGAAGCGAAGCAGCTGTTCGACGGGTGAGCGGCCTCGAGCACCCGCGACTTCGGCGAGGGTCCGCCCCACGAGTGCGGGATCGCGGGGCGAGATGACGATCACGTGGCGATCCGCGCCGCCCTGGAGGTCCAGGATGTACTCCACGTCCCTCACCAGCTCCTCGCGGAGCTCCGGGTCCCGCATGTGCGCGCGCAGGTTCGCCTGGAAGTCGTCCATCAGACCGGGCTGTCCCCACATCGGGTCGTCGAGGCCGCCGCTGCGGTCGGTTCCGACGGGTGCGAAGTACCACCGAGGAATCACTTCGACCGAGCCACCTCCGAACGTCTCGTACGGATATTGGTCGAGATAGACCTGCACGCCTTCGGCGCGCGCGCGGTCGATGGCGAGGACGTCCACCGCCGACTGCCCCCAGCTGGAAGGGCCCTTGGCCTTGATGTGCGTGCCGACCACGCGGATCCCGGTCTCCCGACCGATCCTGATCGTCTCGTGCATCCCGTCGGTCCCGGTCAGGCGCCAGCCTGGGGGCCAGGTCGGGGGCGGCGTGTATTCGTCGACGATGCTCGGAGTGAGCCAGAGGGGAAGAGGAGACTGGCTTCGCTGGTGCGCGTAGTAGAAGCCGTCGAACTCGGCGACGACCTCGGCCAGGGCGATCAGCTCCTCCGTGGTCGAAAACCGCCCGGGTCGGTACTCCGGACCTGCCCCGAGCCCCCACGCACCCTCTGCCATGCCCTGCCGGACGAGCTCCCGCATCTGCTCGATTTCCGCCTCGGTGGCGTGCCGTTCGTAGTCGTCTCCCATCACGGCGGAGCGAACGGTCCCGTGCCCGACCATCGGTACGACGTTGACCGCGGTCCCACCCCTCCGATAGCCCTCGATCTCGTCCACGATCGGCCACGTGGGATTCCGGCCATCCGGGCCCACGACGATCGTGGTGATCCCCTGCGCCACGAGGTTTCGCGCCGCGCGCAGATCCCGGTCTCCGTCGTAGAGCGCGCGGTCCGCGTGGGAGTGCAGGTCGATGAAGCCCGGCACGACGTACATCCCCTCCGCCTCGACCACTCGCTCGGCCTCGACGTCGCCGAGCACGCCCACCGACACGATCCGTCCGTCTCGTACTCCCACGTCGGCACGCACGTCGGGGTTCCCGGTGCCATCCAGGATCCGGCCTCCGCGGATGACGAGATCGAAACCCTGCGCACCGGCCGGGGCGGCCTGCGCGATGCACGCCAGAGTCAGCGCGACGGACATGTACCAACGAGCCATCGAACTCTCCCTACTTCCTGCGAGCCAACGAGGTCACCAGAGGCGAAGGACGACGAGCAGGGGACGATGATCCGAAGCGACCCGCTCGTCCACCACCTCGTGCGCGATCACCTCGAAGTCCGATCCGGGCCGGAGCATCACGAAATCGATCTCTCGGGCCGGCTCGTCGGACGGGTATGTCAGGCTCGGACCGTCCTTGTCCAGCACGATCCACTCCTCACCCCGCAGGTGCCCGAGGACACGATCCCCTCGAAACGAGTTGAAGTCACCGGCGAGCACGACCGGGTGGTCGGCTTCCTCGAGATGGAGCGAGAGCGCCTCGGCCTGCGCGAGGCGCTCCTCGGGCGTGCGGTAGAGGTGGACGCCCACGACCGACAGAGGCCGACCCTCGTCCCCAACACCCACGACGACGCGGAGCGCCGTCCGCGGCTCGTCCCCGTCGGGGAGTCGAATGTTCTCGACGGTCGATACGGGGAGGCGCGTGAGCACGGCCATGCCGTACTCGCCGCCCTGGTAGGGCATGAACGCCCCGAAGTGTGCGGACATCCCGAGCGCCTCCCCGAGCTGCCTCGCCTGGTCCACGCCGTCGGTCCGCTCCGTGCCCCGATCGATCTCCTGCAGCGTGACGACGTCGGGGTCGAGCGCGCGCAGCACCTCCGCCGCCCGCGAGAGGTCCACGTTGCCGTCCATGCCCTCGCCGTGCTTGACGTTGTACGCGGCGATCCGGACGGTCGCCTGAGCGGCCGCAGTCCCGGCAGACCACAACCCGACGCAGCCGGCGCAGAGCAGAGCGCCGAGCCGCGAGACGACGACCCTCCGGGGCGGCGTCACGACGCGGCCGCGACGAGGAACCGGTAACACCAGGCCTCGCCCTCCAGCACGGTCTCGCCGTCTTGCCGCACGACCCGGATGTCGAGCGAGCAGACCGGCTTGGTCTCGTGGACGCTGAGGACCTCCGCGGTCGCCGTGATCGTGTCTCCGATGTAGACCGGCGCCGTGAACTTCCAGTTCTGGCTCAGAAAGACCGTCCCGGGTCCGGGCATGTCCTCGGCCACGAGGGCATGGAGCACACCGGTGGTGATCCCACCGTGAGCCACCAATCGGCCGAACGGAGTTTCGGACGCGAAGGTCTCGTCGAAGTGCAGCGGATTGTGGTCCCCGGTGATCTCGGCGTACGAGCGGACCCGCTCCGGTGTCACCTCCAACGAGCGCGAGGCGGCATGTCCCACTTCGAGATCGAGTCCGCGACTCGTCACGCCGCCTCCCGTCTCCGGCTGATCTGTTGCCCCTTCACCTTCGATCAGGGTCGCGATGTCGTCGCGCTTGCCCTCACGAGCCCAGCCCGCCGGCGTCGCGTCGAACTTGGGATCCCGCCGTCCGGGCTGAGCGCCGGCCTCGATCAGCCACCGGACGACGGCCTCCCGCCCGTTGAGGGCCGCCCAGTGGAGGGCGGACGCCCCGAAGTAGCCGCGCGCGTCCAGGTCCGCGCCGGCCTCGGCGAGAAACCTCGCGACCTCGAGGTGTCCGTTTCGGCAGGCGATGTAGAACGCGTCGGACAGGGCATCTCCCCGCCGGAAAGCGGTGTCTTCGGGCCAGGCGTACGGATCGACCCGCGGCGGGACGGGGCGGGCAAGCACCTCGGGATCCTTCGCTCCGGACAGCCGGCGGCGCACCTGGTCGACCTCACCGAGCGCAGCCGCGGTCCAGAAGCTCTCCCGGGCCCCGCCCTTCGCCCGGAGAAGCTCCGCCACGGCGGACGCCCCCATGTTCGCCGCCCACTCGAACGGTGTCTGTCCCCATCCCGCTTCCACTCTGGGGTCTGCGCCCCGGTCCAGGAGGCCGAGGACCAGCTTGACGTCGTCGCGCTCGGCGGCGGCGTGGAGGAGTGTGGCCCCCTCGGCGTCCCGTGCCTGGACGATCCCCTGGTCCTTGTCCGCCATTCGAAGAACCGACGCCCGATCACCCGCTCGGGCCGCCTCGAAGGCCTCAGTCCAACCCTCCTGCGTCACCTTGCCCTCCCGCTCCGCGTTTCCGCATTGTTCGGCCCACCCGACAAGCTGCCCCCGGTCCCCTCCACACGCGAGCCCACCCCATGTCCATGCTCCGCTCCCACGATCCCGCGACCGGTACCCTCGTGGGCGAGGTTCCGATCACACGGCCGGAAGCGGTCCAGGACGCCGTCGACCGCGGCCGATCCGCTCAGCCGGCGTGGGCCGCGCTTGGACTCGCCGGGAGAGCCGAGATCCTCGAGCGCGCGGGCCCCCTCCTGACGGAGCGGGTGGACCGCCATGCCGAGCTCATCACCCGCGAAATGGGGAAGGCTCTCAAGGAATCGAGAGTCGAGGCGAAGTCCCTCGGGTCTGGCCTCGCCCGTGAGATCCAGGAGATGGTCGAGGCCCTGGAGCCCGAGAGCATCGAGAGCCGAGGCGTGCGCTCCACGATCCATCACGACCCACTCGGGGTGGTCGGAGCGATCACCCCGTGGAACTTCCCCATGTCGATGCCGCACTGGATGGTGCTTCCCTCGCTGATGGCAGGGAACGCCGTGGTCCTCAAGCCGTCGGAGGAGACACCGCTTTGCGGCCAGGCCTACGCCGACGCGCTGAACGAAGTCCTTCCCGAAGGGGTTCTGATCGTCGTTCACGGGGCCGACGACCAGGGCAAGGCCCTGGTACGCTCCGACGTCGACATGATCGCTTTCACGGGCTCGCGAGAGGTCGGCAAGCACATCATGCGCGAGGCCAGCGGCACGCTGAAGCGGGTCGTTCTGGAGCTCGGAGGCAAGGACCCGATGATCGTGCTGGAGGACGCCGATCTCGAGAAGGCGGCCGAATTCGCAGCCTTCAACTCGTTTCGAAACTGTGGCCAGGTCTGTGTCTCGACCGAGCGGATCTTCGTTCTCGAGTCGGTCGCGGACGCCTTCGAGGGTGCTCTGGCCGAGCTTGCCCACGCGATGCGCGTGGGCAACGGGCTGGAGGGGGCGGAGGTGGGACCGATGGTCAACGCCAGACAGCGAGATCACGTGCTGGCGCAGATCGAGGCGGCCGTCGCGGCGGGCGCCTCGGTGCTCGCCGGGGGCGAAGGGCATCACGACAACTTCGTCCAACCCACGGTGCTCACGGAGGTCACGGAAGAGATGGAGATCGGCACGGTCGAGACCTTCGGCCCGGTCGCCTGCGTGACCCGCGTGGCCTCGGTCGACGAGGCCGTCGAACGCGCCAACGACACGCCTTTCGGGCTCGGCGCCGTGGTCTTCGGTGAGGACTCGGAGCGCACGGAGGCCGTCGCCCGCCGACTCACGGCAGGCATGGTCGGTGTCAATCGGGCGGTGGGCGGGGTGCCCGGCACGCCCTGGGTGGGGGCCAAGGAGAGCGGCTTCGGCTTCCATAAGTCGAAGGACGGGCATCGCCAGTTCGCGCAGACCCGGGTGCTCACGAGGGCGGTGTGACGCGCACGCGCGAGCGTCTGCGGGCCCACCTCGCCTCGCTTCTCCTCCCACTCGTCATGTCGATGGGCTGTGAGCGCGTCGCCGGTCCGGACATCGTGCCGGCGCCGCTGGAGGTCGAGGCGCACGGAGGGGCCTTCACGCTGGACTCGTCCTCGTCGATCGCCATGGCCGGCGCCTCCGACGCCGAGGTCCGCGCACTGGTGGAGGCCTGGGCTCAGCCGCACCGCGCGCAAGGCGGGCTCCCCCTGACCGTCGGGTCCGACGGGACGGTGGTCGTGGGGGTCGATGGAAACGGGCCCCCGGAGAGCTATCGCGTCGAGGTGCGGGCAGAAGGCGTCACCGTGAGGGGCGCGGATCACGCTGGACTCTTCTACGGCCTCCAGACGCTCTCCCAGCTCCTCCCGCCCGACGCGGAGACGACACCGGGCGGTGCCCGACACGAGATCCCCGCCGTCTCCATTCGCGACGCTCCCCGCTTTCCCTACCGTGGCATGCACCTCGACGTCGCCCGTCACTTCTTCGGGCCGGACGACGTCAAGCGGTATCTCGACCTGCTCGCGCGCTACAAGATCAACCACTTTCACTGGCATCTGACCGAGGACCAGGGATGGCGCATCCAGATCGATGCGTACCCGCGGCTCACCGAAATCTCGGCCTACCGCGACCAGACCCAGATCGGTCACGGGAACGATCCCTTCCGCGGAGACGGCGAGCGGCACGGTGGCTTCTACACCAAGGACGAGATCCGCGACATCGTGGCGTATGCGCGGGCCCGGTACATCACGGTCGTACCGGAAATCGAGATGCCCGGTCACTCTCGGGCGGCTCTGGCGGCGTATCCCGAGCTGGCCTGCACCGAGGGTCCGTTCGAGGTGGCGCAGACCTGGGGCGTCTTCGAGGACATCTATTGCCCGTCCGAGGAGACCTTCGAGTTCCTCGAAGCGGTGCTGGCCGAGGTGATCGAGCTCTTTCCCGGCCCGTACATCCACGTCGGAGGCGACGAAGCACCGAAGGCCCGCTGGACAGAAAGCCCCTACGTCCTCGACCTCATGGAGCGTGAGGGGCTGCAGGACGTGGAGGCCGTACAAGGCTGGTTCATGCGCAGGATTGCTGCCTTCCTGGCCGAGAACGGAAAGCGCGCGATCGGCTGGGACGAGATCCTCGAAGGAGGCCTCCCGCCCGACGCCACCGTCATGTCGTGGCGAGGCATCCTCGGTGGCATCGAGGCCTCGAGGCGTGGCCACGACGTGATCATGACGCCGACGAGCCACCTCTACTTCGACTACTACCAGTCGGAGGATCAGGGGTCGGAGCCGTTCGCCATCGGGGGCTTCCTACCGCTGGACAGCGTGTACGCGTACGACCCCGTGCCGCCCCAGCTGCGGGATCGCGACGCGACACGAATCGTCGGCGCCCAGGGCAACGTCTGGACGGAATACATGAAGACCTGGGATCACGTGGAGTACATGCTGCTGCCACGAATGCTCGCGCTGTCGGAGGTGGTGTGGTCTCCGGCGGGCGCCAGGGACTTCGACGGATTCCTCCACCGTCTGGACTGGCACTTCGCTCGGTTCGACGCGCTCGGGATCAACTATCGGCCGATCGAGCCGCGCTGATCTTCTCACCCCTGATTCTCACGCGCGCAGACCCGTGCCGCGCTGATCCTCAGTCGCGTCGACCGCCCCACCCACTCGGACCCACACCGGGTTCGATCGTCACCCGCGCTCCAGCGTCCGGGTCAGGCAGGTCGGTCCCCCCAGGCCCTTGAGGCTGATCTCCTGGCCGACGTACGTGTGAACCTCCACGCCCTCCGCCTCCATGCGGCGGCGTGTCTCGGGGTTGCCGTCGAGGGCGACGACGACCCGAGGCTCGATCGCGAGGACGTTGCAGCCCTGTGAGTCGAACTCCTGGTCGGGGACTTCGACGAATCGGAAGCCTCGCTCCCTCAGCGTCTCCCGGAACGGAACCGGCAGGAGCGGAGAATAGACCAGCAGGAGGTCTTCAGAGAGCGGGGAGAGGATCGACATGAGATGGAAGACGTCGCAGGGCCCGCGCCAGTGCGGAAGGGGGACACGGAGCACCTCCGTTCCGGGGAGCAGCTCGCGAATCCGTCGGACGGAGCCTTCGCTCGTGCGGTAGCCGCGGCCGACGGCCAGTGTCTCTCGGTCGAGCCAGACCACGTCCCCCCCCTCGATGGTCCCGGCGCCCGCGATCTCTCCGGCCAGCCCGATGTCCGGCGCGAGCACGGCTCGCTGCGCGGCAGGCTCGCCTGCCCTCGCGCTCTTGCCCATGACGCACGGGATCACGCCTCGGTCGGAGACGATGGACGCGTCGCGCGCATAGATGGCATCGAGCCCTTCGTCGGGGCCTCGTAGCCACTCGAGCCTCACCTGCAGGCGCTCGAGCAGGCTTGCGAAGTCATCGTACTCACGGCACGCGGCATCGAAGCGCGGCGCACTCAGATAACCGAGCGCCTGCCACTGGACGTCGATGCGCTCCTGCGAGCCGAAGGCGTCACGGGCGTGCTTCAAGAGCACTCGTCGTAGCCTGCCGACTTCGCTCTGACGGGTCATCGTGGCCTCCTGGACGCGCCCCGGTATGTCATGGCTCACCATCTACTTGCCGAAAGCAAACATCTCCATGCATGATGGCAGACATCATGACATCGCTCGCCCGCCGCGTCGAGGCCGTCCGCCACTTCAGCCGCTTCTATACGAAGCAGATCGGGTTGCTCGCGGAGGGCATCCTCGACAGCACACTCTCCCTGACCGAAGCCCGCGTGCTCTTCGAGATCGCCGGAGGGGACGAACGGAGCCCCACGGAGGTCGCCCAGGAGCTCGAGCTCGACGGCGGCTACGTCAGCCGCGTGGTCGGACACCTCGAGCGGGAGGGGTTCGTCGCCCGCCGCCGCTCGGACCGGGACCGGCGGCGAGTCCTCCTCCAGCTCACCCAAGCGGGTCGGACGCAGATCGAGCGGCTGGACTCGGGCTCGCGCGCGAGAATGGAAGCGCTCCTCACGCGTACCGGCGCGAAAGGGCAGGAAAAGGTCGTCGAGGCCATGCGGACGATCGAGCGGGAGCTCGGCGGCAGCGGAAGGGTGCCGAACGTCACGTATCGAGCGCACGCTCCGGGCGACCTGGGTTGGATCGTGGAACGGCACGCCGTGCTCTACCAGGCGTCACACGGGTGGGACGATACGTTCGAAGCCATGGTGGCCGGGATCGCGCGCGACTTCCTCGAGCACTTCGACCCCGCGTTCGAACGGAGCTGGATCGTGGAGGTCGACGGACGAAGGGCCGGCGCGATCGCCCTCGTCCGCCATTCGGACACGGTCGGCCAGCTCAGGCTCCTCTTCGTGGAGCCGTGGGCGCGCGGCCTCGGAATCGGCGGGAGGCTGGTGTCGGAGTGCGTGGGCCAGGCACGTCACGTCGGATACCGACGCATGATCCTCTTCACGGTCGCCGGACTCGACTCGGCCCGGCGCCTCTACGAGGGGGAGGGGTTCGAGCTCACCGCGGAGAAGCCCGGTCACGCCTGGGGAAAGGACCATCTCGCACAGACCTGGGAGCTCGAGCTGTGAAGCCGCGAGCCTCGGTATGAGCCGGCCGAGCCCGACGCCGGAGCGGCACTATCTCCTGGGACATGGCGGGAGCGAGCTGCGACGCCTGGACCTCCAGGGATCGCTGTACCGAGACGTCACGCTCCGGGCCTTCGAAACGGCCGGGCTGGCGCCGGGAATGCGGGTCCTGGACATCGGGTGCGGCACGGGGGACGTGACCCTCACGGCCGCGGAGGTCGTCGGCTCGCGGGGCGCCGTACTGGGCGTCGATCGTGGGACGCAGGCGATCGAGACGGCGGCAGCCAAGGCGAGGAGCTCCGGCCTGACGCAGGTCTCGTTCGAGTGTGCCGAGTTGGAGGCTTTCGAGCGCCGCGGAGCCTTCGACGCGCTGGTGGGTCGGTTCGTGCTCATGCACCAGCCGGATCCGCCGAGCGTGCTCCGCCACCTCGTCCGTTCGGTGCGCCCTGGGGGTGTGGTGGTTCTGATCGAGTCCTGGATGGAGGTCCTTCGCGCCGGGAGCCATTCTCAGCCGCATTCACCGCTCTACGACGACATCGTGAAGTGGAGCTGCGCCGTCGTCGGAGGGGCCGGCGCGGACCTGTCCGCCGGCGGACGCCTACGGACGACGTTCCTGGAGAGCGGCCTGCCCGGGCCCGAGACCCGCCTCGAAGCGCTCGTTGCCGGAGGCCCCGACAGCGTCTACTACGACTACGTGGAGCAGAGCGTGCGAAGCATGCTCCCCGAAGCGCGACGGCTCGGGCTGAGCGGGTACGACGAAGCGGCGGCGGACGGGCTCGCGGCGCGGTTGCGGGACGAGGTGGTGGAGAGCGGTGGATCCCTCCTGGCCTGGCCGGTCGTTGCCGCATGGGGACGCGTGGAGGCGTAGCCAGCGCCGCGGGCCTCCGTCGAGTCAGCCGCCCACCGGCGCATAGCGGAGCCGGAGCCTGCGGCCGTTGTGATCCGACCCGTAGGGCTCGCCGATCCTCTGGTAGCTCTCGACGGTGAACGCCCTGGAGGACCCACGCCGGAAGAATATGTGGTCCGGCGGGAAGGAGCCCCTCGTTCCCAAGCCGTCCCACTCGGGTGAGTCCGGGAACGCCTGCCTCATCAGCTTGAGCGTCGTCTCGTTCGCCACCCACGCGTTGAAGTCCCCCCCGACGACGACGATGTCCGTGAGCGGACCGTCGCGCTCGGCCTTGGCCAGTCCGTCGATCAACCCCTTGGCCTGCCGCGAACGGGTCTGGTTTCCGCTGGTCAGCGCCCGCACGAGCGTCGATGCGACGTCGAGATGACTCGACACCACGCGGACTCGCTCACCACCTGGCGCCACCACCGTGGCCGCGACCGCGACCTTCCGTCCACCCTCGAGGGGGAGATCGAGCGCGATCGGGGTGGACAGGGGGAGCACGGAGAGAATCGCGTTGCCCTTGTCTTCACGAGGGCGGTCACCCGTGTCCGGACCGTTCCGCGCCGAGGGCACGTAGACGAGGGAGAGTCCACAGGCCTGGGCCGTCTCCAGGATGTCGTGCTCCCCCTCCAGCACCGGTCGAGGGGTCGCGGGATCCCACGCACTCTGCTCCTCGTCGATCGCCCACGGGACAATCCGGCTCCCCTCCGTGAACGGCAGCGCTGCGGAGTAGCGCCAGACCTCCTGAAGCAGCAACACGAAAGGGGGACGGCCCTGCTCGAGCCGGGGGCGCTCACCGCTGCAGTCCAAGCCGAACTCGCCGGCCATGAAGCCGTACAGGTCCCCGCCGTTGATCTGCATGTTCCACGAAGCGATGTCCAGACCGACCCCCCGTTCCCACGCCGCAAACGCGGCACCGGGCTGGAGACGGAGCACCGCCTCCCCGACGGTGGCGCACCAACGTGAAGCCAGACGGACGTCCCGATCTTCACCGGCGCGATACCAGCGGACCGAAGTCGTGTCTCCGGGCCCCAGGCCTACGTACCGTTCCGACGGACACGGGCCGGCGGGCGCGGCCCTTTCCATTTCAGGCGACAATGAGCACGCACCGGCCACCAGACCGACCGCCGCCGCGATGAGGAAGGCGCGAGTCATCACCGGACCGGAATGGAAAAGGTCGGAGTGAACAACGGCTCCGAACGGTTCGCGTCCCCCGCGGCGAGCGCCCACTCGAACATGCCCCCGACCGCCACTCCGGCCATCGTCAACATGACGAAATTGGGGAGCCCGTTCTCAGGCGTCACCAGCCACATGACCGCGCCCGTCGTTGCGCCGACCGCCCCCCCGAGCCACGCCCCCTGAGGCGTCGTTCCGATGGCGCCGCCCACTGCCGCCACCGCCATCGCGTCGGCCCACCCGTATTGGCGCACGCTCTTCCACAGCGCCACACCGGCCATGCCGCCGAC
>JBDHDM010000043.1:0-16666 GCA_039591515.1 Gemmatimonadota bacterium | reverse complement strand
CGCCGGCGCTCCGGCGGGGTCCCTTTGCTTTGGACTCGATTGCGATGAGTCGGACCACCACGAGCGGGACGGCTGCGCAGATGTACGCGGCCCGCCTCGGCCAAGCGCTCCCGATGGTGCGGGAGCGAATCGCGCGCGCCTGTGCAGCTGCGGGACGCGCCGAGGGCTCGGTGCGGCTCGTCGCCGTCACCAAGGGGCACCCGGTGGGGGCCGTGGAAGCCGCCCTCGACATGGGCCTCAGGGATCTCGGTGAGAACCGGGTCGAGGAGCTGGAGGCGAAGGTCGAGGCTTTTGGCTCGGACGAGGTGCGATGGCACATGATCGGGCACCTCCAATCCCGAAAGGCTGGCCGAGCGGCGGCGGCGGCCCACCTCATCCACTCGGTGGACTCGTTCCGCCTCGCTCAGAGGCTCTCGCGCGTCGCCGTGGAGGGGGAGGGAGAGATCCACGTCCTTGCTCAGGTCAACACTTCTGGTGAACAGTCCAAGAGCGGTCTGCCTTTGTTGGAGGCGACCGAGGAGATTCACCGAATGGCAGAGTTGCCGGGGATCGAGGTCGACGGGCTGATGACGATGGCCCCGTTCGTGCACGACGAGGGGGTACTCGGGGCCGCGTTTGCGGGGCTTCGGTCGGTTGCGGAACGGGTCCATGGCGTGACCGATCGGGTGGGCCCCGAGCTCTCGATGGGGATGACCAACGATCTGGAGATCGCGATTCGGGAGGGCAGCACCATGGTCCGAATCGGAACGGCACTCTTCGGCGAACGAGGAGGAACACGATGATCGATTTGACACCACTCGACGTACGGAAGAAGCGCGGCGACTTCAAGAAGATCATGAGGGGCTACGACCCCTATGAGGTCGACAGCTTCCTCGAGCTGGCAGCGGAGCGGCTCGAGGCGGTCGTGCGCGAGAACCTTCAGCTGCGTCAGCGAACGGACACTCTGCAGGAGCGGGTCGACGTCCAGCAGGAGCGGGAGCAGGCGGTGCAGGACGCGCTCGTGACCGCTCAGGAGCTGCGCACAGACATCCAGGCTCAGTCCCAGCGGGAGGCGGACCACATGCTCCGCGAGGCCGACGCCGAGGCGCGGCGGCTGCTCGCGGAGGCCAAGGCGGAGGCCCGGCGGATTCTGTCGGAGGCGGAGTCCGAAGGGCGCGGCCGGCTCCGTGACGTGGAACGCCGCCTCGACCAGTCACAGGACGCCGTCGAGCAGTTGGAGCATCGGCGCTCGCGATTCCTCAGGGAGTTCCGGAGCCTCCTCGAGCGCGAGCTCGAGACGATCGCGAGTGAAGAGCACAAGCCGCCCCTTGCCGCGGACGCCGTCTCCCGGCCCCGGCACGGAGGAGACCCACTTCCGCCGCCGGCGTCGGCGACGGCGCTCGAGGAATACGGGCTCGAGTCCGGCCGCTCCATGGAGACGGAAGCTCCTCCCGAGCCCGACTCGAAGCCCGCGCCAGACCCGAATCCCGAGGCGGACCCGCATCCCGCGGTGGACTCGAATCCCGCGCTAGACTCGAATCCCGAGGTGGACTCGAATCCCACGGTGGACCCGACTCCGGAGCCCACGGTGAGGCCGGAGAGTGACAGGCCGATTCTGGCCGAGGCCTCGGAGCGTGATGCGAGCGGCGAGATCGACACGCCGCCGCCGCCCACCGCGTCGAGGGAGGCCGGGACTGCGACGCTGGCCGGTGCCTCGACGGGCGCCGGACGTTCCAGGCACGATGCGCCTTTGAGGGACGCGGGGCCCTCGGCAGAGACGGTCCTCTCCGCGGAGGCCGCGCCTTCGGCAGAGACGGTCCCGGAGGCTGGTGCCGCGACGGACGCCGGTGCCTCCTCGGATGTCGAGACCGCGCAGGACAGCCCGTCCTCGGAGGTCCTGCCGCCTCTCCCGGCAACGCGGGGACGCCGTCCGGGAGCCGGGGAAGGCCCCGGAGATTCCCCCACGGTGGACGTGTCCGTTCTCCAGCCCACACCCTCGGCGGCGGCAGCCGGTCCCAGCGCCCCACGCCCGGCGGTTCCCGATGTACCGTCCGCGCTCGAGATCGAGCTGATGGCGGGGGCCTCGGGCGATGGAACAGAAGATGCGCTTGCCGCCACGGGCGCGGAGCAGCTTCCCGACCTGGAGACCCTCCTGGCCGAGGCAGGCCTGGAACAACCGATGCCGAAACGTGGAGACATCTCTCCGCCGCCGGCTCCGGGCATCCGGGAGGACAAGCCGATCCTCTTCAAGCACGACGATACCGATCGCGGTAACTGACGCGAAAAGCCCAGCCATGACGACCGGCCTGATGCAGCTGATGAACGCCTCGACCGAGGCGATCCGGGCGCGGTCGGGCTTCGCGCCCAGGGTTGCCATCGTCCTCGGCACGGGCCTCGGCGCGCTGGTGGACATGGTCGAGGTCGAGGCCTCCCTGCCGTACGACGACCTTCCCGGCTTTCCCATCCCCACGGTCGAGACGCACTCCGGGCGTATCCTGCTCGGAACGCTCGGGGGTACGCCCGTGGTCGTCATGCAGGGCCGATTCCACCGCTACGAGGGGTACACGCTTCAGGAGGTCACCTTCCCGATCCGCGTGCTGAAGGCTCTGGGCGCGGACACCCTGGTCGTGTCCAACGTGTCCGGAGGGATGAACCCGCTCTGGACGGTCGGCGAGCTCGTGCTCATCGACGACCACATCAATCTGCTGGGCGACAGCCCCCTCATCGGTCCGAACGTGGACGAGCTGGGGCCGCGGTTTCCGGACATGTCCGAGCCGTACGATGTCGAGCTGCAGCGTCTCGCCCGAGACGCCGCGCTCGAGCTGGGCATCCACCTGAATCGAGGGGTATACGTGGCGGTGCCGGGCCCACAGCTCGAGACCCGGGCCGAGTACCGCATGCTGCGTACCCTCGGTGCCGACATCGTCGGCATGTCGACCGTGCCCGAGGTCATCGTTGCCCGGCACATGGACATGCGGGTTCTGGGCTTGAGCATCATCACCGACGCCTGCTTGCCCGACGCGCTGGAGCCCGTCGATGTGACGCGAATTATCGAGGCGGCGCGAGCCGCCGAGCCGCACCTCACTCGGCTGATCGAGCGAGTGGTGTCGGAGATCTGACTTCGGCGCAGCTCGCGCCGACCCCAACCGAACAACCAGCGTTGCACTGCGATGAGCTATCCCGAACTACCGAAGACCCTCCTCGACGTCGAGGAGGTCACCTTGGCGCGATGGCGAGACGAGGACCTCTTCCGCCGGACGCTCGAGGCGAATGCGGGCGGCGAGCGCTTCGTCTTCTACGAGGGTCCTCCCACCGCCAACGGGCGCCCGGGGCTCCATCACATCCTGTCCCGGACGATCAAGGACCTGGTCTGCCGGCACCGGGCGATGCTCGGCCGCGATGTGACCCGCATCGCCGGATGGGACACGCACGGCCTGCCGGTCGAGATCGAGGCCGAGAAGAGGCTGGGCATCAGCGGCAAGCCGGAGATCGAGGCGCTCGGCATCGCGGAGTTCAACCAAGCGTGCAAGGACTCCGTCTTCACCTACAAGGAAGAGTGGGAAGAGCTCAGCGAGCGAATCGGGTACTGGCTCGAGTATTGGCGCCCGTACGTGACCTTCCACACCACGTACATCGAGTCGGTCTGGTCCATCCTGAAGACCATCGCCGACAAGGGGCTCCTGTATCGGGGCCACAAGAGCGTTCCGTACTGCCCGCGGTGCGGCACGGCGCTCTCCTCACACGAGGTCGCCCAGGGATACCGGGACGTCTCGGATCCCTCCCTGACCTTCGTGGCCGAGGTGCTCACGGCGGACGGGGCGCCGGACCCTCAGGGCCGAGCCATCCTCGCGTGGACCACGACGCCTTGGACCGTCCCGTCGAACACGGGGCTCGCCGTGCACCCGGAGCTCTCCTACGTCGAGGTCCAACGCGACGGCCGCCGCTACATCGTGGCGGAGGGGCGGGCCGAGGCGATCTTCGGAGAGGGCGTCGAGATCGCCCGGAGCATGACGGGCTCGGAGCTCGTCGGCCTTCGGTATCGGCGCCCGCTGGAGATCGTCCCCGCACCGGAAGAGCCCGGGAACGGGTGGACCGTGGTCGCCGAGGAGTTCGTCAGCGCCGAGGACGGCACGGGAATCGTGCACATGGCGCCGGCCTTCGGAGCCGACGACTACGCCGCCGGTCAGCGGCACGGCCTCCCGATGCTCAACCCGATCGACGGGGCGGGGAAGTTCACGGACGACGTCGACCTCGTGGGCGGACAGTTCGTGAAGGACGCGGATCCCGTCCTGGTCGAGGCGCTGCGGACGCGCGACCTGCTGTTCGATATCGGCTCCGTGGAGCACAGCTATCCACACTGTTGGCGGTGCGACTCGCCGCTCCTGTATGTGGCGATCGACTCCTGGTTCGCCGCGACCTCGACGCTCAAGGACGAGCTGCTGGCGAATAACGACCAAATCGCCTGGCACCCGCCTGAGGTCGGCGAGAAGCGATTCGGTGAGTGGCTGCGGGGCAACGTCGATTGGGCGCTCTCGCGTGATCGCTATTGGGGCACGCCGCTCCCGGTGTGGGTTTGTGACACCGATGAGCAGCACATGCACTGGATCGGATCCCTCGCCGACTTGGCCGGCGCGGCCGGTCCTCTCCCGGAGGACTTCGACCCGCACCGTCCGTTCATCGACGAGATCACCTGGGACTGTTCGGAGTGCGCAGGCACCATGCGCCGGACGCCGGAGGTGATCGACGTCTGGTTCGACTCCGGTGCCATGCCCTACGCGCAGTGGCACTACCCGTTCGAGAACGAGCAGGAGTTCGAGGATCACTTTCCGGCGGACTTCATCTGCGAGGGGCTGGATCAGACGCGAGGATGGTTCTACTCGCTCCTGGCCATCTCCACGATGCTGGGCCGGGGACCGTCGTTCCGAAACTGCCTGGTCAACGACCTCGTCCTGGACGCGGAAGGCCGCAAGATGTCGAAGTCCCGCGGCAACATCGTCGATCCGTGGGACGCGATCCGAGACTACGGTGCCGATGCTGTCCGATGGTACTTCATCACGGCGTCCAACCCCTGGCTGCCCAAGCGCTACGACCCGGAAGGAGTACGGGAAGCCACCCGGAGGTTCTTCGACACGCTCTTCAACACGTACCGCTTCTTTGCGTTGTATGCGTCGGTGGAGGAGTGGCGGCCGGGGCCGGACGACCCCGCACCGGAGGAGCGCTCCCTCCTGGACCGCTGGCTGCTCACGAGACTAGATACCGTCGTTTCGGAGGTCGGCTCGGCGCTCGACGACTATCAGCTGACACCCGCGTATCGGGCCCTCGGTGACTTCGTCGTCGAGGACCTCTCGAACTGGTACGTCCGACGCAGCCGGTCCCGCTTCTGGAATTCGGAGGACATCCGTGACCAGCGGGCCGCGTTCCGCACGCTATTCGACACCCTGCGACAGGTGGCGCTGATGTTGGCGCCGTGCTCGCCCTTCACGGCCGACTGGCTGCATCGTGCGCTGGCCGGCACGAGCGTCCACCTGGAGCGCTTCCCGGTTCCCGGCTCGCCCGAGGACCGCGCGCGCCTCGCCGGCGGGCTCGACGTGGAGGGTGACATGGATGCGGTTCGAACGCTCGTGTCGCTCGGCCGCGCGGCTCGTGAGGACGTCCAGATCAGGGTGCGCCAGCCGCTGCGCGCGGCTCGGGCGGTCCTGCCGGGTGGGCGCGCGCTGTCGGAAGAGATGCTGGACGTCGTGCGCGACGAGTTGAACGTGAAGCAGGTGGGCTTCCTGTCGTCCGTCGACGGAATCGTGACGCTGACGGGCAAGCCGAACTACCGCGCTCTGGGTCAACGCTTCGGGAAGCAGACCAACGAAGCGGCGAACGCCATCCGCAGCCTCGACCAGACCGCGCTCGCCTCGATTCTCGCCGGCGACTCCCTCACGATCGAGGTTGCAGGTGCGACGCACGAGCTTCAGGACGGCGACGTCGAAGTCATTCAGGAAGCGGCCGGCGACCTCGTCGTGAAGGGCGAGGGGGCGTACACGCTCGCGCTCGACGCAGAGCTGGACGCCGAGCTCCGTGCGGAGGGGATCGCGCGAGAGCTCATCAACCGGGTCCAGCGGCTCCGGCGTGACGCCGAGCTCGAAATCACGGATCGCATCGTGCTCGGGTTCAGCGGTGCCGAGGCGATTCGTGAAGCGGCGGAGGCCCACGCGGAGTTCATCGGTGGTGAAACGCTGGCCGTACAGACATCGGTCGGTGAAGCGTTGACCGAGGCGGCGTACGCCCACGTGCGCGAAGTGGACATCGACGGTGAGCCCGTCTCGATCGGACTGCGCCGCGCCGACGCGGTGAGCGAGTGACGCCCGACGACGGCTCCGCGGCATCCGAGGTCCACGAGCTGACCGTGGCCGTCGAGGCGGCGCGGCTGGACCGTTTCGTTTCGGAGGAGCTCGAGCTCAGTCGCACGCGGGTACAGAAGCTGCTGGCCTCTGGGAGGATACTTGTCGATGGGCGGCCCGCGAAGAAGTCCGAGGCGCTCCCGCCCGGGGCGGTCGTGCAGGTCGAGATCCCGCCGCCGGAGCCGGTGGCGATCGAACCGGAGGACCTGCCTCTCGAAATCGTCTTCGAGGACGAGCACCTGCTGGTGGTCGACAAGAGCGCCGGCATGGTCGTGCACCCCGCGCCCGGGCATCGGACGGGCACGCTGGTCAACGCGCTCCTGTTTCACGCACCGGAGCTTGCGGGCGTCGGAGGGCGCGCTCGCCCGGGTATCGTGCATCGACTCGATCGTGACACGTCGGGACTGCTGGTGGTGGCGAAGACGGACCGAGCGCACCGGGTGCTCTCCGACGCGCTTCGCGCCCGACGCGTTCGGCGCTTCTATCTGGCTGCGGTCTGGGGGCACCTGGCGGAGTCCCCGGTCACCATCGAGGCGCCCATCGGGCGCGATCCGAATGACCGGAAGCGCATGGCGGTCGTCGACGGCGGGCGCTCGGCCACGACGCGCGCCGAGGTTCGCGAGCGTTGGGAACGAGCCGATTTCCTCCAGGTGGCCCTCCGTACCGGGCGTACGCATCAGATCCGGGTCCATCTGGCCCACATCGGCCATCCGGTGATCGGCGACCCGGTCTACGGGCTCGGCTGGGAGCGGGGACTCGGGGGACCGACACGACGCTGGGTGGACGAGCTCGCGCGTCGGGTGGGCCGGCAGTTTCTCCACGCCGCAGAGCTCGTGTTCAAGCACCCGGAGTCGGGCGAGGTCATGCACTTTCGCGCCGATCTTCCACCGGACCTGCAGGCTGTGGCCGACTGGGCCCGTGCCGGCTGAGGAATCCCCGATGCCCTTTTGTTCTCGCCCGGAGGGGCCGATACTTAGCGGCTCGCCGAAGCCCGACACACAGGGATTTTCGTCACCGAACGCCCGCTGACATCGATGTCCGAACTCGACCCGAATCTCACGTTCGATTCGTTCGTCGTGGGCCCCGCGAATCGCCTGGCCTCGGCGGCGGCGCGGCGTGCCGCGGAATCGCCGGGTAAGAGCTACAACCCGCTCTTTCTCTATTCTCCACCCGGCCTCGGCAAGACGCACATCCTCACTGCGATCGCGCATCGGTCCGTCGCGGCGCACGAGGGACTTCGTGTCGAGTACATGCCCCTCGAGGAATACCTGGACCACCTCGAAGGCGCCTTGGAGGCGGGAGACCGCGAGCGCGACATGTACGGGGATCTGGACGTGCTCCTTCTGGACGACGTCCAATTCCTGACCGGGCAGCCCGAGGCGCAGGAGATGCTCCTGCGAACCCTCGACCAGCTCAGTGCCACCGGCGGCCAGATCGTGCTCGCGAGCGACCGACCGCCGGCGGACATCGATGGCCTCGATGCGCGGCTCCTGTCACGCTTCTCCGGCGGGCTCATCGTGGATGTCGGGATCCCGCAGTACGAGACCCGGGTCGCCATCGTCAACAAGAAGGCCACCGAGGTGGGCCAGTCGCTCGAGCCGGGCGTCGCCGAGGCCGTCGCACGGGCTCCTCTCAAGAACGTCCGCGAGCTCGAGGGCGTCCTCAAGAGGATCTTCGCGACGCAGGAGCTCGAGGAGCGCTTGGTCACCATCGACGACGTCGCGGGACTCCTCCAAGACCAGGACAAGGCCGCTGCGCTCAGCGTCGGCTCCGACGAGTTCGGCTCGTTTCTGGATGAGCTCGCGACCACGGTGGCGGGCGTGGTGGAGCAAAAGGAAGAACCGTGGCGGCGGTCGATCCGAGACGCCATCGAGACCGCCGATCGCCAGGGCTTCGCGACGCTCCGGCTCGATCCGTTCCTCACCAGTGCCGCGGAGCCGGCGGGTTGGCAACAGGCCGTGGACAGGTACAAGGCCGACCTCCAGCGCCTGCACGAGATCGACAACGAGCTGAACCGTCTGGGCAATCCATGGCCAGAGGCCGCACGGGGCGTGCTCGAGGACCCGGATCGCCTGGAAGAAGCCGAGGCCCTTCTCACGTCGGTCCGTGAGCGGCAGCGGCCCTTCCCCCACCTGGACGAGGGCGCCCAACTGCACGATCTCGCCGGATTCGAGGAGATCTCTCTCAAGGCGGCGGCTCAGCTCGTGGGATCGGACAAACCCCAGTACAACCCGATGTACGTCTGGAGTGCTCAGGAAGGCGTCCCGAAGACACTGATGGCGGCGGTCGGACGGGCGTACCAGGAATCGTATCCCGATCTTCGGATGGCCGTCACCGCCGTGTCGGACTTCGCCTCCGACTTCATCCGTGCGCTCGGTGAGGGTGTCGCCGGAGCCTGGCGGGAGCGGTGGTGGACGGTGGACCTTCTCCTCGCCTACGGAATCCAGGACCTGGCCGAAACGGAGCGCGCCCAAGACGAGTTCTTTCATCTGTTCGAGGCGCTGCGGCGTCGTGGCGCCCGCATGCTGTTCGTCGCCGATCGGCCGCCCTCGGAGATCGAGGAGATCGACGACCGACTTCGGTCGCGATTCGAGGGCGGGCTGGTCCTGGAGCTCACGAGCGGGAAGGCCGAGTCGTTCGCGCTTCTCGAGGCGGACTTGGATGGTGCGGCCGAAGCCATCTACGTGCCGGCTCTCGACCCGGCCCGCGGGGAGGGGGGAGCAGTGGAACGGAAACCCAAACCCGTGCCGATCGAGGGCACCTCCGACACGCCGGGCGCGTGGTTTCCCCGACCCGAGAACGTGGTGGTCCACTGGCCGCGTATCGAGGGACTGCTGATCGAGGAGCTGGAATGATCGAGGGAGACCGCTAAATGGCGATCGAGGGAGCACTCCAGGACGTCAGCCTCGCCGACATCTGCCAGCTTCTCGGCATGGGGATGAAGACCGGCTGCTTGAGCATCACGGACCGCTCGAACTTCGGGTACATCTACTTCGAGAAGGGGCGCGTGATCTATGCCTCGATCCTGAATCGCAAGGATCGGCTCGGGCAGCTCCTGATGCGCAACAACGTCATCACGCAGAAGGACCTGACGGCCGCGACCGAGGAGCAGGCGCTGGATCGTCGCCGTCGTCTGGGGCAGATCCTCGTGGACAACGGGGCGCTCGCTGAGGAGGACCTGCACAAGTACGTGCAGCTCCAGATCGAAGAGGCGGTCTATCGCCTCTTCGCCTGGACCCAGGGCTCCTTCCACTTCGACTCGGGCCAGATGCCGGACGAGGAGGGGTTGTATCTGGTCAACGTCCCGCCCGAAGCCCTGCTCATGGAGGGCGCCCGCAGGGTGGACGAGTGGAGCCAGGTCGAGAAGAAGATCCCTTCCTTCGATGTCGTCTTCCGCCTCGACCGGAATCCGGACGAGGCCGAGGAGGAGATCGAGCTCACCCCTCATCAGAAGAAGGTCCTCCCTCTGATCGACGGGGTGAGAACCGTGAACGAGATCATGGACCAAGCCGGGCTGGTCGAGTTCGACACCGGCAAAGCGCTCTACGGGCTCATCCAAGCCGGCTTCGTATCACGCGCCGGCGCGCGTAGCACCTCGGAGGAGACCGGGGGGGACGAAGCCCTCCAGCAACACCTGAACATCGGGATCGCCTTCTACCGTTCGGGGATGCTCGAGGACGCCACCCGCGAATTCGAAGAAGCACTTTCCGTGGAACCGACCCAGCCGCGTGCCAACTTCATGCTCGGCCTGATCGCGTTCCGGCGGGGCGAGCTCGACCAGGCCTTGGACCGCTTCGCAGCGATGCCCACCAACGCCGCCTACCAGTACGCTGTGCAGCGCAACACGGCTCTGGCGCTCGAGCTGATGGGACGGTACGACGAGGCCTTGGGCGCTCTCGATGAAGCCCTGGTGGCCAAGCCCACGGACCCGGAGGTCCATCTCTCCCGCGCTGTCATCCACGTGAAGCGCGGGGATACGACCAGCGCGCTCGACGCGCTGCGCCTGTACCGCACATCGCCTGCAGTGAAGAAGCCGGCTCCGCGGTATTACGCCTACACCGTGCTCGCCTCGGCGGTCTCGGGAGACCTCGAGTACGCCGTCGCGGTCGGTCGCGAGGGGCTCGGTCACTATCCCGACTCGGGCCCGATCCTGGTGAACGCGGGACAGGTCCTCGAGCTTCGAGGCGAGTATGAGGCCGCTGCCGCGCTCTACAAGCGCGCAACGCAGGCGGATCCACCGCTCCCCCAGGCGCACAAGAACCTGGGCGACCAGGCCTACGCGCACGGGGACCACGACGGCGCGCGGGCGCAGTACGAGAAGGCCGTGAAGCTGGCGCCGCGGCTCGGCGACGACGTCTATCTCCGTCTCGGCACGTTGGCCTACCAGGGCAACGAGCGGGACGTGGCGCGATTGCTTTGGCAGCGCGCGCAGAATCTCAATCCGCACAACGAGGCCGTCCGAGCGAATCTGGAGATGCTCGCCGGCGAGTAGGCTTTCTTGGGAAGAACCTCTCTCGCCCTCTGTGCGCTCGCTCTCCTGGCGTCACCGGCGCTCGCGCAATCCTCGGACCCGGACACGCCGAGCCGCTTCGACGGTGAAGAGTACGGCACCCTGCGCGGCCCCCGCGCACAGGTGCGATTCGCTCCGAAGGACTCGCTCGTCGCCGAGCGGGTGCTCGACCTGTTGCACCAGCTGCCTGCTCTGCCCGGTCTTCCGGACACCGTCCCCTGGGGTGTGGACGCCGTGCTCGCGCACTCGCCCCGAGCCTTCGACGAGCTGACCGGAGGTGTGGTCCCCGAGTGGCGCGCCGGTGTCGCCATTCCATCGCGAAGCATGCTCGTGATGCCGACGGGGGAGGGCGTGCGCGTGGTCGACGGCGAGGGGTTTCGGACCCTCCGGCACGAGTGGGCCCATCTGGGCCTGCACGCGTACTTGGGCGATCTGCGCGTGCCGCGGTGGTTCGACGAGGGGTACGCGCAGTGGGCGTCCGGGGGATTCGACGCGACGGGGGCGTGGAGGCTGCGCGTCCTCATCGCCGCTGGCCGAGCGCCGGCCATGGATTCGCTCGAGCTGCGCTGGCCCCGGGCCAGGGAAGAGGCGCGCTCCGCCTACCTGCTCGCCGCGAGCGCCGTGACGTTCCTGCTGGAGGCGGGGGGAGCGGACGGGTTGACGGTCTTTCTGGATCGGTGGCGACTGGAGCGCTCGTTCGAATCGGCCTTCCGCTCTACGTTCGGGCTGAGCTCGAGCCAGTTCGAGGAGGACTGGAAGCGTCACGTGAAGAGACGGTACGGGTGGCTCTTCCTGCTCAGCCACTCCGCCGTGTTTTGGTTGCTTTTGGCACTCGTCTTGCTCTTCATGGTGCAGGGGCGGCGAAGATGGAACCGGGAGAAGCTGGCGCGCCTTCGTGCCGGCGAGCTCCCAGACGCGCCGGCTTTCTGGGACGCCGGATGGGATGAGAACGACGCCTCCGGCAGCGGGCCGCGCGGGGAGGGATCCGGCGGTCCGGGTGTCGGGGTACGAGAGGAGACATGAGCGAGAAGGGAAGCCACCGAATCCTGGTCGTCGACGACGACAGGGACGGTCTCGAGGTACTCGAGATGCGTCTCACGCACGCAGGCTACGAGGTCGAGACGGCCGAGAGTGCCGAGAAGGCCCTGGCACGTGTCGGTGCCTTCGATCCCGCCCTGATCGTCACGGACGTGCGCATGTCGGGCATGTCCGGGCTCGAGCTGCTGGAAAAGGTGCGCGGCGCGATGGACGACGTCGAGGTCGTGGTGATGACGGCACACGACGACATGGACACGGCCGTAAGCGCCATGAAGTCGGGAGCCTTCGACTTCCTCGTGAAGCCCGTGGATCCGAAAGCGGTCCAGGCGCTGGCCGACCGGTGCTTCCGCGAACGGGAGCTCATCGAGACCACCGAGACACCGGAGGCGGTGGCTGCGCTACCCCGGAGCCGGCTGGTCGGGCGCGACCCGCGCATGATCGAGATCTACAAGACGATCGGCGTGCTCGCGGCGAATCGCGCGACGGTGCTCGTCCGGGGTGAGACCGGTACGGGCAAGGAGGTGATCGCGCGCGGCATCCACGAGAACTCGGAGTTCTCGGTCGAGCCGTTCATCGCGGTCAACTGTACGGCGCTCACCGACACGCTGCTCGAGTCGGAGTTGTTCGGACACGTGAAGGGTGCGTTCACCGGTGCGACGGGTGTCCGGAAGGGGTACTTCGAGCTCGCGGGCAAGGGGACGATCTTCCTCGACGAGATCGGCGATACCAGCCCGGACTTCCAAACCAAGCTGCTGAGGGTCCTCCAGGAGCGGCGATTCTATCCGGTCGGTGGGGAGCAGCCGAAGTCGACGGAGGCGAGGGTCATCGCCGCGACCCACCAGCCCATCGCCAGACTCATCGAAGAGGGACGCTTCCGGGAGGATCTCTACTTCCGCCTCAAGGTGGTCGAGATCACCGTGCCTCCGCTGCGTGAGCGCCGGGGAGACATCGAGCTCGTGGCGACCGCTCTGCTGGGGAGGATCCGCGAGGAGACCGGTCGCGACGTCCGGCGCATCTCGGACGACGCGATGGCTCAGCTCTTCGCGTACGACTGGCCGGGCAACGTGAGGGAGCTCGAGAACGCCCTGATGCGCGCGGCGATCGTCGCCCGTGGTACGGTGATCGGACCGGACCACCTCATCCTGGAGGGAAGGGTGCAGGGCGGCCCCGAGGACCTCACGCTCGGGGCTGCGATCCGACGCCACGTGTACCTCGTGCTCGATCGGGCGGGAGGGGACAGGGCGGCCGCAGCCGAGTTGCTGGGAATCTCCGTCGACGAGCTGGCCGGCTACGCCGGGCCCTAGCCCGACTCGCTCGCCGCATCCATCAGCCTCGATTCGAGGCTGGCGGCTAGACACGGAGCGTACGTTGACGTGGCCCCTGCAAGAGCCGGGTGTGATTGACCGACCGCCCGACCCTGTCTAGCGTACTCCATGCCCAAGAACCCCCGAAGCTCCGAGGCCCCGGCCGCGCTCAAGTTCACGAAGGTGAACGCGGCGCTGGGCGTCGCCGGCGTGGCCGCGCTCGTGGCGGGCTACGGCCTGCTCGCTCAGGGCTCGATCACGGCGGCCCCGCTCCTTCTGGTTCTGGGCTACGTGGTCCTTCTGCCCATGGCGATCATCCGCTAACGGCACCGGGCCGCGACCGCGTCCACGTTCTCACCAGGCATCCGTGCGTAACGCTCTTTCAAGCCCAACCGCGTCGGCGATCGGTCCCTACTCCCACGCCGTCGACGACGGATCCCACGTCTTCTGCTCGGGGCAGACGCCGATCGATCCCGAAACCGGTGCGCTGCGCGAGGGCGGTGTGGGCGAACAGACGCACCAGTGCTTCGACAATCTGTTTGCCGTCCTCGCCGACGGCGGACTCGACGCCCACGATGTCGTGAAGGTCAATGTCTACCTCACCGACATGAACGACTTCGCGGAGATGAACGAGGCGTACGCGACCCGCTTCACCTCGCCGCATCCGGCCCGGACCACGGTGGGTGTGGCCGCGCTGCCCTTGGGCGCTCGGGTCGAGATCGAGCTCGTGGCCAAGAAACGGTAGCTCGCCCTCTCGACACGGCCCAGGTGCAACATGCCACACTCGACCGATCCGCCGCGCGTCCCCGACGCCCCTCCCTCTCGCGACCGGCTGAGCCGGAGGGAGCTGCTCGCCGGAGTCGGTGGCGGCGCCGCGGCCCTCCTGCTCGATCGACGCGGACTGGGGGCCGGGGTGGTACCCACCGGTGAGCGGCGGCAGAGCGCGACCGTGGTCTTCACGAACACCACCGTCGTAAACGCCGATCAGGTCCAAAACGGGGTCGCGTTGGCGGTCGAGGGTCAGGCTGTCGCGGCGATCGGGGCCACCGACGACGTGCTCGCCATGTATCCACGGGCGGATGTCTACGACGGGCGGGGAAAGGCTCTCCTGCCCGGCCTGATCAACTGTCACGCCCACATGAGCGCGGTCATCGCCCGCGGCTTCAACGAGGACTTCGGGTTCCCGAACACCACCCGCCTGCCGGTTTCGCCGGCCAGTCTGCTCGAGGGAGGGGAGCGCGAGCTCATGGTGAGGGTCGCCGCGCTCGAGGCGATCCGGACCGGCACGACGACGATCGTCGAGAACGTCGGCAACATCCAACCGCACGCGTCGGCGTTGGCGGCGAGCGGGTTGCGGTGCGTATTCGCCGAGGCGGTCCGAGACGCGGACAACGTTCGCGGCCCGATGGCGCCCGAGCGTTTCACGATGACCGAGGAGCCGAGGTTCTCTGCTCGATTGCGAGAAGAGGGCCTTCAGCGGATTCAGGACCTCTTCGATACGTGGCACGGGGCCGAGGAGGGGCGCATCCAGGTGTTTCCCGCCGCGGGGCTCGTGGAGACGTCATCGCCCGAGCTGCTGCAGGCTGTGCGGGCCTTCGCGGAGGAGAACGACGTCGGGTACACCATCCATCTGAACCAGAGCCGGGCCGAGTTCGAGTTCATGGTACGGTATCACGGGCTTCGTCCGGCTGAGTACCTCGACCGGCACGACTTCCTCGGGCCGCGCCTGTTCGCGGCCCATGCCCGGTATGTGAACGAAGCCGAGATCGCGCTCCTGGGTCGGTCACGCTCGACCATCTCGCATCAGGCAGCGATGGCCGCCAACCGCGGGGTCAGCCCGCCCATTCCGGCGCTGCGGGCCGCGGGGTGCACGATCGCCCTCGGCACGGACAACAACACGAACGACGTCTTCGAGGTGATGCGCATCGCCCTCGTAACGGAGCGCATCAGACGAAACAGCGACGGAGACGAGGTCCCGGGGCTGATGCCCCAGCCCGAGGACATGCTCGCGGATTGCACCCAGGGCGGAGCCCGGGCGGTCCAACAGAGCGAGACGCTCGGGACGCTCGAAGTGGGCAAGAAGGCCGACCTCATCGTCATCGATACACAACGCGCTCACCTGGTGCCCGCCGGGCGCATCCTCTCCGCGGTCGTCCACAGCGGTCATCCTGGCGACATCGAGTCGGTGATGGTCAACGGCGCGTTCGTCATGCGAGATCACCGCGTGCTCACGATGGACGAGGATGCCATCATCCGGGAGGCGGACGCGGTGGGACGCAGGATCTGGCAGGAGGTGCTCGAGCAGGGCACCGTCACGGTGCCCCGATTGCCCCGGGGATCGTAGCGGCGAGCTCGCGCGCGCGAGCCTAGCCCGGGCGCCGCACCGAGGGGTAGTCGACGATGTTCTCCCACTCCGAGGCGTCGGAGCGCGCGACCACGGCGATCACGGGCTCGGTATCGCTGAGGTTGATCACCTCGTGAGGGACGCCCGGTTCGATGAAGATGAAATCACCCGCTTGGTTGTCCATCGAGCGGGAAAGGCCCTCCCCGTACTCGTGGCGCACGCGGCCCTGCAAGATGAAGAGCATGACCTCGAAGTCGACGTGGACGTGCGCGAAGGCCACGGCACCGGGTGGCACGGTGGCGACGTTCATGGACAGCTTCCTCGAGCCCACGTTCTTCGCCGACATGCCCGTCTTGTAGCGGATCCCGTTCCACCCGCGATGTGTGTCCGGGTTCCGCACGCAGAGGATCCCGTCTCCGTCTTCGGTGACTGCGGCCAGCTCGTCGTGGATCTCGCTCGTCTTTTCGCCCATGGGTGTGGCTCCGGGTCGTGATCGTCCTTGAGATCGCTGAGATTGACCCGCTCCCGCCCCGCCGGTCAATGGCGCTGGATCGTATCGAGCGGGGCGTGCGGACGGGAGGGGCGGCGCAGGGCGCGACCCCAAGCGGCGCCGTTGGTGTACGGACGTCTTGGAACCGTGGTTCGCTCCGAGTGAGGTTGGGGAAGTGAGACAGTCGAAGAGACGGCCGCAGCTGTGGAGGGTTGCCGCACCGATCGTTCTTCTGGTCGGGTGCGCCGCCGGCTCGCCAGTCACCCCCGTCGATGCCGAGGACGTCTCGATCGAGTTGAGCGTCTCCGGTGGCTTCGCGGGAGGCGGATACACGGTCCTCGTGGACGGCGCTGCGGCACGGGTCACGCGGAGCTGCGACGTGATTTGCTCCGCCCCCGCCGAGGGTGATGACCTCCCGGTGTCGGCGGAGCTCGTCGAGGAGCTCGGTGAGGCCCTCCAGCGGGCAGGGGTGCTCGAAATGGACGGGACGGACTTCGGCTCGGAGTGCTGTGACCAGTTTTACGCCGAGCTCACGTACCGAAACGGGGAGCGGTCGGCTCACGTGAAGGGAACGGTGAGCCGGTTCCCGCCGGAGATGGAATGGCCGCTCGG
>JBDHDM010000042.1:0-26141 GCA_039591515.1 Gemmatimonadota bacterium | reverse complement strand
AAGGGGAATCCCTGGATGTGGTCCCAATGGAAGTGGGTCAGGAAGATGTGGATCGAGTTGGGTCCGTGCTCGAACATGCTCGAGCCCAGCGGCCGAATCCCCGAGCCGGCATCGAAGATCAGTCGTGTGTCCCCGTCGCATACTTCCACGCACGACGTGTTGCCCCCGTAACGCACGGTGTCCGGCCCGGGTGACGGAATCGATCCACGGGTACCCCAGCAGCGCAGGTACGCGGCCGATGGCGCGTCGGGGTCCGGTCGGCCGGTTCTGTGCTGCTCGGCAGAGGCGTCCAACGCTCGGGCTCCGTGGCGAGGAAGGGCAGAAGGGCGGCTGCCGGGCAATGTACGGGCGGTTTACTATGGGTCGCGAGGACTTTCGACACGTCGTAGTTTAGGATATCCCCCCACCGCTTCCCCCCGGGAGTCTTCGTGTACGTCGATGTCGGCACTGCGCCGGACGAAGGGCAATCCCTGCGTCTCACGCGTGAGCAGATCAGCCTCAGGCTGAGGGAAGTCGCGCTCTTTCATGATCTTCGGCGCGACGACCTGAACGAGATCCTCAGGATCTCGGAGGCCGTCCGTGTGGATCGAGGAGAGTACGTCTTCGAGGAAGGAGATCGAGGCGACCACTTCTACGTGATCGTCCACGGCTCGGTCGAGGTCCGGAAGACCACGGCCGATGGCTACAAGCGGCTGGCCGCGCTGCGCGCAGGACAAGCGTTCGGCGAGATGGCGCTGCTCAACCAGACGCCGCGATCGGCGTCGGTGGTCGCCGCCGAGGACACGTACCTGCTTTCGGTTTCCCGCGCGGCCTTCAGCCGCATGCTCGGCGGAGACACGCTCTCCGTCCGGCTGCTCAAGAACCTGTCCCGTGCCCTCTGGGCTACCTCGCTTCGACTCGCCGACCAACAGTCGAAGAGGTTGACGGGGCACGACACCGGACACGAGACACTCGCGGAGCTCAACCGTCTCGTACGCGCGCGGCTGCTCCCGCGCGTGACCCCGCGCGTGAGCGGCTACGAGACCGCGGCGTTCACGCTCACGCCCCGCCTGAGCTCGGGCGCCACGGCATGGGACTGGTTTGTGCTGGCGGACGGCCGCCCGGCCTTCGTGGTCTTCAAGGCCATCCGCAACGACCTCTTCTCCGCCCAGCGCCTCGGCGCCGTGCGCATGCTTCTGCGGGGTGCGGCCGCCGATCCACATCCGTCGCTCGGGGCCCTGCTGTCGAAGGTGAACCGCGATCTGCGGGCTGGTTGGATCGAAGGCGTCTCGGGATCCGTCCTCGTGGGGCTCGCGGCACTCGCGGACGGGGCCGTGGAGTGGGTGAGCGCCGGTCCCGTGACCGGCGTGGTGGTCGGCGAGGACGGCAGAAGCCGCGACTTGAGCACGCCCGCCCCCTCGCTCGGCGAGCATGCGGATCGGAGCTACGAGTCGCGAACGATCGTGCTGGCGCGAGGTGATCGGGTCATCGCACTCACGGACACCATCTCGCACGCCTCCTCGGTGAGCTCGGCCTTGATGGGCGCCGAGGCCACCGACGCGCGGACGACGCTGACGCGTGTGCTCGGCGGCCTGGACGCCTTGGGCACTTCGGAAGACGACGTTTCGGACGTCAGTGCCGTGGTGCTCAAGCGAGTCGGTCGACGTCGGATCCAGAGGCTTTGACGGGGTATTCCGGTTCCGGCACCCCGACCTGTGACCACGGAGGGGAGGGATGGCGGTAACCGAGAAGGACGTCAAGAAAGCGCTCAGGGAGGTGAAAGACCCCGAGCTGGGTCTGGATCTGGTGGTTCTGGGCCTGATCTACGACATCGAGATCGATGGGGCCGACGTGCACGCGGTCATGTCACTCACCTCGCCGATGTGTCCCGTCGCCGGTCAGATTGTCGAAGACGTCAAGCAGGCCATCGAAGGCGTCGAGGGTGTCGAGAGCGCGGACGTGGAGCTCACCTTCGAGCCCGCATGGACCCCCGAGCGGATCAGTCCGCTCATCCGCGCGTCCCTGGGGCTCTGAGCGCGGACGCCATCTCCCCCCTCAGGCGAAGCCCGGATCGGGAGTCTTGAGCCCGTTACCGGCGTCGGTACATTTATTACACTCTGTCGTCCGTCGTGGCGAAACTGTCATAAGCGAGGGAGCATGAGCCCGTTCACCGAAGACGAGCTGAAGCAGAAGGTCCAAGAGGGCTACATGGTGGAGGGCCCGGAGGACATGACCGAGGGCTATCGAAAAGCCCTGGTCGTCCAGCTCACGGTCCAGGCCGACACCGAGTTGATGAGTGCGCCTTCGTACTGGATGGCGGCTCGGTACGCGCCCTCCACGAACACGCAGGTCAGCGCGCACGCGATCATCCAGGACGAGCTGGCGCACGCGAACATCGCGTACCGCCTCCTGGAGGACATCGGCGAGTCGAAGGAGCATCTGGTCTACGGGCGGCAACCTCACGAGTTCAAGCACCCGTACGGCTTCGATCAACCCCTCGACAATTGGGCCGAGCTGGTCGTGGCGACGGGCTTCTTCGACCGGGCGGGGATCACCCTGCTCTCCGACGTGCACGAGAACACCTCGTATGCCCCGCTCAAGCGAGCCCTCGTGAAAATCGGCATGGAGGAGACCTTCCACCTGAGGCACGGTGAGGTCTGGATGCGGCGCCTCTCGAAGGCTGGCGGTGAGGCGAAGGAGATGGTGCAGCGGTCCGTCGACTGGATGTTCCCGATGACGATCGAGTGGTTCGGCCTGCCGGACGACATGAAGCGTCACTCCGGACAGCTCGACTACAAGCTGAAGGGGCTGACCAACGACCAGCTCCGACAAGTGTGGATGTCGTCTGCCGTACCGCTTTGCGAGGAGCTGGGTCTGAACGCGCCGGCGCACTGGGACGAGGAGCGCGGCGAGTACGTGCTCGATTATCCCTTCCCTTGCCAGTACGACGAGAGCGTGAAGCGCTGGGCGTTCGACGAGGGTGAGATCTCGTGGGACGAGGTCTTCAAGCGCTGGAAGCGGCGCGGACCGATGAACGAGATCTACGTCGAATCCGTGCAACGCTCGCGGCAGGACGTCGAGCGCTGGCTCAACGGAAGGGCGGCCGCCTGACGTGGCCGGCTCGGCGCTGCCCGTGGTGCATGGGCAGGATGCGGGGCTCCCACAGCCCGTGACGAGCCACAAGAGCGGTGGCCGCGACGTCTGGTCTCCGCCGCTCACGGAGGCGCCGGAGGACCCGGTGGGTGCGACTTGGGGCGCGCTGAACGAGGTGCTCGATCCCGAGATCCCGATCAGCCTTCCCGAGCTCGGCTTGATCTACGCTGTCGAGTACGACGACGGCCTCGTTCGGGTGCGCCTCACGTACACGGCGACGGCCTGCCCGTGCATGGAGTTCATCCGCGAGGACATCACTGACCGGCTCGAGTCCGAGTCGTGGATCGACGCGGTCGAGCTCGAAGAGGTCTGGAGTCCACCATGGACCACCGAGAGAATCACCCCCGAAGGTCGAGCGAAGCTCCGCGCGCTGGGAGTGAGCGCGTGATGCAGGGCGGCGGCTGTACGCGGCCGGCCTCGGCCAGGAGACGAGAGTAGAGATGCGAGAGATCCTGTACGACGTCTTCGCGCGGAAGGACCGGGGTGATCCCCTGTCCCACATCGGATACGTCGACGCCTTCGACGAAGAGACCGCGAAGATCTACGCGTTGACCACATACAGCGAACAGACGTGGTTCGAGATGTGTGTGGTCGAGCGCAGCTCGATCATCCCGGTGACCGACGGCGAGGGGCTTTTCGCACAGTTGAGGAGGGCGAGGAATGAGTGACGTGATCGATCCGGCCGCTCTGGGCGACGAGGATCGCGCAGCGCTCCAACGGCTGATCCTGACGCTGGCGGACTCCAAGCGTCTCCTGGGTATCCGGTACTCCGATTGGATTCTGGGCTCCCCCTCCGTCGAGACGGGGATCGCCACCTCGTCGATGACCCAGGACGAGTGGGGCCACGCGCGTCTGCTGTACGCGATGCTGAAGTCCCTGAACACGGATCCACGTGCCGCCGAGCACGACCGTGCCACGTCCGAGTACGCGTCGATCGCAGCCCTCGACGAGGAGGCCCCGGACTGGGCGGCCCTGGTCGCCATGATGACGCTGGCGGACCGAGCCATCACCGTCATGCTCGAGTCTTTTTCGCGCGGATCGCTCGAGCAGGCCGGGTCGCGGGTCCCCAAGATGCTCGCCGAGGAGGAATTCCACACGAGCCTCGGAGCGGCATGGTATCGCAGGCTCGCCGGAACCGAAGGGGAGGCACACGAGCTCCTGGTCCGAGCGACGACGTCGATGCTCCCGACGCTCATCGCCTGGGTCGGCGCAGACGACCCGCCGATGAAGCGGATGGTCGAAGCGGGGGTCATCGAGGCGGCGGGAGACCGGCTCGCTGCGTTCCGCGATGCCGTCCGCGATCTTACCGCCCTCGTCGATGTGGACGTCGACACCGTCGAACCGTCGACTGACTGGGACGGCGCGCGCGGCCGGACGGCCGGTCAGCCGAGCGAAGAGTCTGCGGCGAGGGCGCGAGGGGATCTGAACCGAGCCCTTCTCGTCGACTAACGAGGTCCGGTCATGGCGAAGAAGGTGGATCCCCCGTTCCGGGGCGCGATCGGCGCGGAGCATCGCGGCTCGTCGTTCAACGCCGAGGCTCGGCGGGAGGAGACTCCGGACGTGCTGCCCACGTCACCGGCGTGCCCATTCTGTTCGGGCGTCGAGACCGAGATCATGAACGCGTTCGGCGCCCACGCCTCCGTGAGCACCTACTGGTGCAGAGCGTGCGGGAGCCCATTCGAGCTGATGAAGTGGAGGAGTGGCTGACGGGTCTCCGGTCCTGCCGTCGACCGCGCCCCGCCTCCGCGATCAGTCTTCGACCAGCTCGACCTCTTCCAGGAAGTCCTTCAGAGGGTTCGCGACGGCGACGGCGCGCTCTCGGACCGCTTCGATCATCGACTGCCGGGCGATACCCCCGAGGAGGTGCCGGGACACGGCCTCGCCCAGCTTGTCATCCGACGCGGCGGCGGCCTGGTGATACTCCGCGTACCGGGCGCTCACGCGCTGCTCGAAGAGCGGCACCTGCGCCTCGGGTGTGCCGTTGTCGATCATGTCCTCGAAGATCGCGCCATGCATCGCGTCGAGCCCCTCGCGGATCCGCTCCTCGGGTGCGCGCCCCAGAAACGCGAGCTGTGCGCCCCGCGTATGCGCCCACATGAAGAAGATCAGCGCTTCCTCGGCTGTGTTGAGATCGGTACCATCGTCGTCGTTCAGTGTATCCACATCGAGAACGGGGGTATCGACATCGTCTCTGGCGATGAAATCTGAGAAGCTTTCCCATACGAGACGGGCCAAGCTGTCCCCTAGCTCACTGGTCGTCATCGTTTGAGGCGCGCGAAACTCGCGTACGTCGTCGGTCACGGTGGTTTGCACGGAAGTATCCCTCGTACCATCTGTCTTTTCGGGTAAACACAATTCGGACCATGAACCCCACAGTGTCAAGGCTAAAGATTCAGCGGGCTGGAACAGGCCGCGCCCGCGCGGCGCTTCTGGTCGTCCTCGCGGCGGCCGGGGCGTGCTCGGCGGCGGCACCGACCATTCCGCCCCCCAGACCCATCATCATCCATTCCGGCGCCCGCATTCGAGCGGATCACGAAGAAATGAAGGTCGTGAACGAGTGGGTGACGCGCGAACAGGACAACATCAGGGACGACCCGTCGTTCTGGGTCGTCAGCACGCCCGTGCTCGAGGAGGTGTTTCCCTGGGAAGGGATGGTCGTCAGCAACGACACCGTCACGCTGCGCGTTCCTCTCGGCGCCGCCGATGGACAGCTCGTCTATCAGATCTACGGGCACCTCCACCTCATGTCGACGATGGGACGCCAGGGAGAGTGGCTACCCGAGGCGCCTGACGCCGTAGGGTACGAGCTCGAGCGCGCCATCGTGTCACGGGCGGCGGACGCCTGGATCCTCGGACGTACGGTCTTCGACACGCAGCCGTTCGGACCGCTGGACGAGCTGGCGTACGCGAAGAACGAGGGATTCCTCGACGCGTTCATCTTCACGGCGCGCCCGGACGACTTCGCCGCGAGCCGAGCCGAGTGGGCACGCTCGAATCCCGGCGCGGCCGACCGCTACCGAGACTGGTTCCTCGAGACCTTCAATCGAGAGCCGCCCGGGATTCGGGCGAACCAATAAGCACGGCTACCGTTCAGCGCCGGAGCCCGAAGCGATTACGGCAGGACGTCCCAGCGAAGGCCGATCGGCCCCGTTGCGTCGAGCTCCTCGACCTGCAGATCGATCCGTCCCGTTCGCGCCAGTCGCTCGTTGCTCGGCTTGCCACCGAAGACGGCGAAGCCCAGCACCTTGAAGCGGCACTCGGTGCCCTCGGGCGAGATCGCACGCATCTCCGAGCCCTTGAGTGACTTGACGGGGGGCGCTTCGCCGGACTGGAGGCGGAGCCGTAGAATACGGCCCAGATGCGGCGCATCCATGGCGTCGAGAACGCGAAAGGACACGCCCGAGCGGATCGTCGTTTCGGCTGACATGAAAGGAAGAGTATCGGCATGACCGTGCCGACGGAAGGTGCGCCCTGCGGTGGGCTTTCGATCACGCCCGAGCGGATGGAAGCGCTGGCGTCACTCGCCTCTCGACTCATCATCGGGCGCTTGGAGGGATTGCCTGCGGAGCCGGCCTGGAGGGGCGCCTCCCGGGCCGAGCCCGAGTCGCTCCTGCGCGAAGATCCTCCCGAGGAGGGAAGGCCGCCGGAGGAGGTGGTCGAGCGGGCGGCCCGGGAGATCCTGCCTGTCGCGGGACGGGTGGATCACCCCCGCTTTTTTGCGTTCGTACCCTCTTCGGCGACATGGCTGGGCGTGCTCGCCGACTACATGGCTGCGGGGCACAACATCTTCCAGGGCACGTGGCTCGGTGCCAGCGGTCCGAGTCAGCTCGAGCTCGTCGTCATCGACTGGTTCCGCGACTGGATCGGGTACCCGGAGTCCGCGGGCGGACTCTTCACCAGCGGAGGGTCGGCGGCCAGCCTCGACGCCTTCGTCGCGGCGCGCGAGGCGGCCGGTAATCCCGATCGGGCCACCGTGTACGTGAGCGATCAGGCGCACAGCGCGCTGACCCGGGCGGCACGCATCGTGGGTGTCCGCCCGGAGAGGGTACGGATGCTGCCGAGCGACGGGCGCTACCGGCTCGAGATGGACGCGCTGCGCGCAGCGGTCCAGGAGGATCGGGACCGGGGTGATACGCCGATCGCAGTGTGCGCGAACGCCGGCACGACGAACACCGGTGCGGTCGACCCGCTGCCGGAGATCGCGGACTTCTGTGCGGAGCAGGGCCTCTGGATGCATGTCGATGCGGCCTACGGGGGGTTCGCGGTTCTGTCGGACGAGGGTCGGCGCCTGCTCCAGGGGATGGAACGGGCCGACTCGATCGCGATGGATGCGCACAAGTGGCTTTTTCAGCCCTTCGAGGCCGGATGCCTGATGGTCAAGGACGTGCGCCAGCTGGAGCAGGCGTTTTCGGTCCAGCCCGAGTATCTGCAGGACACGGACTGGGGCCGGGAGCATCCGAATTTCGGAGATCGGGGGCTGCAGCTGAGTCGGTCGTTCCGTGCGCTCAAAGTCTGGATGTCGGTGCAGGCGTTCGGGATGTCGGCCTTCCGGCGAGCCGTCACCTCCGGTATCGAGCTCGCGGCCCGAGCGGAGGAGCACGTTCGAGCCTCGGACGTGCTCGAGATGGCGAACCCCGCGTCGCTCGGGGTGCTGTGCTTTCGCGTCAATCCGAAAGGCTGTGGGCTCGACGACGAGGCGCTCGAGCACATCAACGAGGGAGTTCAGGCGAGGATCATCGACACCGGTACCGCCATGATGTCCTCGACGCGGCTCCGTGGGCTCTTCTCCCTCCGGCTCTGCATCATGAACCACACGACCACTTGGGACGACGTCCGGGAGACCCTCGAGGCGATCGAGCGATTCGGGGCCGAGGCCGTGGCGGACACCAGCCGATGAGCTCTTCGAGCGAGCCTGCCGCACCTCCGGGGTCGCGACCGCGGTCGCTCGTTCGAGCCGTCGCGATTGCGGGTGCCGTGGCCTTCTGGGGCGTCCTGTTGGCTCTCGCGTGGTCGGCGGACATGGCGTTGCTGGACGCGATCCTCCTGGCCGTTCTCCTGGTCGCCGTTCCCACGATGGCTCTGGCGCAGGTTCCCTTGATCGGGAGCGCGACCATCGAGCGCATGCCGGCGTATTGGAGCTCTATCGCGACGCTCTGGCTGATCGGGAGCGCATGCTGGTTCGTCGGCACGCGCACCGGGGGAGCGTCGGCCGTGGGGCTCGTGCTGATTCCGCCGGGGCCCTTCGTCGTGTGGACGGTCGGGCTCACGACGGCCGCGTTGGGCTTGATCGTCCTCTTCCGCTGGGTGGCGAGGCGCGCCGGCACTCCGGACAGCGACCTTCTGCGGCAGCTCCTCCCCCGCACCGGTCGCGAGAAGACGGTGTTCGGCCTTCTCTCGATCGCAGCCGGTACCGGTGAGGAGCTCGCCTACAGGGGCTATGTCATACCCATCCTCGCGCCGGTGCTGGGAGTGGGCGCGGCGGCGGCGCTGAGCACTGCGGTGTTCGCCGTCATGCACGTGTATCAGGGTCCGCTGGGCATTCTGCGGACGGGTGCCATGGGCGGGCTGCTCGCGTGGGGCTTCCTGGCCTCCGGGAGTCTGTGGCCACCGATCTTGGCCCACACGCTCGTGGACGTGCTCGCGGGGATCGTCCTCGGGGAGCGCCTGCTGACGGCAAAGGTGGATTGACTCATGGAAGTGGATCTCGCATTGCTCGCCGATGCCGCGACCGTCGATGGCTCGGGCAAGCTCAACATCCTGGGGATCTTCGACCGCCTGGCGACGTCGGCCTTTCCGGCTCGACATCCCCGATTGAGCCTCGTGCTTCGCTTCTCGGCGGGGGTACACGAGCTCGGGCGGCACGAGGTCGCGATCGTCCTGCGGTCGCCCGAAGGCGGGGAAGTCGTGAGGATCGACGGCGAGATGAACCTCTCAGGCGGGGTTCGAGATGTCTCACGCGGCGTCCTCGTGCCGCATATCCTCAACATGGACGGGCTCGTCTTCCCCGCGGCGGGCCGCTACGTCTTCGACGTCAAGATCGACGGAGAGCACCACGTCTCGATCCCGCTCACCGTCGATGGACCCGGGGCTTCGGCCCAGGCCTGATCTCGGTCCGTGTGGAGCTCCGCCGGCCGCCGGATCACTTGCAGAAACTCCGATAGCGGTGGATTAGTAGAAGAATAGGAGAGCCCCCCCGAGGAGCGTACGGTGATCCTCTACTTCAACTACGAAGAGCTCGTGGCCCTTCGATCGGGCGCGCGCGTTCTGCTCCATCAGCAGGACGCGGGGGAGGGCTCTGTGCTCGCGCCCAGTGAGGAGAGGGCTCGAGTCGAGGCGTTGGTCTCACAGCTCGACGGGGATCTTTCGCTCTCCACGCTTCACGAGCTCCGCGGGGTCCAGGCCGCCGTCCACGCGATCGTCGAGTGTCTGCGGATCGAGATGGAGTCGTCCGTGCTCGCGACCCATGCGGCCGACGAGGGGGCCGTCGCCGCCTACTTCGAGTTCGCACACGGCCTTACGGTATCGCACCGCCTCCAGGTGATGGCGTCCGAGATGGAAGCGCTCATCGAGCTCGTGACCGGCGCTCCACCGACGTCCGAGACGATCCGCTCCTTCCAGTTCCCGGACTGATTCGCGACGTGACCGTCTCGAGCCGGCTCGAGGCGCTCGAGCGCATGTTGGGGAACCGTCCCGATGATACGCGGCTTCGGTTCGGTGTAGCGCTCGAGTATCTGAAGTCGGGCCGTATGGAGGACGGTGTTCGCGAGCTCCGACGTTACCTCTCCGAGGCGGACGACGAGGGTAACGGCTGGGGAAGGCTCGGCGCCGCGCTCCTAGAGCTGGGTCGGGACGAGGAGGCGCGGGAAGCCTATCGAGCCGGCATGCGGGCGGCGGAGCAACACGGACACCCCACCATGGCCGAAGAGTTCAGGCAGATCCTGGAGGATATCACGCCGTGAGCGAAGCTTCTGCGAATGCCAGGCCCGGATTCGAGGAAGAGGCGCTCGTGCACATCGACGCGGTGTACCGCTTCGCGCTGCGTCTCACCGGCGCCCCCGATCTGGCCGAGGACCTCGTTCAAGAGACGTTCCTGCGGGCGTTCCGATCCTGGGGTCAGTACACGCAGGGCACGGCAGCGAAGAGTTGGCTGTTCACGATCTGCCGCAACGTCTTCCTGCGTCGAAGGGAGAGGAGTCAGCGGCATGACGAGATCGTCGAGCAGAGCGTGGGTCGCGAGGGCCGGGGTCCCAACCCGGTCAATCCCGTATGGGTCTCCGTGCTCGGCGTGGACCCTGAGGGGGCGTTCTTCGACTCGATCGTGGACGATCGCATCATCGACGCCATCAACGATCTCCCGGAGGAATACCGGACGGCCGTGGTGCTGTCCGATGTCGAGGGGTTTCCCTACGCAGAGATCGCGGAGCTCATGGGGGTCCCCGTAGGCACGGTGAAGAGCCGTCTCTTCCGCGGGCGCAGACAGCTTCAGAAGGTCTTATACGACTATGCCGTCGAGATGGGCTACATCGAGGCGCGCACCGGCACGGAATCGTGAGGGCAGGACATGTCGATCATAGATAAGCTCAAGAGCCTCATCGGAGCCGGGTCCGGAGACCGCGGTGCGTCCGGGAACGGTGCGCCGGCGCGCATGGGTGGCGACGACATGATCTCGTGCGAGGATGCGCTCCGCCTGGTGAACGAGTTCATCGACGGCGAGCTCGAGGGGGTTTCGGAGGCACGCGTGAGGGCGCACTTCGACGTGTGCCAGCGCTGCTATCCACATCTGAAGCTGGAGACCGCATTCCGCGAAGCGCTCCGGCGGGCGGCCGCCACGGAGGCGGCTCCGACCGACCTGAAGGCCCGGGTGGCCACGCTTCTTGCGGACGCGGAAGCCGAGGGGTAACCGCCGCCGTGGGGGCGGCTTGCCAGCCCCGGGCAATTCGTAGAAGCTAGGTCCGCGGGGGGGCTCGACGGGCCCCCTGCGTCGGACTCTCTCTGCGGCGCATCGCCGCCACCCAACGAAAGAACCACCCGGAGACGGAATGGCCACGGCCTCCACGCGGGAACGCATCCTCCCGCGCAGCCTCGAAGAAGAGATGCGCGAATCGTTCCTCGACTACTCGATGAGCGTCATCGTGCAGCGAGCGCTCCCGGACGTCCGCGACGGCCTCAAGCCGGTGCATCGACGGATTCTCTATGCGATGTACGAGATGGGGCTTCTGCCCGACCGGCCCTACAAGAAGAGCGCGTCCGTCGTCGGTGACGTCCTCGGCAAGTACCACCCGCACGGCGATTCGGCCGTGTACGATGCGCTCGTGCGGATGGTACAGGACTTCTCCTTGCGCATGCCGTTGATCGACGGGCAGGGCAACTTCGGATCGATCGACGGTGATCCGGCTGCCGCGTACCGGTACACGGAGGCCAAGCTCGAGGCCATCGCGGCGGAGCTTCTCGACGACATCGAGAAGGAGACGGTCAACTTCCAGCCGAACTTCGACGATCAGCGCAAAGAGCCGACCGTGCTGCCCGCTCGTTTCCCGAACCTCCTGGTCAACGGCTCGTCGGGCATCGCCGTCGGCATGAGCACCAACGTGCCGCCACACAACCTCGCGGAGATCGCCGCGGGGATCCGTCAGCTCGTGATCGACCCCGAATGCACGATCGACGATCTGATGCGGCACATCCCGGGTCCCGACTTCCCCACGGGCGGGTTCGTGGTTGGACGGGAGGGGATTCGGCGGATGTATCACGAGGGCCGTGGCCGAGTCGTGATGCGTGCGCGGGTCGTGAAGGAGTCGCTGCGTGGTGGCAAGGAGCAGCTCATCGTCACGGAGCTTCCCTACGCGGTAAACAAGACGAAGGTGATCGAGCAGATCGCCGCGCTCTCCAAGAAGGGGAAGGTCGAGGACCTGGCCGACATCAGAGACGAGACGGATCGCGACGGCATCCGTCTCGTCATCGAGCTCAAGAGGGGGGCGCAGGCCGGGAACGTCCTCAAGATCCTCCTCAGGGGGACGTCCCTCCAGACCACGTTCGGTGCCCACCTCCTGGCGCTCGACGGCGGCGAACCGAAGAACTTCGATCTCAAGCGCATTCTCGAGCGCTTCCGAGACCATCGTCTCGAAGTCATCCAGCGGCGCAGCCGACACGACCTCGAGAGGGCGGAAGCGGACCGACACGTGGTCGAGGGCCTTCTGGCGGCGCTCGATCACATCGACGAGGTGATCCAGATCATCCGGGCGTCGTCCGACCGCCCCGAGGCGTCCGTGCGGCTGCAGGATCGCTTCGGACTCTCCGAGGTGCAGGCGGACGCGATCCTGAACATGCGACTCGCGCGGCTCACGGCGCTCGAACGGACTCAGCTCGAGAAACGGCTCGCGGAGCTCGGGGCACAGATTGAGGAGCTGCGGGGGGTCCTGGCGTCGGAGGAGCGCCAATTGGAGCTGATGCTCGAGGAGCTCGCCGAGGTCGTGACGAAGTACGGGGACGAGCGCCGAACCGTGCTGCTCGACGACGAGGAGGCGGAGCTCGAGACCCCGGCGATGGAGCGTCAACTCGCGGACGAGGACGTGGTCGTGACGCTGTCGCACGAGGGCTTCGTAAAGCGCATCCCGATGCACCTCTACCGCCGCCGTGTCGGTGCGGGTAAGGCGCTGGCCGGGATGGAGCGGTACGAGGACGACTACCTCGAGCAGATCTTCGTCGCACGAACCCAGGGTTGGATCCTGGCGTTCACGGAGCACGGTCACTGCCACTTTCTGCCGGTATTGGATGTTCCGGAGAGCGCACGTGCGTCGCGAGGGCAGTCGGTCTACGCCTTGCTCGACGGTGCGGAGCGGACGGACAGGATCGTCTCGATGATCCCGGTCGAGGACCTGTCCGAGGAGGAGCGATACCTCGTGTTCCTGTCCCGCCAGGGGATCATGAAGCGGACGCCCGTGTCCGATTTCTCGCATCCGCGCGTGGGCGGAGTGAAGGCCGCCGGTGTCCGGGAGGGCGACGGCATCATGGACGTGGCGCTCTCCGACGGAGCTGCCGAGGTCATGCTCCTTTCCAGGGGCGGGCGGGCGATCCGATTCCCCGAGGATCAGATCAGCGTCGTCGGCCGAACGGCGCAGGGTGTGCGGGGCATGTCACTCAAGGGCGGTGACGAGGTCGCCGGCATGCTGATGATCCGACGGGACGCGACCGTGCTGACGGTGAGCGAGGACGGCCTGGGCAAGAGGACCCCAACCTCGGAGTTCCCGCTGCAGAATCGAGGCGGAATGGGCAACCTGGCCGCGCCGGGCGGGGCCAAGGGCGCGCCCATCGTTGCTGCTCTCGAGGTCGTCGAGGCGGACGAGGTGATGATCGTCACGGCCGGCGGGCAGGTCACGCGTGCGGCGGCGGACTCCGTTCCGGTCCAGGGACGCAGGACCCAGGGCAAGCGTATGGTCCAGGTTTCGGGCGGCGACCGCGTCGTCGAGGTGACCAGGGCGCAAGGCCGAGGCGGGGCACCGGCCCGCGACGCCGGGCCGGTGCCCTCCGAAGGTCAGCTCGACTTGTTGGGAGAGTAGCTCAGCGTGAGGGGGTGCCTCAGCGGCGCTCTCCCAGCACGACGGTGAGCTCCACGCGCTCGCCGTCGCGCTCGACGATGATCACGACCTCGTCTCCGGGCTTCTTGTCCTGGAGCGCGTACGTGTACGCGTAGATGTCGGTGATCTCGACGCCGCCGAACTCGACCACGACATCTCCGCCACGAAGCCCGCCCTTCTCGGCGGGGCTGCCTTCGCGCACACCCGTCAGGCGCAGTCCGTGGTCGCGCGGCGTCATGTCGGGGATCGAGCCCAGGTACACGCCGCCGTAGGCGCTCTGTTGTGAGCCTCCGGGCGCGGACGGCTGCTCCTGCTCGATGATGGAGAGCGCGACCGTGGCGTCGCCACCCATCGAGAGCGTGCGAGCCACGGCGCTCGTCAGCTCCGCGACTCTCTCCATCCCGTCTACGTTGATCTTCCACCAGTCGTCGGACGGACGGTGGTAGTCCACGTGCGTGTTGGAGAAGAAGTGCAGCACGGGAATCCCCTCGCCGTAGAAGGAGGAGTGGTCGGACGGTCCGTACCCGTCCGGTGACTTCCCGAGCTCCAGTGGGACCGACAGGCCCGCGTTCGCGGCGTCGACGATTTCGTCCCACTCCTCCGCCGTTCCGAAGCCGTACACCGTGACCTGGTCGTCGACCACGCGTCCCACCATGTCGAGATTCAGCATGGCGATGGCGGACCCGAGGTCGATGGTCGGATCGGCGACGAAGTGAGCGGAGCCCCAGAGGCCGCGCTCCTCTCCGGTGAAGGTGAGGAAGAGAATCGACCGGGCAGGTCGCGTCCCTTCGGCGAGAGCCCTCGCGATTTCGATCAGCGCCGCGGTGCCGCTCGCGTTGTCGTCCGCCCCGTTGTGGATGTCCCTGGAGTCGGGATCGAGCGAGCCCTCACCGCCGAGGCCGAGGTGGTCGTGGTGCGCGCCGATAATCACGTACTCGTCCCGGAGGTCGGGGTCGGAGCCCGGCAGGATCGCCGCGACGTTGTAGGCCTCGACTCGCCGCGGGCTCACGTCGGTGCGGATCGACACCGTCTGTTCGCGCTCGGCGGCCGAGCGTACCTCGTCTGCGCGGTCTCCGGCAACGACTGCGACGGGAATCCCGATGGCCGCCCGCGTCTCGGTGTCGAGGCTCGGTAGCTGCATGCCGGCGGGGGCGAGGATGAGCGCCCCGGCGGCCCCCCGGCCGGCCATCACCGTGGCCTTGAAGTGTGGATCGCTGCGCAGCGATGTGCCGTGAGGCGCATCGGGGTCCCCCCACTCCAGAACGACGACTCGTCCCGTGACGTCGATGTGGGCCAGCTCGTCCTCGGGGGTGCCCGGACTGCTCAGCCCGTATCCGCCGAAGATCAACGCACCGTCGAGTCCGGTGCTGGCGGAAAAGCCGAGGGGGACCCAGTCTGCCCCAGTCGCGAAGGTGGTGCCGGCCACGGACAGGGCGTTTCCGGTGCCGAGCTCCGAACCATTACGGATGGGGAACGCCTGGAAGTAGTTACTTTCCGTTCCGGCCGGTTCCAGGCCGAGGGACTCGAAATGAGCCGCCACGTACTGCGCGGCGCACCGGGCTCCTTCGGTGCCGACGGCGCGACCCTCGAGTCGATCGTCGGCGAGGTACCGGACGTGGGCGAGCGTACCGGTCATGCCTCGGGTGACCAGGGCCGGATCGGGACAGACCTGGGCCGAAAGTTGGGCCGCCGCGGGGAGCGAGAGCGCCAAGGCCGCGGAAACCGCTGCAAGAAAGGAATGTGTGTCGTGAATCATCGAGTGCTCGTAGTGCTGACGACCTGGGCCGTCGTGTTGGGCTGTAGCCCGGAAGCGGCAGAAGATACACCTCCAGACGACATGGGTCCCGCAGCGAATCTCGCGGGCGAGGGTGTCGCGCTCACCTACGAGGGGGAGACCCGTCTGCAGAATGTTCGTCAGTTGACCGCGGGCGGTGAGAATGCCGAGGCGTACTGGGCGTTCGACGGCTCGAAGCTCGTCTACCAGGCCAAGAAGCCGGGGACGGAGTGCGACCAGATCTACGTGCTCGACCCGCATACGGCGGAGACGCACATGGTCAGCACGGGCGAGGGCCGTACAACCTGCTCGTACTTCTACCCATCAGGGAACGAGATCCTCTACTCCTCGACCCACCACCACGACGCGTCGTGCCCGCCGAATCCCGACTTCTCCATGGGGTACGTATGGCCGATCTATCCGACGTACGACGTCTGGCTGGCCAACGCCGACGGCTCGAACCTCCGTCAGCTCACGAGCGAGGACGGCTACGACGCCGAGGCCACGATTTCCCCTCAGGGCGACCGCATCATCTTCACCAGCACACGGAACGGTGACCTCGACCTGTATTCCATGAATCTCGACGGGACCGACGTCGTCCAGCTCACCGACCGGCTGGGCTACGACGGCGGGGCCTTCTACTCGCCCGACGGGTCCAAGATCGTCTGGCGCGCCCACTACCCGGATCCGGGGAGCGCGGAGGCCGAGGATTACGTGAGCCTGCTCCAGCAGGGTCTCCTCCGACCGGGCGAGCTCGAGGTGTATGTCATGGACGCGGACGGCTCGAACGTCCGGCAGCTGACTGAGGTTGGCGGCGCGAACTTCGCCCCCTACTGGCATCCGGACGGCGACAAAATCCTGTGGAGCTCGAACCATCACGACCCCGCGGGTCGCGACTTCGAGATTTACATGATCAACCTCGACGGCACGGGTGTGGAGCGCGTGACGTACTCGGAAGGCTTCGACGGATTCCCGGTGTTCAGCCCGGACGGGAGGTACCTCGTCTTCGGATCGAACCGGAACAACGGTGGGACGTCGGATACCAACGTGTTCATCGCGGAGTGGGCGAACTGACGTAACGCTCTGCCTCTTCGGGCGTCGGGGACGCGCCGGGCTCGATCTCTCTCGGGGGCTTCGCCGCGATCGCTTCGCGATCGATCCCTCGAACCGATCGCGTCCCCGCCGACTGACGGGCGGGCGTTCCTTAGGGCAGGGGCTGGCAGGGGCTATGATCGCTTCGCGATCGATCCCTCGAACCGATCGAGCCTGGCGCGTCCCCGCCGACTGACGGGCGGGCGTTCCTTAGGGCAGGGGCTGGCAGGGGCTATGATCGCTTCGCGATCGATCCCTCGAACCGATCGAGCCCGGCGCGTCCCCGACGATCGACGGGCGGGTGTTTCTTAGGGCAGGGGCTGGCCGGGGCTGCGATCGCTTCGCGATCGATCCCTGAGCCGATCGAACCCGACGCGTCCCGACGCCCGACGGGCGGGCGTTCCTTGGGGCAGGGGCCGTCCACCGGGTACGCGCCCGCCCCGGCGCGCTTCGTCGGCGCGCCGGGGCGGGCTGGTCGCTTCGCTCGGCTCGCCGGGCATGTGAAGGCCCGGATGGAGGGGTGGAGCGTAGGGGGTCGGCGTCAGCGGAGCGTCAGCGGCTATCTGCGCCCAGGTCGCCGCCGACTCTGTCGAGGAAGCTGGTCAGGATCCTGTGCGTCAGTCCCCAGACGTGCTCACCGACGACATGGTAGCTGGGGAAGGTCTTGGAGAAGCCCGAGAAGTGGATGCGCGTCGTGGACATCGTGTCGGGGGCGGTGAGGACCTCGAGCGGAATCCAGTGAACGCTGTCGAGCTCCGCACTCGCGACGTTGGCCTGGGCGTGGGCCGGGACCCCGAAGACGAACGGGGCAATCCTCATCTTCGGTAGGTGAGGGCTGGACGGCGCGACGTCCAGCAGCCTTCCCATGGGCGCTCCCATTCCCGCCAGGTCGACGCCCGTCTCCTCCAGCGTCTCGCGCATGGCTGTGTGAAGCAGCCCGAGATCCGCCGGCTCGAAACGCCCCCCGGGCAGCGCCATCTGGCCGGACCACGGGTCCCGCTCGTGCGTCGCTCTCTTGATGAGGAGCACGTCGAGTCTCGGGCGCGCGCGAATGACGAGTGCGACGGCCGCTTCCATACGGTCATCGCGAGGGTCTGGCAGCTCGTCGATCCCATCGCGGTCGGGCCACAGTGCATCACGCAACGCGCGGAGACGCGGATCGTACTCGACGGGCATCACACGCCCTTGGCTTCCGGGCCCCAGATCAGCTTGTGCACCTGCATCTGAAACCGCACGGGCAGGCCGTCCGCGAGGATCCATGCCGCCAGCTCCTCCGGGTGGAGCTCCCCCCAGACGGGCGACATGAGAATCGCGCGTACGGAGCCCTCTCCGACACGACGGGCGAGCCCCCGCTCCTCGATTACACTTCGAGCCCACTCGTAGTCGCCGCGATCCGTGAGGACGAACTTGATCTCGTCGCGGTCGTCGAGGTGGTGGAGGTTCTCCCACCGGTTTCGCTCGCTCTCACCAGAGCCCGGGCACTTCAGGTCCATGATCGTGTGCACACGGTCGTCGAGCGGAGCGATGTCGAAGGCGCCGGACGTCTCGACGAGCACGGTATACCCCTCGTCCAGCAGGAGCTGCGCCAGTCGAAACGAACCGGGGTGGACCAGCGGCTCTCCACCGGTGATCTCCACGACCCGCGCAGGGTATCGGCGGACCTCGGCGAGGATGTTGTCGAAGGACATCCGCCTGCCCCCGTGAAACGCGTACTCGGTGTCGCACCACGTGCACCGCAGCGGACAGCCCGTGACCCGCACGAAGGTGCAGGGTGAGCCTGCCCACGTGGACTCACCCTGGATCGAGTGGAAGATCTCCGTAATGCGCAGGAACTCGGCGGTCATGCCAGGAAGGTAGAAGGAATGCGGGAGCGTCCCCAGGCTTCCTGCCTCCGAGGCCGAGCGTTGTCAGGGGTGCCCTCTAGCCACCGGCCGACTGCTCGATCGCGGTCTCGAGTAGGGCCTGCACCTCGTGGAGCGTGAGGCGCCCGAGCACCTCTTTCGCAGCCGCTTCCGAGCCGTCTCGTACGAGATCGTCTGTCTCCACGTGCCCGACGATTCCGACACCGCTCTGGGCCCACCTCGGAAACACGAGGTACCCGATCCACGGCGCACGGAGGTTCCCCGTCTTCTCCGTCTCGACCGACACCGTGTAGGGGTGTCCATCCGAGCCCTCGAAGGCCGGCGGACGGTCGTGGACGCGGAAGTATCCGGAGAGCGTGGAGTCGTCGTCGGGCATGGGGGAGTGAGGTCGTCGGTGAATGGGTCGGCCCACACGTACCCCGTGTTTCGGGATCAGTTGTGAGTGGGATCCGGGATCCAGTACACTACGGGGCTCTGCCGAACCCGATGCACGGGGGATTCCATGCCGAGGAACAAGACGATGCGCGCCGCCGTCTTCGCCGAGTTCGGTGGTCCGGAGGTCGTCGAGCTGCGCGACGTGCCTCTCCCCGAGCCGGGGCCCGGGGAAGTGCGCATCAAGGTGGAGGCCTCGGCGATGAACCACCTCGATCTGTGGGTGCGTCGCGGACTGCCGATCGAGACGCCGATGCCGCACATTGGAGGCTCGGACATGGCGGGCACGGTGGACGAGGTCGGTCTGGGCGCGGAGAACGTTCCGCTGGGGACCAGAGTCGTCGTCGACCCGTCGCTTCGCTACGACTGGTACGAGGGCCAGGATCGGGGGCACTCGTTCGACGAGCCCCCCTTCCAGATCATCGGAGAGCACACGCAAGGAGGCTTCGCAGAGTACGCTGTCGTACCGGCCGAAAACCTCCTGGAAATGCCGACCGACTTCCCGGCCGTGGACGCTGCCGCCGCGGGACTCGTCTTCGTGACGGCGTGGCGAGCGCTCATTACGCGTGGCCGGCTTCGGGCCGGTGAGCGGGTCTTGATCACGGGAGCGTCGGGGGGCGTGGGGACCGCGGCCGTACAGGTGGCGCGACGAGCGGGTGCCAAGGTCTTCGCCGTCACGGGTGGGGTCGAGAACGTGACACGGACCAAGGCGCTGGGCGCCGACATCGTCTACGATCGGCACGAGGTGGACTTCTCGCGCGAGGTGTGGCGCGATACGTACAAACGAGGGGTTCACGTCGTGTTCGATACGGTGGGGGAAGAAGTCTGGGCACGCTGTCTACGTGCGCTCGCACCGAGGGGGCGGTTGGTCACGTCGGGAGCCACGACGGGCTCCCGTGGTGTGACCGAGCTGCGGCTCGTCTTCTGGAAGCAGCTCGAGATCCTCGGCAGCACGATGGGCACGCCCGGGGAGTTCCGCGAAGTCATGAGACTCGTCTTCGACGGGGTCTTCCAGCCCGTGGTGCAGGAGGTGTTGCCTCTTTCCGCGGCTCGCAGGGCACACGAGATCCTCGAGCGCGGACAGATCTTCGGGAAGCTCGTGCTCGCGCCGTGAGACGATACGAGCGCTCGCTCGGGCGGATGAGCCGCGGGGGCGATGGCACAGGCCCGGAAGACGCGCCCGAGGAGGTGTGCTGATGGAGCTGCGTGAGGCCCAACGGCGCGTCGACGACTGGATCTCCCAGTTCGAGGAGGGCTATTGGCCGCCGTTGACCAACCTCGCGCGGCTGATCGAAGAGGTGGGCGAGCTGGCACGCGAGATGAACCACCGCTTCGGGCATAAGACCAAGAAGCCCGAGGAGCCCGAGCAGGACTTGGCCATCGAGCTTGCGGATATCCTCTTTGTTCTGCTCGCGATCGCGAACGAGCAGGGCATCGACCTGGACGAAGCACTGGAGCGCGTTCTGGAGAAGTACCGCGTGCGCGACTCGGAGCGGTGGACGCCGATCGATACGGGGCCGACCACGGAGGCATGATGAGCATGACCCGGAAGATCCTGCCGATGAGCCGCTGGCTCTGCCTGCTGACCGTGACGGCCGCAGCGTGCGTGCCCGACCGGCCCGCGAGAGAGATCACACGACCCTTCGACGTCCTCATCACGAACGCCCGCGTGGTGGACGGCGGAGGCAACCCCTGGTTTCGTGCCGATGTGGGCATTCGGGGCGACCGGATCGCCGCGGTCGGCGCGCTGGCCGGGCATCCGGCGACCCGCACGATCGATGCGGCCGACAGGGTGGTCTCGCCAGGGTTCGTCGACATGATGGGCCAGGCGACCCTCGTGCTGGTGACCGATCCCCCGAGCGCCGAGAGCAAGCTTCGTCAGGGGATCACGACGTACCTCTCGGGCGAGGGGGGCTCGCCCGCGCCCCGTCGTGAGGACGCGCCTGCGGTCGTGATCGACGGCGATGAGGTCCGCTGGATGAGCTACGCCGAGTACTTCGCCATCCTCGAAGGCCGTGGAATCCCCATCAACGTGGTACACGACGTCGGGCTCACACAGGTTCGGCGTGTGGTCTTGGGCGACGGCGACGTCGATCCGACGGGTCCCCAGCTCGAGGAGATGAAAGCACTGGTCCGCCAGGCGATGGAAGACGGGGCCGTCGGAACGTCGACCTCCCTCATCTACCCGCCGGCCGTCTACGCGAGCACGGAGGAGCTGGTCGAGCTCACCCGGGTCGCCTCGGAGTTCGGGGGCGTGTACTTCACGCACATGCGCAACGAGAGTCACGACGTTCTGGGCGCGATCCGGGAGGCGTTGGAGGTCGGTTCCGGCGCCGGCGTCCCGGTGCACATCTACCACCTGAAAGCAGCCGGCCAGGACAATTGGCCACTCATGCGGCAAGCTCTGGCGCTGATCGACTCCGCCCGCGCGACGGGGATGGACGTGACGGCGGACATCTACCCGTACATAAGAAACGGCATCGGACTCGGATCATTCATCCACCCCCGGCACTACGCGGACGGGACGGATGCCTTCCTCGAGACGCTTTCCTCACCGGCGGTCCGAACGGAGCTCCGGCGCGAGGTGGAGACGACCGCGGACTGGGAGAACTGGTACCGCCACGTCGGCATGGATTGGGAGAACGTCCTCATCGTGTCAGCATCCGCCGACGTCGACGCACGTGTGATCAACCGCTCGGTCGCCGGGGCGGCCCAGCTTCTGGGCACGGATGCCTGGAGCGCCTTCTTCGACCTCGTGCAGGCGGGCGGCGTGAGCGTCAACCCGAGGAGCATGAACGAGACTCAGAAGCACGAGGCTCTTCGGGCCGAGTACGTGATGATCGACACCGACGCGTCCCCGGTGAATCCGGAGACCGCCGCGAGTAGTCATCCGCGTGCGTTCGGCGCCTTCCCGCGCGTCATCGCCAAGTACGTGCGCGAGGACAGTGTGCTCAGCCTGGAGGACGCCGTGCGCCGGATGACATCGATGGCGGCTCGTCGGCTGGGTCTCCACGACCGAGGATACGTGTCACCCGGGATGGCGGCGGACCTCGTGGTCTTCGATCCCGAGCGGATCATCGATCACGCCGACTTCGGGCGTGATGCCATGCGGTACGCTGAGGGGGTCGACTACCTCTTCGTCAACGGGGTCGCTGTGATCGACGACGGTGAGCTGGCCGATGTCACGCCGGGGCGCGTGCTCCGGCGAGGCGGCCACTGACGGGCCCTGACGACGCGGAGGACGGACCGACCCTGACCTAGCGGCGGGCTCGGTCAGGGCGCGAGCGTGTAGTGCCCGTGGATGCACAGCCAACGCCCACCCTCCCGCACGAAGATCCGGGTCGACTTCCCGCGTGTGGTCTCGCGCTCGCCGGTCGCGCGATTGATGCTCTCGTCCGACCAGTAGTAGGTGATCCAAGCCACGTCTCCGCGTACCGTGATCTCTGGTTGATGCATCTCGGTATGGATGTCCGAGTAGCGGGCGATCCACCCCTCGACCGCACGGATCTCGATCGCCTTCCCTTCGCGCAGGTAGGTCTCGGTTTCTCCGAACGAGGTGAAGGCATCGTGGATGTGGGTCGCGTAGCGAGGCACGTCCTCCTGCTCAATGGCGTCCCACATCTCGAGGAGGACCTGCCGGATCGCCTGCTCGTCGGATTGGGCCGAGGCGGGCTGCGCCGCCGCCCACGCGCACACGGTGAGGAGGGCGACACGGCCGCCGACCGCTCGGGTCACGCTCGATATCCTGCGAGGGCCTCGATGCATCGGTCGACCTCCTCCTCGGTGTTGTAGAAGTGTGGGCTGAAACGCACGTACCCGGGCCGATAGTCCACGATCACACCCTGCTCTCTGAGGTGCTTCACCGCGCCCGAGGGGTCGTCGTGGCGTACCAGAACGATCGAAGTCCGCCGGTCGGGCGCGGCCAATCGTAACGAAAGGCCGGCGGACTCTGCGGCGGCGATGAGCCGGCCGGTGAGCATCTCGTTTCGCTCCAGAATCGCGTCCAGGCCGACCTCGTCGATGATCTCCTGCCCCCCGAGGGCGGTATGGACTGTGGGCAGAGCGGGTGTGCCCATCTCGAAGCGGCGTGCATCCGGCCGGTACGCGAAGCCTTCGAGGTCGAAGTCGAACTGTCGTTCCGTCGCGAACCACGAGGTGATGCGCGGCTCGAGCCGCTCGACGAGCTCGTCTCGAACGTAGAGGTAGGCCAACCCCGGACCCCCACACAGCCACTTCAGTGGACCGGTCGTATAGAAGTCGACGCCCGTCGAGGGGAGCGAAAGCGCGACCTGGCCCGCGCCCTGGTAGCCGTCGATGAGAGAGTAGGCCCCTGCCCTTCGGGCGATCTCGGCCAATGCCGAGAGGTCCTGCTCGTAACCCGTGGTGAAGAAGACGTGGCTGGTGGCCAGAAAGAGCGTGCGGTCATCGACGGCGTCGGCGAATTGCTCCGCGTCGATCCGGATACCGTCCGGGCTCCGAAGCACGACCAGCTCCACTTCCGGCTTGACCGCCCACTGGTACGCGAGCGTAGGGAAGTCGAGCTCCGTGCACACCACCTTGTTTCTGCCCTGGGCACGCACCGACTCCGTCACGACGGCCAGTGCCGTCGACGTCGATGGAAGGAGCGCCAGCTCGCGGGGTGTCGTACCGAGGAAGGTGGCGACACGCGCCCTGAGGTCCTCGATGCGACCCAGCCAGTGTCGATACCATCCGGAGGCGCCCATGTCGTGCCAGCGCTCGGTGAACTCGTGCAGGTACGCTTCGGAGCGCCTCGAAAGGGCGCCGAGCGAGCACGAGTTCATGTACGTCTTGCGTTCGAGAATGGGGAATTCCGAGCGGATGGCGTCCAGGTCGATCACGGTGGGTGGGGTTTGGTGAGGGTAGCGGGTGCGGAGCTTAGCTCGGGCGGGGCAGGGGGCGCCAACCCCGGGACCGGGCGTGCGCGCTTCGTGGGTCCGGGCCGGCGCCGGCACGGCCCGTTGGACGGCGGGTACGTGGTGGCGACCCTCTTCCAGAATCGGGCCCCGCCCCGCTGCCTCGTTCGATGACGCCCTATCTCCTCGCCATGCCGTGGCTCGGGCTGTTGCTCTGGGTTCGATTCGGGACGCGCTTTCCTACCGAGCTGGCCGAGGCGTCCTCGGGGGGCCGGTCTTCGGACGCGTGGCCGTCACTGAGCGTCGTCGTCCCCGCCCGAAACGAGGCCATCAACATCGTGGGGTGCCTGCGCTCACTCACGTCGTCCGACTACCCGAGCTTCGAGATCGTGGTGGTGGACGATCGTAGCGAGGACCTCACGGCAGAGCTGGCTCGCTCCGTGCCCAAACGAAATGCGGCTCGGATCACCGTCATCGACGGCCGACCTCTTCCGCCGGGATGGCTGGGCAAGCCGTGGGCCTGCCACCAGGGCGTCCAGGCGGCGACCGGCGAGCTCGTCCTGTTCACGGACGCCGACACGCGACACGGTCCGCAGCTCGCGCGCCGGGCGGCCGCCGCCGTCGAGGAGGACGGAGCGGACCTGATGACGCTCGTGGGACGGCAGCTCATGGAGACGTTCTGGGAGCGACTCGTGCAGCCGCACATCTTCCTCTTGATGCTGACTCGCTTTCCGGACTTCGAGCGGCTGGCCCGCAACCGTCGTTGGCGCGATGGGGTCGCGAACGGTCAGTTCCTGCTCTTTCGCAGGGCGGCCTACGAGGCGATCGGCGGCCATGCGGCCGTGCGCAACGAGGTCGCCGAGGACCTGGCGCTCGCCCAGCACGTGAAGAGGTCCGGACTACGACTGCGGATCCGCGGAGCCGAGCGTCATCTCGCGACGCGTATGTACCGCTCCTTGCCACAGCTCGTCGAAGGGTGGTCGAAGAACGTCGTCATGGGAGGACTGCAGGCCTTCTCTCCCTGGTTCCGTCCGGTTCTGCCGGTGGTGTCCTTGATGGCCGAGATTGGCTTCTGGCTGGTCGCGCCTGCCGTGCTGGTCGCCTGGTCTACCGGGAGCGTGATCGATGCGTGGCCGGCGGTGGTGGCGGGTGTCGACTCCGGGCAGCTCGTGCTGTGGGCCGCCACCGTGTACGGCCTGAGTGCCGTCCTGTGGGGTGACTGGACACGACGGATGGGTGCTCGCCCTCTGTACGGAGCGCTGTATCCGCTCGGGGCCGGCGTCGCGTCGTACATTCTGCTCCGGGCATGGGTTCGGGGACCGTCGGTCGAGTGGAAGGGGCGTCGGTACCGCCTCCCGCCCGTGTCCGAGCGGGCGTGAGCTCGGCCAAGGGGGGCGCGGGCCTGGAGCGACGGCTCGTAGCCCAGGCGCGCGAGCTGGGCTTTGCCCTCTGTGGCACGACCTCGGCGGGCCCGTCCGGACACACGGCTCTGTACGAGCGATGGCTCGCCGAGGGCCGCCACGGAGGCATGGCGTATCTCGCGCGGGAGGACTCCCTCGCGCGCCGCGCGGATCTCCACGGCACAATGAAGGACGTTCGATCCGTCGTCGTCGTGGGCCACGAATACTACGCCGCGGACGATCCGGACCCGGCCCCGGACTCGACCCGAGCGATCGTCGCCCGTTACGCGCGTGGGGACGACTACCACGACGTCGTCAAAGAGAAGCTCGTCGAGCTCCTGGCTTGGCTCGACGCGGAGGTGCCCGGCGGCGTGCGCGGCAGGGCGTACGTGGACACGGGTCCGATCCTCGAACGCGAGCTCGCTCAACGCGCCGGGCTGGGGTGGTTCGGAAAGAACACCATGCTGATCCATCCGGGGCGCGGCTCGTACTTCTTTCTCGGCGTCCTGCTCGTCGACCACGACCTGGCGTCCACTCCTCCCTTCGACGCCGACCGCTGCGGCACCTGCTCGGCCTGCCTCGACGCCTGTCCCACCGGGGCGCTGCTCGGACGGGGCGAGGACGGAGCACCGGTCATGGACGCGCGCCGCTGCATTTCGTACCTGACCATCGAGTTGAGCGGACCCATTCCGCGGGAGCTCCGCCCCGGCGTCGGCAACCGGGTCTTCGGCTGCGACATCTGCCAGGAGGTCTGTCCGTGGAACCTCCGCTTCGCGCGGCAGACGACGGAGCCACGGTACGCCGTGCGTACGGGTCTGTCGGCGCCCGCGCTCGCCGACTTGGCCGAGGAGCTGCTCGATCTCGACGAGGCGGGCTTCCGGGCTCGCTTTCGAGGCTCACCGCTCCGACGCGCGCGCCGACGGGGTCTTCTCCGCAACGTGTGCGTCGCCATGGGGAATCACCTGAAGCGGGGTGGGCACGGCCCCGATGAGCGGCGCATGCTG
>JBDHDM010000041.1:0-16767 GCA_039591515.1 Gemmatimonadota bacterium | reverse complement strand
GCGCTCCATGGGCCTCGAGAACGAGGACGGGACAGTGCGGAGCGACTTCGTGGCTCAGGCGTTCACGCCCGGCGAAGGCGAGCTCCTGGAGAGGCTCTCCGAGCGGTTCGTGCTTCGCTTCTTCCGTTTTTCGGACATCGCGAGCCGCATCGACGGTCTCGACGAGCTGTCCTTCGACGGTACGCGGACCGACGTGGCCAGCGCGCTGGACGCGGCCCGGGAGGAGCTCGCGGGTGTCCCACTCGCGGGACTGGTACTCGTAACGGACGGCGCGGACAACGACGCGCGACCGATCACGGAGGCGCTCGTCCCGCTGCAGGCGGCCGGCGTGCCCGTGTTCACCGTTGGAGTCGGAGACGAAGCGATCGAGCCGGACATCGAGCTCGGTCGGGTCGAGCTGCCCCGGGCCGTTCTGGAGGGCTCGACCCTGATGGTCGACGTCGTGGTGACGCAGAGCGGGCTCGGACAACTCTCGGTGCCAATCATCGTCGAGGACGATCGGAGCATCCTCGCCGAGGAGGTGGTCGAGCTGGGGCCGGACGGTGAGCCCGTCGTCGCCCGAATCGGTTTCCAGCTCGAGGACGCCGGCCCACGGCGGATCGAGTTCAGGATCCCACCACAGGGCGGGGAGCGCGTCGAGCGCAACAACCGCAGGACCGCATGGGTCGACGTACGCGGTGAGCGCGAGAAGATCCTCTACCTCGAAGGAGAGCCGCGCTTCGAGGTCAAGTTCATGCGGAGGGCCGTGGAGGACGACGAGAACCTCCAGCTCGTCGTGCTACAGCGGACCGCAGAGGCGAAGTACCTCCGGCTGTCGGTGAGCGACAGCACCGAGCTGTACTTCGGCTTCCCGACGACACGCGAAGAGCTGTACCGGTACCGGGCGCTGATCCTGGGAAGCGTAGAGGCGTCCTACTTCACGTACGACCAGCTCCAGATGATCGCCGAATTCGTCTCCAATCGCGGGGGCGGCCTCCTGTTTCTCGGAGGGCACGATGCGTTCGCGGAAGGGGGCTGGTCCGGGACCCCGGTCGAAGAGGTGATGCCGGTCGTGTTGGGCGAGCCTGCAACGATGGAAGGCGGGTACTTCGCGGAGATCAAGGTCCAGCCCACGCCGGCAGGCTTCGCGCACCCGACGGTGCAGCTCGACGCCGAACCCGTCGAGGTCGCCGCGCGCTGGGACTCCCTGCCACCACTCACGGTCGTGAACCCGGTCTTCGACACTCGACCCGGCGCCACCACCCTTCTCACCGGTCGCTCCACCCAAGGCGGACCCGATCAGGTCGTCCTCGCCTTCCAACGCTACGGGCGCGGGACGTCGATCGCGCTCACGCCCCAGGACACGTGGCTGTGGCAGATGCATGCGGACATCCCCCTCGAGGACGAGAGTCACGAGTCGTTCTGGCAGCAGATGCTCCGGTGGCTGGTCGACGGCGTGCCGGACGCGATCTCCGTCTCGACCGACAGGGAGCGGGCCGAGCCGGGCGAGGCGGTGCGAATCACGGCAACCATCAGCGACTCGAGCTTCATCGACGTGAACGACGCCCAAGCAACGGCCAGGATCACGGGACCCACCGGCATGGTGGAGGAGACGCCGGTCGAGTGGACGGTGGAGGCGGACGGCGAATACGCTGCGGACGTACGCCTGGGCGAGCTCGGTGATTACGAGATCGAGTTGGTCGCAGAGCGGGACGGCGTCGTCATCGGCTCCGATCGCACCTATCTCCACGCGGCGCCCAGCGACGACGAGTACTTCGCGGCAGCATTGCGCACGTCACTCCTCGAGCGCATCGCCGAAGAGACGGGTGGCCGCTTCTACACGCCCGAGACGGTGGGGACTCTGCCCGAGGACATCACGATCAGCGGTGCTGGAGTGACGTTGGTCGAGGAGCTCGACCTGTGGGACATGCCGGCGATCTTCCTGCTCATGTTGACGCTCATGGGCGCGGAATGGGGTTTCCGGCGCATACGAGGGCTCGTGTGAGACGCCTCGCGCTCCTACTCGTGGGGCTGGGGGTCTTGCTCCCCGCGTCGGCTCAGACGCACGCCTTGAGTGCACAGGGACGTACGCATGCGGTCATCATCGTCGGCCTGGGCGGCTCGGAGGAATTCCGGCAGAGCTTCCAGCTCGAGGCCTCGACGATCTACGACGCACTGGTGAACCTGCACGGCCTTCCACTCGAAGACGTGACGTACCTCGGCGAGAAGATCGACCTCGACCCCGACCGCATCTCCGCGCAGTCGACCCGCGCCAACGTGCTACAGCACCTGGGCGAGCTCGCCCAGCGGGCCGGCCCGATGGACCGCCTCCTGGTGGTCATGATCGGCCACGGCACGTCCGGCGGAGGCGAGGTTCAGTTCAACCTGCCCGGCCCGGACCTCACTCCTTCGGACTTGCTCGACGGGCTCAGCGCGTTCCCCACGCAGACCCTCGCGCTCGTCCACACGGGCTCGGCAAGCGGCGGCTTCGTCGCGCCCCTTTCGGGTCCCAACCGGATCCTGTTGGCCGCCACGCGGACCGAGCGGCAGCTGAACGCAACCGAGTTCGGCCAGTTCTTCGCCGCCGCGCTGGCGGGGGAGGGTGCGGATCTGGACAAGGACGATCGCGTCTCGCTCCTGGAGGCCTACCTCTTCACTCGCCGCGAGGTGGAGCGTTTCTACGAGAACGAGAACGAGCTTCTCACCGAGACGGCCGTCCTCGACGACAACGGCGACGGCGAGTTGAGCCACGATGCCGGACTCGCCGGCCCCGACGGACCACTGGCGTCGACCTTTCACCTGGGTGGCCTCTCCGGCACCGCGGGACAGGTGCCGGACGACCCTGAGCTGGCACGCCTCTACGAGGAGCGAGCGGAGATCCAGGGGAGGATCGACGAACTGCGGGTGTTGCGCGGTTCGATGGACGACGACGCCTACCTCGATGCGCTGGAACCGCTGCTCGTGGAGCTCGCTCTCAAGAACCGGGAGATCCGTGCCGCCGAAGGAGGCGGCTCGTGAGCCGGGCCCCGCGCCAAAGGTCAGGAGCTCGGGGCAAGGCGCTGATCCTGGCCGTCGGCTCCGCGGTGGCCGTGCTCCTGCCGGCCCAGAGGGGTGCCGCCCAAGACGCCGCGGAGGCCCGAGCCGCCCTGCGCTCAGGCGCGTACCAAGAGGCGATCGACCAGTACCGTCGGCTCGTGCGTGCCGAGCCCCGAGCCGCGCCGCTGCGAACCGACCTCATGCAAGCCCTGGTCTCGACGGGCCGGTACGAGGAAGCGGTGGAGGTCGGTCTCGAGGCCCCTGAGCCCGACGCGCTCGCGAACGCGACCGGGGAGGCGCTCGTACGCCTGGGACGGCTCGATGAAGCCGAGCGCGCCTTCCAGGCCGCTGCGACCGCCGGCGGCCCGTGGGGGCGTACGGCGGAGGTCAATCTCGCGGAGCTTCTCTTCCAGCGGGGGCGCCTGGACGAGGCGATGGAGCGTTTCGACGGATTCATCGACGTGTACAACGCTGCCGACGGCGGCCTCAGTGCCCGAGACCTCGTCGCGGTTGGCCGCGCGGTGCGCTACCTCGGCCGGACGCAGCCTTCCCTCTTCCAGGACGCGCTCCGTGCCTTCGACGAAGCCGCCCGCACGGACCCGACGTGGGCCGAGCCGCTGGTTCGGGCAGGCTTCCTCTTCTTGGAGAAGTACGACAGCCCGGCCGCAAAGGAGGAGTTCGAGAAGGTCCTCGCGAGTAACCCGCGCCACCCGGGTGCGCTGCTCGGTATGGCGAAATCCCTGATGTTCGACGGATCCGCCGGGGCGGGGGCGGCGCTCGACACGATCCTGGCCCTCAACGAGAACCACGTGGAAGCGCGGGCCCTCGTCGCCATGAGTCAGCTGACCAACGAAGGGCATGCCGCGGCGAAACGAGAGGCCGAACGTGCGCTCGAAGTGAATCCGTCCTCGCTCGCGGCTCTCACCGCACTCGCGGGATCCCACCTGCTGGTCGACGATCGGACCACCTTCGCGCAGGTCCGGGCGCGCGCCCTCGACATCAATCCCTCGTATGCGCAGCTCGATGTCGAGCTTGCCGAGCTGTCGGTGCAGACGCGCCGCTACGCGCAAGCCGTCGAACGTGCGCAGGCCGCGGTCGAGCTGGACTCGGCGGCCTGGGAGGCTTGGGGCCTCCTCGGCATGAACCAGCTCCGCGTGGGCGAGATCACCGAGGGCAGGGCGAATCTGGAGCGGGCCTTTGCCGGGGATCCGTTCAATCCGTGGTTCAAGAACAATCTGGATCTGCTCGATACCTTCGACGGCTACGGCGTGCACCCCACGGACCACTTCGAGCTCTTCCTCCACGACTCGGAAGTTTCCCTGTTGGCGCCGTACCTGGCGCCGATCGCGGAGGAGGCATTCGACTCCCTCTCGCGGCGCTACGGCGTCGAGCCCGAGCTGCCCGTGCGAGCGGAGCTCTTCCCGAACCACGCGGACTTCTCGGTGCGCACGCTCGGCGAAGCCGGACTCGGCGCGCTGGGGGTGAGCTTCGGGCGGGTGCTCGTGATGGACTCTCCCTCGGCTCGTGAGGTCGGGGACTACAACTGGGCCTCCGTATTCTGGCACGAGCTCGCCCACACGTTCCACCTCGCGATGTCGGACAACCGAGTGCCCCGCTGGTTCTCCGAGGGACTGGCCGTGCACGAGCAGCGGAAAGCGCGCGAGGGTTGGGGGCATCAGCCCACGATCCCCTTCCTCACGGCGCTTCGTGACGACCGCTTGAAGACCGTGAGCGAGCTGAACGACGGCTTCATGCGGCCGGACTACCCGCAGCAGGTGGTGTTCTCGTACTACCAGGCGTCCCTGGTCTTCGAGCTCATCGAACAGACCCACGGCTTCGACGCAATCCGCAACATGCTTGTCGGGTATCGTGACGGGCACACGACCGCGGAGCTGGTCGATCGCGAGCTCGACCTCACCGTCGAAGAGCTGGACGAGCAGTTCGACACCTACATCCGAGACCGGTTCGCCAAGCCGCTGGCCGGGATCGTGCAGCTCGGTGATCCTCCCTCGCCGGAAGCCGACGTCGCGGAGCTTCGGCGCTTCGCCCTGGCCCACCCCGGCGACCTTCTCACCAGGCTCCGGCTGGGCGCCCTTCTCTTCCGAGACGAACGTTGGGACGACGCGGAAGAGGAGTTCCGGGCAGCCCTGCGGATCTTCCCCGAATACGGGGGCCCCGACAGCCCCTACTACTTCCTTGCTCGAATCCACCGCGAGCGAGGAGAGCTGGACATGGCTCAGGCGGCGCTCGCGCGCCTCAACGCCCTGTCGGAGTCGAACTACTCGGCGCGGATCCTCCAGTCGGAGATCCTGACCGAGCTCGGCCGCGTGGACGAGAGCGCCGACGCGCTCGAGGCGGCGGTGACGATCTGGCCATACGAGCTGGAGCTGCACGAGCGACTCGCCGAGCTCGGGGCTCAGCTGTCCGACGCGCCGCGAGAGGTCCGTGAGCGCAAGGCAGTCGTGGCTCTCGACCCTGCGGACAAGGCCGAGGCCCTGTATCGGCTCGCCCGTGCCCAACACGCCGCCGGAGACCTGGCGGGTGCGCGTCGCTCGGTGATGGGTGCGCTGGAGATCGCTCCGAACTACGAAGAAGCGCTCGAGCTGCTTCTCGTCATACGGGCAGGAGGGTCGTGATGCGTCTGACTCCGTGGCGGATCGCCGTGCCTTCTGTCGTCGCCGGCGGCGGTGCGCTCGCGTTCGCGCTCGTCTGGGGTTCGTCTCCGGCCGCCTCCGGCTGGTCGTCCGCGGATGCCGCGGGGCCCCCTCGGGCCGAAGCCGTGGCGACGGTCTCGCCCGGGGCCGGGGTGCAGCAAGACCTCAACGCTCCGTACGACGGGCTCTTCCACTTCGCTCGCATCCAGTACTCGAGCGGTCGGGGCGGCTTCGGCGGTGGGCGCAGGGGCGGTCGCCGGGGGGGCGCGATGTGGGCCCACGACTACCCGCGGGCCGACCGGAACTTCCTCGCGATCCTGAAGGAAACGACCTACGTCGGGACGGAGAGGACCTCGTCCAACGTCGTGACGCTGAGCGATCCCGAGCTCTTCCGCTTCCCGGTCGTGTACATCGTCGAGCCGGGTTACTGGGACCCGAGCGACGACGAAGTGGCGACCCTCCGGGAGTATCTGCTCAAGGGGGGGTTCTTGATCGTGGACGACTTCCGCGGACCGTACGAGCTGCGGAATCTCGAGTTCCACCTCATGCGCGCCCTGCCAGAGCACACCATGATGTCGGTCCCGGAGTCGGACGAGATCTTCGATTCCTTCTTCCGGATCGTCCCGGCTGATGTCGTTCCGCCGTACGGCGGGTATCCGGGGGAGTGGTACGGCATCTACGAGGAGAACGATCGAACGAAGAGGATCATGGTCATGATCAACGCGAACAACGACATGGCCGAGTACTGGGAGTTCTCTGACTACGGATATTATGCGATCGACCTGTCCAACGAGGCTTACAAGCTCGGGGTGAACTACGTCGTCTACGCGATGACGCACTGAGGCGCCCAACGGATTACCGACAGGCGGGGTCCAGACAACAGTAACCAGCGGGCCCTGCGGGCCCGACGACCGAATGGGAGACGAATTTGGCTGACGACACGATCGGAATCATACGGCTCGACGACGCGGACGACGTCGCCTTGGCGGACAGGCTCAAGACTGGCCGCGAGCAGATGATCCGTGAGCTGCGAAAGCTCATCGTGGGACAGGAAGACGTGATCGATCAGGTCCTGCTCTCCCTCTTCGTCGGCGGCAACAGCCTGATCATCGGCGTTCCGGGGCTCGCAAAGACGCTGCTCATCCACTCGATCGCCCAGGTCGTCGACCTGAAGTTCTCCCGCATCCAGTTCACGCCCGACCTGATGCCGTCGGACATCACGGGCACGGACATCATCCAGGAGGACGCCAACACGGGCACTCGGTCCATGGTGTTCGCGCCGGGGCCGGTCTTCGCCAACATCGTGCTCGCCGACGAGATCAACCGTACTCCGCCCAAGACGCAGGCCGCGCTCCTCGAGGCGATGCAGGAGCACCGGGTGACCGTGCAGGGTCGAACCTACGTGCTCGACGAGCCGTTCTACGTGTTCGCCACCCAGAACCCGATCGAGCTCGAGGGCACGTACCCCCTCCCCGAGGCGCAGCTCGACCGGTTCATGTTCGAGATCGCGATCGAGCACCTCGGTGAGGAAGACGAGCTGGAGGTCATCCGCTCGACCACGGGGATTCTGAATCCGGAGTTCAGCCACGCGGTCACCGGTCCGGACCTCATCGGCTTCCAGAAGCTCGTGCGCCGCGTCCCGGTGTCGGAGTCCGTCCTGCGGTATGCGGTCGCGCTCGTGCGCATGACTCGTCCGAGCGCGAACGGTGACGGGCCGGACTTCGTGAAGCGTTGGATCGCCTACGGAGCTTCGCCGCGCGCTGCCCAGTACCTCGTGCTCGGAGCCAAGGCCAGGGCCCTTACGATGGGGCGGTACCACGTCACCTTCGAGGACATCCAGGCCCTCGCCCACCCCGTGCTGCGTCACCGCGTGCTCACGAACTTCCACGCCGAGTCCGAGGGCCGGACACCGTCCGAGCTGGTGGACATGCTCTTGGAGCACGTCCCGCTCCCCGCGTCGGGCATGTAGGCGGTCCGCTACGTTGTCCACCTTACGCCCCCGTCACGCAGCTGCAGGAACGCAGTTTCTCGATCCCGCCGTCCTCGGACGGATCGGGAACCTCGAGCTGCTCGCGCGCACCGTGGTGGACGGATTCCTCAGCGGGCTGCACCGCTCCCCCTACCTCGGCTTCAGCGTGGACTTCGCGGAGCATCGTCCGTACAACCCGGGCGACGACATCCGACGCATCGACTGGCGGCTCTACGCGCGAACGGACAGGCACTACATCAAGCTCTTCGAGGCCGACACCAACGCCAACTTCTCGGTGCTCCTCGACCTCTCCGCCTCCATGAGCTACGGGAGTCACTCTCTCACGAAGCTGGACTACGCCCGCTATCTCGGCGCCTGCCTGAGCTACTTCTCCAGCAAGCAACGCGACCGCGTGGGGCTCGTAACCTTCGATCACGACATCATCGACTACGTGCCTCCGTCGATGAAGCACCTGGACACCATCCTCCACACACTCGATCGAGCCGAGGCCGGCCGGGCGGGCTCGCTCACCGAGCCTCTGCTCAAGATCACCGAGATGCTGAGCCGCAAGGGAATCCTGGTGCTCATCTCCGATTTCTACGAGGAGCCGGGTCGGGTGCTGAGCGCCGTGGGGCCGCTGCGGGCCCGAGGTCATGACGTCATCGTGTTCCACGTCATGGATCCGTACGAGCTCGAGTTCCCGTTCGAGGAGGCCTCGGGCTTCCAGGACCTGGAGACCGGCGAGCAGATTCCCGTGATCCCGAAGAAGCTCCGGGACGACTACCTGACGATGGTGCAGGCGCACCTCGCCGATCTGCAGAAGCGGTTCAGTGACAACCGCGTGGACTACATCCTTCTGGACACGTCCAAGCCGCTGGACGAAGCGCTCTTCCGGTACCTCCTCTCCCGAGAGAAGCTGGGCAAGGTCCGATGAGCCTCGCCTTCCTGGTTCCGCTCTTCCTCCTCGGCGTGGCCGGCATCGTGGTGCCGATCGTCGTGCACCTCACGCGTCGTCAGCGGCGCAACGTCGTCCACTTCCCGTCGCTGATGTTCCTCGAGAAGATCCCCTATCAGGAGCAGCGTAGACGACGGATCCAGCACTGGTTCCTCCTGTCCCTCCGAGCGCTGGCGCTGATCCTGGTGGCCGCGGCGTTCGCACGACCTTTCTTCGATCGCAGTGGGATCGGAGGAGGAGGCGGCGGAGGGCCCCGCGAGGTCGTCGTCTTGATCGACCAGTCGTATAGCATGGAAGTCGGCGACCAGCTGGATCGAGCCCGTACGGAAGCGCAAGGCGTTTTCGACGGCCTCGGGCCCCTCGATCGGGCATCGCTCGTCACCTTCGCGCGGGGGGCCCACGTCGTCGCCCGCTCGACGTCGGATCGGGTCCGGCTGCGAGGCGCCCTCGACACGGTCTCCGTGTCGTCCGGAGCGACGCGGTACGGCCCGGCGCTCAAGGTCGCCCAGACCATTCTCGAAGAATCGACCCTCCCCTCGGGTGAGGTCTATCTGATGAGCGACTTCCAGCGGAACGGGTGGAGCGGCGACGAAGGTGTACGCCTCCCGGCCGGCTCCCGCGTGATACCGGTGTCGCTCGGGCAGGACGCCGAGATCGACAACCTGATGGTCACCGATGTGTCTCTGCCCCGTCAGATCGTAGCCGGCCGCGAGCGTGTCACGCCGACGGCTCGGATCGTCCGCCGAGGAGGCGATCAGGTCCTCGACGTGTCCGTGTCGCTCGAGATCGATGGCCAGGAAATCCAGAGCCAGACGGTGGCGCTCGAGCCCGGAGCCGCGAAATCGGTTCAGTTCCAGACCTTTACGCTTTCACAGCCGCACACGACCGGCACGGTCCGGCTCCCCGACGACGAGCTCCCGGCCGACAACACGCACCACTTCGTGCTTTCGCCCGGAACATCCGTCCGCGTCGTCGTCGCCGAGGGAGCAGCGGCCCCGGCCGATGTCAGCCTCTATCTGCGCGGGGCCCTGCAGATCAGCGAGGATGGCCGCTTCGACTTACGGAGCCGCCGCGGGAGCACGATTCGGCCCGTCGATCTCGATGGCACCCGGGCGCTCTTTCTCAATGACGTAATGGTCGACGGCGGATCCGCGGAGCGGATCCGCACCTACGTCGAGAATGGAGGCGGCGTGTTACTCGCGCTGGGTCAGTCGGGGGGGTGGCCCGCGTCGGCAGCCGACATGCTCCCCGGCACCATCGGCCCGATCGAAGACCGGATCGAGGGACGCGGGGGGCGGCTGGGCTACCTCGACTACGAGCACCCGATCTTCGAGGTGTTCGCGGGGCCACGCAGCGGAGACTTCACCGGTGCTCGTTTCTACCGGGCGCGGAACTTCCAGCCGTCCGACTCCGCGTCGGTGCTCGCCCGCTTCGACGACGGGTCGGTCGCGCTCGCCGAGCTGCGGCTGGGCCGTGGACGGGTACTGGTGTGGACGACATCGCTGGACGCGTTCTGGAACGACCTGTCGCTCCAGCCCGTCTATCTGCCCTTCGTGCACCGCCTCACGGAGTACATCGGGGGGCTGGCCGAGCCCGTGCCGTGGTTCATCACAGGCCAGGTGGTCGACCTCGCGGACCCGGACGCGCTCGAGACCGCCGGCCTCGTCTCGTCGGAGGCCGCCGGGCTCGCTGAAGGCTCGGATCAGGTCGCGCTCGGTCCGAATGGCAGCCGCGAGACACTTCCGGCCGGGAGCGGGCCGAGGTACCTGCCGCTCGAAGACCACGGCTTCTACACGGTGCGGCCCCCCGGCTCCGACCCGGATCGGCCGTTCGTCATGGCGGTGAACGTCGACCTGGAGGAATCCGACCTCACAAGGGTCGATCCGACGGAGCTCGCGCTGCAGATCGAGATGCCCACCGCAGCACCGAGGGAGGGCCCGGCTCTGGGCGAAGCAGTCGCGTTGGAGCGTGAGGACCAGGAGCGCCGCCAGGCTCTGTGGCGGTGGCTACTCGCCATCGCGTTGTCGCTCTTCGCGATCGAGACCGTGCTCTCGAACTGGGTGTCGCGTCAGCGGACGGGAGCCCTGGGAGCTGCGCGGGGTTAGGTAGGAAGCAGCGCGGATTGGCGGGGTCCGGCGTGAAACGCGTACGTTGGGGAAGTGGGTACAGGGAGAGAGCAAGATGAAGGAGTCCGAGAACAGGCTGGCGCAGAATCGAGTCCGCGACGTCGTGCGGAGTGTCCGCTGGCGCTGGCGCGCCCGACTCCTCATGCGCGGTCTCCTTCAAACGCTGCTCCTCACCGGCGCCGTTCTCTTCCTCTCCGCGGTCGGGCTCGAGCGAGCCCGATTCGATCCCGAGGCCGTCGTCTGGTTCCGCGTGCTCACGTGGGGCACCGCGCTGACCGCCTTCGTGTACTTCATCGTGCGGCCCCTCCGGCGACGGGTCAGCGACACCCAGGTGGCGCTCTACCTCGAGGAGCACGAGCCCTCCTTGGAGCACGCCGTGACCAGCGTGCTCGACGAGGGATCCGGGTCGGCGTCCCCCGCGCTGGCCCATCGCGTCACCGAGGTCGCGCTTGAGCGGACGCGGAAGGTCCACCACGGCCGGCGCGTCGAGCAGGGCGCGCTCTACCGCCTCGCCGGTGCCCTGACCGTCATCGCGGTGCTCTCGTTGGCCGGGACACTGATGGGGCCGGAGCATCTCCGGTTCGGCCTGGGGGCGCTGCTCTTCCCCACCACGGATGCCGCGGAGGTCAACCCGTACTCCGTCGCCGTGATGCCCGGACACGTCACCATCGCGCGCGGAACCGACCAGATGGTGACGGCGGCCCTGGGCGGCTTCGAGGCGGCCGATGCCTCGATCTTCACGAGGGGTGAATCAGGTCAGTCGTTCCAGCGGCTCAGCATGCTCCGAGGCCTCGAGGGCGGCTTCGAGGTGCTCCTCGTCGGGATCGGCGAGCCTACCGAGTACTTCGTGGAGTCGTCCGGCGTCCGGTCACCGACCTTCACCATCGAGGTCGCGGACCTTCCCTACGTCGATCGCATCGACCTGACTTACTACTTCCCGCGCTACACCGGCCTGCAGGCCCGCACCGTCGAGGACGGGGGAGACGTGGCGGCCCTTCGTGGCACGGTTGTCGAGCTCCAGATCGAGCCAACGCTCGTCGGCCCGGGTGGACGTCTGTTGCTGGACGGAGAGCCCGTGGAGGATCTCACCCCAGACGAGAACGGGACGATGACGGCGCGCTTCACGATCGGTGAGGCGAGCTTCTACTCCATCGAGCTCGAGCGGACGGACAACGGTGAGATGGTGACGGCCTCTCCGGAGTACCGCATCGATGTGCTCACGGACATGGATCCGTCGATCGCCTTCTCCCGCCCAGGGCGTGACATGCCCGCCTCCGCCATCGAAGAGGTGTTCCTCGAGATGACGGCGGACGACGACTACGGGGTCGGAGACATCCGTCTGGTCTACTCGGTGAACGGGGGCCCTGAGGACACGCTCACCGTCTTTCGTGCGAGCGGCGCGCCGCTTCCGGAGGTCTCCGCCGGGCACACCTTCTACCTCGAGGAGTGGGAGCTCGAGGTCGGCGACCTGATTTCGTACTACGCGGTGGCACGCGACAATCGATCGATCGGGACTGAGCGCGTGGTGACCAGCGACATCTACTTCCTGAACGTTCGGCCCTTCGAGCGGGCGTACCGCGAAGCAGAGCAGCAGGGCGGTGGCGGCGGAGGTGGGGGCGGCGGCGGCGCCGAGACGGCTTTGTCGGAGACGCAACGCCAAATCATCGCGGCCACCTTCAACCTGATCCGCCAAAGGGACACCTATCCGCCCGACGAGTTCAGCGAAAACGTGGTCAGCGTCGCGCTCGCGCAGGGGCGCCTTCAGGATCAGGTCACGACGCTGCTTCAACGGATGCAGAATCGTGGTCTGACCCAGACGGATCCCGGCTTCCGGGACGTATCCGAGGTTCTGCCCAAGGCCTTCGAAGCGATGACTCGCGCGCGGGAGGACCTGACCGCTGAGGAGCTGCGTGAGGCGCTTCCGGACGAGCAGGAGGCGCTGCGGTACCTCCAGCAGGCCGAGGAGACCTACGAGCGGTACGTGCAGCAACAGCAGCAGGGAGGCGGCGGTGGAGGCGGTGGCGGCAGCCAGCAGGCGGCCGAGGATCTCGCCGACCTCTTCGAGCTCGAGCTCGACAAGCTCAAGAACCAATACGAGACGGTGCAGCGCGGTCAGCAGCAGCAGGCCGACAACCAGGTGGACGAGCTCCTCGAGGATCTCCAGGAGCTGGCACGCCGCCAGGAGCAGCTCGCAGAGCGGCAGCGACAGCGGGCGTTGCAGTCCCAGAGCGGTGGGGCCGGCGGGGGCGAGGCACAACGTGACCTCGCCGAAGAGACGGAAGAGGCGGCCCGGCAGCTTCAGCGGCTCGCTCGGGAGACGGACAACCAGGAGCTCGAGCAGACCGCGCGGGATCTGCAGCAGGCGGCTGAGTCCATGCGCCAGTCCGCCGCTTCGAGCGGCTCGCAGTCGACCGCCGACGCGGGTTCGGCGCTACGACGTCTCGAGGACGCGCGCCGTTCCCTCGAACGTTCGCGCTCCGAACGGGCGCGTCGGGACGCGGAGCAGGCCATCGCCCAGGTCGAGGAGTTGCAGCGGCAGCAGCGGGACGTTCAGCGGGACGTGCGCGACCTGCCACCGCAGGGTGAGGCGGGCCGTTCGGACGAGATCGCCCGCCTTCGGGAGCGCAAGGAACAGATGCACGACGCGGTCGAGGGGCTGGAACGGCAGCTCGACGAAGCCGCGACGAGTTCCGGACAGGACAACCCCGAGGCCGCACGCGCCATGCGCGACGCGGTCCGTCTGATCCAGGAAGCGAAGATCAAAGAGAAGCTGCTGTACACTCGGGGCACCATCGAGCAATGGGATCCGGAGTCCGCCGTCACCATGGAGCTCCAGATCGAGGGCGATCTCCAAGCACTGCGCGACGAGCTGGAGCGTGCCCGCGCCGCGTCGAGCGAGACGGCGGAGGATCCGCTCCAGGAAGCCCTCGACGACACACGCGACCTGGTTCGTGGGCTGGAGGCGATGGACCGCCGCCTGAACGAGCCGGCTCCGGGCTCCCAGGGCCAGCAGGGTGAGGACGGTCAACAGGGCGAGGGTCAGCAGGGCCAGCAAGGCCAGCAGGGTCAGGACGGTCAACAGGGCGAGGGTCAGCAGGGCCAGCAGGGTCAGGACGGCCAACAAAGCGAGGGTCAGCAGGGCCAACAGGGTCAGGGCGGCAAGCAAGGCGAGGGTCAGCAGGGCGGCCAACAGGGTCAGGGTGGCCAGCAAGGCCAAGGTCAACAGGGCCAGGGTGGCGATGTGAACCAACAAGGGGTAGGGGGTGGTGGCGACGGACGAGTCGGCGACCGCTCCGATGGCTCACCGTTCGGAGGGGCGACACGTGGGGACCCGCGTCGCTTCTCCCCGGAAGAGATTCGCCAATACCAGAACGAGCTCCGGGAGCGGGCCGAGCAGGTGGGTGAGCTCCGCGGCCAGCTCCGCGAGGCCAACCGATCCACCGAGGAGCTCGACGACGTGCTCTCGGCGTTGCAGCGCCTCCAGGACGACGACGTCTTCGCGGACCCCGAGGCGCTCGCTGACTTGTCCGAGCTCATGGTCGACCGTCTCAAGAGGCTGGAGTTCGGCCTCAGACGCGATGTGGAAGGTGAGGCCGAGCGTCGCGCCACGCTGACCGGTGCGGACGAGGTGCCGGACGGGTACCGCCGCCTGGTCGAAGAGTACTACCGCACGCTCGCACGAGGCGGATCGGGCCGGCGCTAGACCGCGCGTTCCAACACCACTCAAGAACACCGACCGGAGTGTCCACGGGTCGTGGGTGGTCTTGACAAATATTATTGTCAAGACAATCATGATTGTCCGCTCAACCGAACACGCCACGATGAGTCACAACGTCGCCATCCTCCGAGACTCGGACGCCACTGTGAGCGCGCTCAGCCCGCTCCGCCGTGAGATCTTGCGAGCTCTCGCGACCCCTGGGTCCGCCACTACGGTCGGTGAATCGCTCGGGCTCCCTCGCCAGAAGGTGAACTACCACCTGCGCGCGCTCGAGGACGCGGGGCTCGTGGACCACGTCGAGGACCGTCGGAAGGGCAATTGCACCGAGCGCATCGTTCAGGCGACGGCCACACACTATCTGATCGCGCCGTCCGTGCTCGGCCCGCTCGCAGCCTCCCCGGCCGTAGCCGCGGATCGCTTTTCCAGCGACCACCTCGCCGCTGTCTCGGGACGCACCATCTCCGAGCTGGCCGAGCTTCGCGCACGCGCTGACGCAGCCGGGAAGCGACTTGCCACCCTGTCATTGGAAACGGCCGTGTGTTTCGCCTCGCCGGGAGATCAGGCGGCGTTCGTGGAACGCCTGTCGAACGCGATGGCTCACCTGGTCGCAGAGTACCACGACGAATCCGCTGGAGACGGGCGTTGGTTTCGCCTCACGCTCGGTGCCCATCCGGCGTTGCCCGCCCAAGAGGAGAGCGAAGCATGACGGACCGCCCAACCCGCAACATCGAGATCGAGAAGCACGTCGAAGCATCCGTCGAAGACGTGTGGGAGGCCGTGACCACACCCGAGGGGCTCCGGCGGTGGTTCCCCCTGGACGCGAAGATCGAACCGAGGCTGGGCGGCTCCGTGTGGCTTTCGTGGGGACCGGGAGTGGAGGGGGAGGCCCCGATTCATGTCTGGGATCCCGGGCGCCGCTTCGGCTGGACCGAGCATCACGGAGACGACGAGCACGGGCAGCCGATCAAGGTCGCCGTCGACTTCCACATCGAAGGACGGGGCGGAACGACCGTGATCCGGCTCGTCCAGTCCGGACTGAGCGCCGCCTCGGATTGGGACGAGATGTACGACGCGTTGGTCGACGGGTGGACGTACTTCCTCTTCAGTCTCGCCCATTACCTGTCCGTGCATCCCGGGCGGCCCCGTCGCATGGCTTGGCGCCGGTTCCCATCGGAGCTCGACCGGGCCACGGTCTGGGCGCGCCTGCAGTCCGCCGGGCTCGTCTCGGAAGGGGCTCCGGGAGCCCCGAGTGTCGTGGAGATCGGTACCGCGCACCCAGCCACCGTCGTGTCCGTGCGTGCCGGACACCACTTCGCAGCTCGCCTGCCCGAGCTCGAAGAGAGCGTCTTCTTCGTCGAGCTCGAGGGGCGGCACGTCGGATTCTGGCTCAGCACCTACGGGGTCGAGGACGCTCGGGTGGAAGCCCTGCAATCCGCCCTCGATGATCGCGTCGAGGAGGTACTCGCGCTGTAGCTTCCCCTCGCGCTCCCCTGCGATCGCGTGGGGATACGGGTTAGATTCTCCGCCGCCGCGTCGACGCCACTGACCCCTCCGAGCGCCACCGATGTCCGGACCGCAGTTCATCTACCATATGCACCGCCTCTCCAAGATCGTCCCTCCGAAGAGGGAGATCCTGAAGAACATCAATCTCTCGTTCTACCCGGGTGCCAAGATCGGAGTGGTGGGACCCAACGGTTCGGGGAAGAGCTCGCTGCTCAAGATCATGGCGGGACTGGACACGGACTTCCTCGGGGAGGCGTGGGCGGCCAAGGGAACACGCGTCGGCTACCTCCCTCAGGAGCCGGAGCTCGACCCGGCCCTGGATGTTCGGGGCAACGTCGAGCTCGCCGTCTCGGACACGCGTGAGCTGCTCCGGCGCTTCGAGGAAGTGTCGATGAAGTTCGGTGAGGTGACGACGGACGAAGAGATGAACGCGCTCATCGACGAGCAGGCGAAGCTCCAGGACCGTATCGACGCATCCGGCGCGTGGGACCTCGACCGGAAGATCGAGATCGCGATGGACGCTCTCCGCCTCCCGCCGGGTGACTCGGACGTCACGACGCTGTCGGGCGGTGAGCAACGGCGGGTCGCCCTGTGTCGCGTGCTCCTGGAGCAGCCGGACATGCTGCTGCTCGACGAGCCGACGAACCACCTCGACGCGGTGTCCGTGGGCTGGCTCGAGCACCATCTCGCCGAGTTCCCCGGGACGATCGTCGCCATCACGCACGATCGCTACTTCTTGGACAACGTGGCCGAGTGGATTCTCGAGCTCGACCGAGGGCAGGGTATTCCCTGGAAGGGCAACTACTCGTCTTGGCTCGAGCAGAAGC
>JBDHDM010000040.1:0-16877 GCA_039591515.1 Gemmatimonadota bacterium | reverse complement strand
AGAGATGGTCGGCGTCGAGAGGCGCGACGGGATCATGGGAGCTCGGTACCGTTGGTGTGGCTTGACGGGGGGAGTACCCACGTCGGAGTTGTTCCGATCCGGTCGGGCTCGACCTCTGTCCGGCCTCCCCGATCTCGCCGTGCCGTCCGGGAAGACCCGCCCGCCCGCCGATCGAGTCGGACATCGGAGAATGCGGCATGGACCGTGCTCCCGGCCTCTGTGGTTCGGTCCCTTGCCCAATGGGCGTTACGGACCTTTCTCCACGCCCGACGGGGGGATCGGACCGGGGTGACGCGGGACGGCCGCGGCTCCGCCGCGTCGCAGGACGGGCCAACTGTTGCAGGATGCGAGACCGAGGTGGCGATGTTCACGATCCGACTGCTCGATGTGGTGGCACTCATCCTCGTGGTCGCCCTGCGCGCCCCTCGCCAGACGCTTCGGGCGGTCCGATCCCTGGCGTTGTGCGGTGCCGCCGTCGCGGCGTGCAGCTACGCGCTGCCTCCCACGACATGCTCGTGTTTCGGCCCCGTCTTTCGGCGTTGTGACAACAGCCTCCGCTACGTCGCCACGCTCAAGTCCGATCTCCGCTATCTCTCGAGCCAGCAGGAGATCTACTTCCTGGACCACGGCACGTTTTCCTCCGATGCCGAGGCACTGGGGTTCTGGCCCTCGAACGGCGCACGGGTCGAGATCGAGGCAGCACCGGAGGGTTGGTCCGCCGTGGCGACCCACGCGGCCTTGGGGGAGGACCGGAGCTGCACCATCGAGGCGTCCCTGGCCGACGAGCACAGAGCCGTGGCCGACTGCGTCCGATAGCGGCGCTGGACCCCATCATCCCCGCCTGGGTCGTTTGCGATCGGGCCAGGGGAGGTGCCGGCCGCCTGTCGGTTCCCTTCTGGGCCGCGTATGCTCTCCGGCCCGGAGGTGGTCCATGACACGAATCCGTCGTCCGTTCTTCACGACGTCGGTTGCGGTTCTCTGTCTGGCCGGCTGCGCGCCGGAGCTCGACCTCGTGCTCGAGGGCGGCTCGGTGCTCGACGGCACGGGGGCGCCAGCGATCGTGGCGGACATCGGGGTCGTCGACGGTCGGATCGTGGAGGTCGGCGATCTTTCCCGTCGACCCGCTGCAGAGCGAGTCGACGCGTCGGGTCACGTCGTCGCACCGGGCTTCATCGATCCGCACACCCACTCGCGCGGAGCGATCTTCGAGATCCCCACGGCGGACAACTTCGTGCGCCAGGGCGTGACGACACTCGTCGAGGGTAATGACGGCAGCTCGCCGCTGGACCTCTCGGCGTGGTACGACTCGCTGGCAGCCAACGGCGGGACGGCGCCGAACTTCGCGATGTTCATCGGGCACGGGTCCATACGTCGGGAAGTCCTCGGTGAGGAGGACCGTGCTCCGACGCCGGAAGAGCTCGCCCGGATGCGTGATTTCGTCGAGCGCGGAATGGGGGACGGCGCCCTGGGCCTCTCCACCGGTCTCTTCTATCTGCCCGGGAGCTTCGCGGCCACGGAAGAGGTGATCGAGCTGGCCCGTGTCGCGGCCGCTGCCGGCGGGATCTACATCTCGCACATGCGCAACGAGGGGGACGGGGTCTTCGAATCGGTGCGCGAGACGATCCGCATCGGGCGGGAAGCCGCGATCCCCGTCCAGATGACGCACCACAAGATCGGAGCGTGGCGCAACTTCGGACGAGCTGCCGAGTCGATCGCGCTCATGCGGGAGGCCCGAGCGGAGGGGGTCGACATCACCTTCGATCAGTACCCCTACACGGCCTCGTCGACGAGCCTGTCATCGATCATCCCCCGGTGGGCACAGGAGGGTGGTCGTCTCCGGCAACGGCTCGACGATCCGGCCACGCGCGCTCGCATCGTGGGGGACATGGTGGAGTGGGTCGAGATGCGCTTCGCGGGCGATCCGTCGAGAATCCAGCTCGTCTCCTGCTCGTTCCAAGAGCAGTCGAACGCCGGCGATGGTGCGTTCCCCGACGACCTGGCCGGCTCGACGCTCGCGGAGGTGCTCGCGGGGCGAGAGGTCGACCCAGAGCCCACGGTGGTGGCGGAGCTGATCCTCGAGATCGACCAGGCGGGCGGCTGCGGCGCGATCTTCCACGCCTTCGACGAGGGAGACGTTCGGCTCCTGCTAGGGGCGGAGCACGGCATGGTCGGATCGGACGGCAGCCTCGTCCACTATGGTCGAGCGAGCCCGCATCCGAGGGGGTACGGGACCTATCCTCGCGTGCTCGGTCACTATGCGCGTGACCTCGGTGTGATCCCGCTCGCCGAGGCGGTCCGGCGCATGACGTCCGCTCCAGCCGATCGCCTCGGTTTCTCCGACCGTGGGCGAATCGCGCCGGGCCTGGTGGCGGACCTGGTCGTCTTCGATCCGGAGACGGTGATCGATCGCGCCACCTTCGACGATCCGCACCAGTATCCCGTCGGCATCCCCCACGTCTTCGTCTCCGGCGTGGCCGTGGTGAGGGATGGATCGGTGACCGACGCGCGCCCCGGCCTGGTCCTGCGCGGCCCGGGCTTCCCCCACGGCGGCTGAGTCGTAGGGGGAGGTCTCCTCTTGGCCTCTCGCGGTCGGGGGCCCACTATTCCCGATTCTCCGGACACACCCCGAGGACCCCATGAACGACACCGCCATACGATCCCGATTCAGCGTCAGGCGCACCTTCTTGCCCTTCGCGGCCATCGCGCTCCTCGCCACGTGGGCCTGCGGAGGCGGCGAGCCCGCCGACTCGAGCATGGGGGAGACCGAGGCAGAGCTCGTCGAGCGGGCGCGCGGGATTCACGATCGCGTCATCACGCTCGACACTCACGACGACATCAGCCCGGCGAACTTCACCGCCGAGCGCAACTACACGACGGATCTGGGCAACCAGGTCAACCTGCCCAAGATGGAGGCGGGGGGGCTCGACGTGGCGTGGCTCGTCGTGTACGTGGGCCAGGGCGAGCTTACGGACGAGGGATTCGACGACGCCTACGCGCAGGCCATCGAGAAGTTCGATGCGATCCATCGGCTCACCGAAGAGATCGCCCCGGACCGGATCGAGCTCGCCGTCACGTCGGACGACGTGCGGCGCATCGTGGCCTCGGGTAAGAAGGTCGCCATGATCGGCATCGAGAACGGATTCCCGGTCGGTGAGGACATCGGCCGCGTGCAGGAGTTCGCGGAGCGTGGCGGGCGGTACATGTCCCTCGCGCACAACGGTCACAGCCAGCTCTCCGACTCGAACACGGGCGAGAGAGACGACGAGTGGCTGCACGGGGGACTCAGCGACCTCGGCCGCGAGGTCATCGCCGAGATGAACCGTTGGGGGATCATGATCGACCTCTCGCATCCCTCGAAGGAGGCGACGCTCGAGATGATGGAGCTGAGCCGTGCACCGGTCATCGCCTCCCACTCGGCTGCCCGGGCCCTCGGTGATCACAGCCGGAACATGGACGACGAGCAGCTGAGAGCGCTTGCGGAGAACGGGGGCGTCATCCAGACGGTGGCGTTCCGCAGCTATCTCCGGCCCGAGAAGAACGCCACGCACAACGAGGCCGCGCAGGCGGTGGTGGCGGAAGTCGCAGCGGAGATGGGCTTCGAGATGCCGGCCGGTGGACGGGGCGCCATGTTCCGCGCGATGCAGGCGATGAGCGACGAGGAGCGTGAGGCGTTCATGGCCGAGTATCAGTCCGTGCAGGATGCAGCGGCCAGCCGCATCGAGGCCGAAGTGAATCCCATCGCGCCTCCGGTCGACGTCGGCGATCTGGTCGATCACGTCGACTATCTGGTCGGCCTGATCGGCATCGAGCACGTGGGCATCAGCTCGGACTTCGACGGTGGGGGCGGGGTCGACGGCTGGGACGACGCGTCCGAGACTTTCAACGTCACGCTCGAGCTCGTGCGCAGAGGCTACACGGAGGAGGAGATCGGGATGCTTTGGAGCGGCAACCTGCTTCGCGTGCTCGACGACGTTCAGGCGGTCGCGGCGGAGATGCAGGCCGAGGGGTGATGTCGATGCGGGAGCACCCGGCGGCGGCGCCTGGCGGGCATCGCGACCGTCGCCGTGGGCGCCTCTTCGGCCGCATCGCGTTCATGCTCGGTGCGGCCGGGATCGTCCCTCACGGAGTCGCGGCCCAGGCCGCCGACGATGGAGAGCGGCTGGGGCCTGCGGATCCGGCCTCGGACTACTCGGATACCTATCTGGCCACCTTCTCGATCATCGCGCTCGATCGGGCCACGGGACAGCTCGGGATGGGTGTGCAGTCCAAGGCGTTCGCCGCGGGCAACCGGGCCATGACCGCGAAGGGTGGGGTGGCGATCGTGGCCCACCAGGCCTCTGCCAACCCGATGTACGGCCCGATGGCCATCGAGCTCATCGAGCGCGGCTACTCGCCCGAAGAGGCGCTCGATCAGCTCGTCCGATCGGACGAAGGGCGCGACCGAAGACAGAACGCGATCATCGATATCCAGGGTCGGACGGCGGCCTGGACCGGTAGCGGCGCGAGTGACTGGAAGGGGCACCACTGTGGTATGGACTACTGTGCCCAGGGCAACATCCTCGCGGGGCCGCAGGTGGTCGACGCGCTGGTCGCCTCCTTCGAATCGTCCACCGGACCGCTCGCCGAGCGCCTCATGGACGCGCTCGACGCCGCGCAGGTGGCGGGCGGTGATGCTCGCGGGATGCAGTCCGGGGCGATCCTGGTCGTGGCTCCGCGGGTGCGGGACGGGTTCAGCGACCGGGTCGTCGACATCCGCGTGGACGACCATCCGGAGCCGCTCTCCGAGCTGCGGCGTATCCTCGACCTGCAACGCTCGGGCGAGATCATTCGCACGATTCGCCCGATGGTCGACGCGGGCGACATGGGGGGCGCGCTGGAGGCGGCCGAGGCGGCGCGGGACAAGTCGCCGGGCAACGACAACGCCTGGGTCGCGTTGGCCGACGTCCAGCTCCGCATGGGCGAGCGCGAGGCGGCGTTCACGTCGCTCCGACGCGCGGTGGAGCTCAACCCGGGCCGGCGCACGACCCTGCCTCGGGATGGCAACTTCGAGGCGGTGCACGACGACCCCGAGTTTCAGCGGATCATCCGCTGAGGTCCGAAGGGCCGGCACCCGGGGGGTACGCGTGGGTGCGGTTCCGGTTCGCTGGGCGGCGAGCGGTCAGGCCGGGAGCAGGGGTGGGCGTCCGAGCCGCTCCCGTGCCGTGCCGAGTGCCCGCTCGGCCGCGAGGGCCATGCCGAGCAGCGCCTCGTCGTCCCTTTCAGGAAACACGAGCTGTAGGACGACGGGCATGCCGGCGTCGTCCAGGCCGGCCGGGATGGAGATCGCACACAGGTCGAGCATGTTGACCGGACACGTCGGGTGGAGGGTCGAGAAGTTCACCTTCTTGTAGGCGTCCAGGTCGTCGACGAGCGGGCCGATCGGTGGTGGTGTGATCAGGTTGGCTGGCAAAGCCAGCACGTCGGCCTCTCCGAACAGCGTGCCGGCCAGGGCCGCCAGGTGCCGGTGCCGGGCCATGGCTTCGCGGTAGGCTTGGCTGTCGAGCGTCAGCGGCTTCGCGATCCGGGCGCCGACCGTGGGGTGAAGGTGATCGATCCAGGCGGGGAGCTGGTGGCTCAGGAAGTCGTGGATCTCCGCCTTCCCGATGCCGCCGCTCATGTAGTGGTCGTAGGCGTCGTCCAGCAGCGTGCCGGCAGGTCTGGAGAGGTCGGCTCCCGCGACGCCGAGGTCCGCCACTGCAGCCAGGGCCACGCGAGCCACGTCTGGTTGGCACTCCTCCCACAGTCGGCATCGCGGGATCGCGATACGCAGGCCGTCGAGCGCCGTCGTCTCGAGCGCCTCCATGAGCAGAGCCGGTCTTCCCCACTTGGGGTCGACGCTGCCGAAGAACCAGATGCTGTCTTCCACGGTCCGGGTGAGCGCACCGACGGTGTCGAACGTGCTGCTGAGCTGAGTCACTCCGGAGGTGGACAACCGTCCCTTGGTGGTCTTGTGGCCGACCACGCCTGTGAAGGCGGCCGGGATGCGGATCGACCCTCCGGTGTCCGAGCCCAAGGCGATCATCGCGGAGCCCTCCCAGAGGCTGACGCCCGCGCCGCAGGACGAGCCACCCGGAATCCGCGGCACCTCGGCGTCCCACGGGTTTCGAGGCGTCCCCCAGTGGGGGTTGATGCCCACCCCCCCGTATGCGAACTCCACCGTATGGGTCTTGCCCACGACCACGGCCCCCGCTGCGCGCACGCGCTCGACCAGCCACCCGTCCCGAGACCACGGATCGGCAGGAAGCTGACGCGCCGAGCCCGCGAAGGTGGGCATGCCCTCTACGCCGTAGACGTCTTTGACCGAAAGCGGGATCCCGCACAGGGGTGGGGCGGGTCGGCCCTCGGTGGCGGCCCGATCGAGCTCCGCGTCCGCGGAGTGTGCCTGCTCGTGTGCCAGCTCGGAGTCGAAGTGCTTGTAGGCGCCCAAACGACCGTCGAGGCGCTCGTGTCGAGCGACGGCTGCTTCGACCAGATCGACGGCGGTGACCTCACGACGTCGGAGCGCGCCAACCGCCTCCGTGAGCGGTCCGGTCAGCAGGGCGTCAGGATCCACGGGACGGGGCGACGGCGTTCGAGGCGTGACGGATCGCCATCGCGTGGGGCTACCGGTAGTTCCCGAACATCAGCTCCACTCCGTAGTCCTTCGGCTTGAGGAAGGCCATCACGGCCTGGAGCTCGTCGCGAGAGGGGGAGGTGACGCGGACCTCTTCTCCCTGGATTTGCACCTGGACCTTCTTGAAGCCGGCGTCCCGGATCTCCTTCGAGATCTTTTTCGCGGTGTCCTGATCGATCCCGCTCTTGAGCGTGGCCGTCAGGCGGGCGCGTCCGAGCGTTCCGTGCTCGACCGTGCCTTCGTGCACGTTCTTCAACGGCACCTTGCGCCTGGCCAGCTTCTCGCGGAGCACGGCGGCGAGCTGCGTGAGGCGGTATTCGTCGTCAGCCTCGAGCCTCACCACGCCCGCTGCGCGGTCGAGCTCGATGGAACAGTCGGTGCCCTTGAAGTCGTAGCGGGTGCGGGTCTCCTTGATTGCCTGGTTCACGGCGTTGTCGACTTCCTGGAAGTCGACCGACGTGGTGATGTCGAAGGACTGCTTCTTGGCCATGGCGCCGACCTCAGCGCCCGAGGGTCGCGCGCAGGCCGAGGGTCAGCTCCCAGATATCCGGGAAGCTGTCCATGAAGCTCCACCCGAACTCGAAGAAGGGCGCGACCGCGCTGGCGGGTCGATACTCGCTGCCGAAGAGGATGATCATGCCCCACGCGTCTCCCGTGCGGGTTTCGTCGCCGCTCCGGAGGTTCACGTCGACGTACTTGGCCCCGATGCCCGCGTACGTCTGCGCTTGTCCTCCAAGGGGACGGCGTCCCACGATCGCGACGTGGCCACCCCACGCGTCGCAGTCGAATCCGGAGCAGCTCGGAAAGTAGTAGGTGCCTGCGAATTCGAGCGCGGCGTTCGTGCCCCCGGACGCACGGTTGAAGGCGATTCGCCCCCCGACGCCGGGGGCCACGTCCTGCACGTCGGCCAAGGTTCCGTGGACGCCGAGTATGATCTGGGCGTCGGCTTCCGAAGCGGAGAAGGCGGCCGCGGCGGCCACGGCGAGAGAGATGACGACCACGCGAGCGATCTTCATGAAGCGCGCTTCCGGTAGAGTTGGGGTTCCGATCGAGCTTGTCCGGCACAACGATGGACCACCGGCATGGGCAGCGCCACCGTACTGGTTCGGCAATCGGTACCCGCCAACAGTTTTTCGTTGCATCAGGACCCCGAGAAAGGTTTCTTTTGGGGAAACAAATGTTTCCATCATGGGGGGGATAGCATGCGTCGTATCATGTTCGTTTTGGGCCTGGCTCTCGCGGTTGGGGTTACCGCGGATCCGGCCGATGCTCAGCTCAAGTTCGGAGTGCACGGAGACTACATCGCCGGTGGCTTCGGCGACCTCGAAAACGTCTCGGACGGAGATTTCGATCTCAGCGGGGACTTCGGACTCGGTGGCCGGGTGGGCTTCTCGTTTCCGGCTCTTCCGATCGAGGTGAACGGTGACCTCACGTACTTCTTCCCGGATTGCGGTGACTCCGGTGACTGTTCGTACTGGACGGGCCAGATTGCCGGCCAGCTCGGACTTCCGTTGCCCGCGCTCCGGCCGTACATCCTCGCCGGGTGGCAGTGGCAGAGCTTCAACCTCGACGTCGAGGGTTTCGAGAGCGACACACAGAACCACCCGATCGTCGGGCTCGGGCTCGAGCTCAGCATGCTCGCCGGTCTCTTCATCGAGGGTCAGTGGGAGTTCACGGACAGCTTCGGCGAGTCGGACTTCTCCGTGACGCCGTTCGTCATCAAGCTGGGAATCGTATTCGGCGGCTGAGGCCGGCGTGACGGTCGAGTAGACCGTCGTCCGAGCCGAAGGTCCTCGAGACCACAAGAGGGGGGCGCCATGCGGCGCCCCCCTCTTTCATTGGACCATGTCGAGGTGCTGGCCCGGTGGTCCGGCTGCTACGGGCCCCGCTTCACGCGGCGAGTCTCAGCCGACACCGTACCCGTTGCCGATCATGCACGCTGTCCAGTGGCTGTCCCAGCGGCCGAAGTTCTGACGGAACTCGTTTGCCGCGTTCTCGAACGCTTCCTGCGCGGACGCCTGCCCGACGTTTCTCCTGCGGACTCCGGCAAGACCACCGGCTGTCGCACCGATGGCGGCGCCCGTTCCCGCGTCTCCTGCGATCGCCCCGATCGCGAGGCCCGCGAGCGCGCCACGCGCCGCGCCGCCGACCGCCGCACCCCGTTGGGCGTTGTACTGCTGGAGCGCTTGACCATGGTCTCGCTCGAGCTGGGCGTAGGCTTGCTCGGGGTTCCAGCTGGTCTGCTCCGTGGACCATTGGTAGCACTGGAGCTGCGTCGCCTGCTGGTCTTCCACGGACTTTTCGCCACGGTAGACGACACGCTCCGCAGGGTTCGTCGAGGAGGGGAGGGTGTCTTGGGCGAGCAGGGGGCTGCCGATCAGGGTGCCGGCCGCCAGCGTGAGGAAGGTGAACCGATGCATCGTAGGCTCCATCGTCGGTTTTCTCGGGGGTTGAACGCCGTCTCGATACCCACACATTCCCGCTGGGCTCCGGGACGAGGCTGAGCCGGAATCTCTGACGTCGATCGGGCCCGTCAAGCGATCGACGAGAACAAGGGGAACGAATCGATGAGGCATCTGCGTCGGACGGTCGTGCTCTCGGCACTCTTGTCGGTCGGCCTCACCGCGACCGCTCGGCAGGCCCACGCCCAGGCGCGTGTCATCCAGACGCCCCCGGATCGCGGGGGGCAGACGCTGGAGATGGGCCTGCCGCCCACTTTCCGCTTCTCGCTCGGCGCCAGCACCGGCATCAACCGGGTGGAGGACCCCGCGCTGGCCCTGTACTTCAACGGCGGCGTGTACAAAGACCTGATGAGCCCGGTCACCGCCGGATTCGGCGTCCTTGCCGAGGGGTACGTCGGACGCCGTGGCAGCTTCGAGGAATTCGGCCAGGGCTTCGACGGGGGCCTGCGTTTCTCCGGGTACTCGCCGGCCGTCCGACTCGCCGCGGGGTACGACTACAACTTCAAGGACCAGCGCGGCGACTTCATCCTGTCGCTGATCCACCCGCTGCAGCGGGGAGGCATCTTCACTCCGGGCGGGAGCCTGCGGGTCGACTGGCTCCCCACACGGGGCCACACGACGGCGGTAGGGCTGCACTTCCCCGTGGGGCAGCGATGGGTCGGTCGCACGCGGCCCCGCCACGACTACGTGCGAATCCCGTATCACGAGCCGCCGGTTCTCACGGTCCAGCCCTCTGCTGCGCTGTCCGAGGCCATGGAGAGCGTCCGTGACCTCGGACACTGGGTGAACCGGCTCACCGTGCCCTTCACGGACCAGTGGGACGGGAACAAGGACAGGGCCCTCGAGATGTTTGTAGAGGAGATGCAGGCGATCTCGGCTCATCTCGAGTCGAGCGGAGCGCCCTACTACACAGGCCGGCGTACGCCGATCGGAGACACCGAGGCGTTCCACGCCGAGCTGGACCGGGCGTTTTCCATCGCGGCGTCAGGAGGAGGCTCCATGCCGCTCGGTGCCTCGACCGAGGTCGGCCGAGAAGCCGCGGCGCAGGCCCGCGCCGCCGCCCTCGACGACGTGATCTACCCCTACAACCTCCTTCTGGGGCAGAAGCGTCGGAAGGACTCCGCGCACGGCTTCGCCGCGGAGGCGGCGGCGGGCTTCTTCGAGTGGATCACGAGCCAATCGCGGGTTCCGGACGAGAACGTCCGCGCCGTGGTATGGGTTTTCGAGGCGTACATGCAGCTTCTCGAGGACACGCGCGTGGCGAACCTCGAGAGCTGGGACGAGGAGCGCTTCGTGTGGCTCCCCTTCCAATTCGCGCTCCGGCCGGACGAGCACGACGAGCAGGAGGAGCTCAATCGGCTCGTGGAGCGCGCCACGGAGGTCGATTTCGTGAAGGGGAGCGAGGTCTGGTACGTCGAGAACGAGCAGTGGCAGACCGAGCTGGCCCGAATGATCCTCGAAGCCGAGGACTACCACGTCGTCTGGGTACACGACTTCCGCGGATACGATGCGACCGGTGATCCGGACGAGATGTCGTTCCGGCAGGTCACGCAGTCGTATTTCCCTGCCCTGATCAACGCCGTCCGCAGGTACGACGACACGGGCAAGATCCCGCAGTACATCCAGATCTTCGACATGTTCTACTTCACGGCCAACGGCGGGGATCTCTGGACGAAGCTGCTCGCCGACCCCATGCGCCACGAGATCTCCTTCCCGGCGGGGTGGGGGATGTGGGAGGACTCGATCGCGAGCCTGCAGGGGCAGCTGCGCGACGCGGTCGAATCGTCGACGCTCCTCCAGTCGAGGAGGATCCTCTTCGGCGACGAGTGGATGTACGACCTGGTGCGGGTCCACACGAACGTGACCCAGCCGCCGGACCACTCCTACTGGACCGCCGAGATGTTCCCCGCGTTCATGGGTCTCCCCGACACGCACATGCGGGATCACCGGAAGATCTCGTTCTACGACGTGTCGGAAGTCGATCCGTATCGGGGTCAGGGCATCTACACGGGGATGGGTGTCGGAGAGCACTACATCGGAGCGGGCTGGGAGGATCGCGCGATCATGGCGCGTGGGCCGGTCCTCTTGCAGCTCCGCAACTCCACGCGACAGCTCCTTCTCAATCAGGGCTTCGAGGAGTACGAAGTCCCCTGGGAGCTGCAGCCGAAGCGCTACGCCCCGGACTACCAGGCGAAGATCGACGGCTTTCTGGAGGAGCGGGGCGACAACGGCTGGACGATGGACGTCCACAACCAGATCGGTTTCCGACCCAAGGGCGTGACACTGCTCAAGGCCGCGCTTTACACGCTCATGCCTCCAGGGGCCGTCATCAAGGCGCCGGACTCGATCTGGGGCTCGAACCTCTGGGGAGCCATGATGCTCGGGCACGCCCTCCGCGGTGGGCGCTCACTCGTGATCGCCCCCGCGATCGCGAACGCGCCCAGCGCGGGGTCACCCCAGATGTCTCGTGCCCAAGAGGCGATGACGCGCCTCGTCGTGGCCGACCAGATCCTTGGCGAGCACATCGAGGATCAGGGAGGGCTGCTCAAGGTGGGCTTGTACAGCACCGAGGTCGACGTGGGCGACATCCCGGGCAAGATCGGGGCGCTGCTCGAGACGCTGGATTCGGTCGACTGGCTCGCCGACCTCTACAACTTCCACCCCGACGTGATCGATGGCCTGCGCGAGGAGCGGGCTCAGCTCATCTCGGAGGGATTCCAGCGCGTCTACACCGTGGATCAGGAGCGTACGACCGCGAAGCTGCACCTCAAAGCACACCTCTACTACTCCCGAGAGGTGTGGGAGGACTTTCTCTCACTTCCGGGGCTCGAGGATTTGGTCCGCGCGCACTTCGAGGAGATGGCCGCGATGAATCGTGCGCTCTCCGACCGGGAGTACCGTGACTACAGGCTCTATAGCGATCGGATGCGTCCGCTCGCCCAGGAGGTGGCTGGGGGGCTGCTCGAAGTGCCGCCGGAGCTCTATGACCGCTACGCACTCTTCTTGACGGTCGGATCGGCGAACCAGAACTCGCGAAGCCTGGCGCTCGACGGGGAGGTCGCCTTCGTTGCAGCGAAATGGACCGCCCTCGCAGGGCTTCTCGACTTCATCACGATCGCGGGCCTCTGCACGTGGATCGACGACCTCGAGACACTCGAGGAGCTCTTCCCCGGCTACGACGGGTTGGCCCGGCGTATCAGCCGGTTCATCCGGATGTCGGTCTGACGGCCCGGGCGATCGCGAGAGAGATGGTCAGCCCCACGTCCAGCCCACCGTGAGCCCGTACTGGAAGTCGCGTTGGGCCGCGCCGTCGGCCGGAGCGCTGTCGAATCGTTCGACGGCGCTGAGGCCGATCGTGAAGTCGTTGACGATCTCCCACGAGATCCGGAGGTCCACGTTGACCCGGTAACGCTCCAGTCCTCTGGTCACGAATCCCTCTCCGAGCGTGTAGATGTCCACGTCACCGAGGTCGAACATGTCGAAGCCGAGCGTGAGCTTCGCTTCGCCGGACTCGACGCGCTCCTCGCCCGTGAAGTGCTCGGCGTTGAATACGGCGCTCGCACCCGCGTGGAGCTCGAGCTCCTGGTTGCGGACGATGTTGTAACGGGCACCGGCCGAGAGCAGGATGCGGCTGTCGAGGCTGAGCTCTTCGTTCGATTCGGCGCGGCCCGAGGTGGTCGCAACCCAAAGACCGCTGATGTTCCGGCGTCCTTCGAGCGTGACCGAGTTGCGGCTCGTTCGGGAAGTCGAGGTGGCGTTCGGCTCCGTTCCCTCGGATAGCTGACTCTGGAAATAGCTCTCGGCGTTCAGGTCGGTCTCCCAGATCCTGCCGCCGTATCGGAACCTCCCCTTGATGAGCGAGGACCTCAGCTCGTTGGCGGCCGCGAGGTTGACCCCGACGTCGATGAAGCCGTTCGTCTTCGCCCAGAAGCTCGCCTCGAGCGAGCGCAGCTCGACGACGACGGCGAACGGGAGGTTCACGACCTCCTCGCCCAGCGTCACCACCAAGACCCGGGGACGGTCCTCGGTGAAGCGCAAATCTCCGTAGTACAGCTGGCCGGTCACGTCCGTGATCTCGAAGATGTGACCGCTCCGGACCAGCGCGATGTCGCCCCAGTCGATCGACACCACATTCATGGCGTCGGTGTCGAACTCCAGGTCCCCGCGGCTCATGCCCAACACTTCCCCGTCCAGCGCGTTGCCGTTGAGGAGGACCACTCGGTCCGGGGCCGACAGGTCCACCGGCGGCTCCTGAGCGTGTAGCTCGACCGTCAGGAGTCCGTGCCCTGCTGCGGCGAGCGCGGCGAAGAAGAGAAGACGGCGCATGAAAGGTGACGATCGGGGCTGCGAGACCGGCCGGGTCGGCCACGAGCGTTTTACGGTCGCATGGCTGCCGTGAAGAGTACAGGCCCTGATCAGCGGTCGACCCGGCCCTCGCTTCGCCGTACCATATGGCCCCTCCTCCGATCCCCCCGCTCGCAAGGCTGGCCCGATGGTGCGTCCCCGAGCCGCGTTTCGCCGATGGCCGGCTGCGCTCGTGTTGGCGACCCTCTCTCCGGCGGCGGGGGCGGCGCAGGTCTGCTCGGCCGGGGCGATCTCGGAGATCACGTACGATCGGCAGAAGCCGTTCGGTCCGGATGCCACCTCGGAGGAGGCGAAACTCGGCTGGCTCTTCCGAGGCATGAACGCGGTGCATGTCCGCACGATCCCGGCCGCGATACGGTGGGAGCTCCTCTTCCGAGAAGGCGACTGCATGGACCCCCGGCTCCTGGAGGAGTCGGCGCGCAGCCTGCGCAGCCTGCCCTACATCGTCGAGGCGAGCGTCACGAGCGAGCGGCTCGCGGATGGTACACATCGGGTCGACGTGCGGACCGTCGACGCCTGGGCCCTTTCGCTGGCCGTCTCGTTCACCGTGGACCAAGGCTTCCAGTTCACGGGCGTGAGCCTAAACCTCAAGAACCTCGTGGGCACCGGAACGCAGGTGGCGTTCTTCCGGAACGTGTATCGTGAGCGGAAGCGCATCGGGCTTCTGGGTCGTCAGCCGAACCTCTTCGGCACGCGCATCGACGCGTCGATCCACGGAGGCGAGACACGCTCCGGCTCGTACTTTTCCGAGTCGCTCTTCCGGCCCTATCCCGGAGAGGTTGGGGTGAACGCCTTCCGCCAGGTCGCGGAGGCTCGCGACGACTACTTCCTTTACTCGGTCGATCCGGAGCTGGGCTTCACGCAGGCGTATCTGCGCTTCGATGCCGAGCGCTACGAGGCGACGTATCAGCACCGCTTCGGGGACGAGGTCGGCGCGCGCTTCATCGCCGGTATCGGTGTGTCGCGTGAGGTGGTGCGCTTTCCCTTCGGTGCCGAAGGCGTCCGGATCGTGACGGATAACGACTTCGACGAGTCCACCCAGGCGCCCGATGACGTTGTAGAGGAGGTTCTGCCACAGACGCTGGACCACGCCACGAACCGGCTGAGCTTCGTGTTCGGGTTCCGAAACCTCGACTTCGCCAACGTCGTCGGGCTCGACGCGCTCCGGGCCACGCAGGACGTCTTCGATGGCGGGAACCTCACCCTGACCGTCGCGCCGGGCATCCCGATCGGTGACGACAACGTGAGTGACGTGTTCCTCCACCTGCAGGGCTCCCTCGGGGTTCGCGCACCGGGCTCGTACTTCCGGGTGAGCGGCGACTTCCAGGCCCGCAACGTCTATTCCGATCTCGACTCGGGTCGGGAAGGATGGCGGGACGTCATGTACGAGCTGGGGGTCAACGCGTACTGGGACCAGAAGCCGGAGACGCAGCTGTACGGCCGGGCCGTCTACTCGGCCGGCTACGGCTTGGACCGGCCGTTTCAGCTCACCGTGGGCGGGCGCGAGGCCGTCCGTGGCTACAACGAGGACGCCTACCCCGGGGCGCGTCGTCTTCTGATGACGTTGGAGCAGCGGCTCACGCCCGCGTGGGAGCTGGGCTTCGTGGATCTCGGATTCGCGGCCTTCGCCGATGCCGGCAAGGGTTGGGCCGGGGGTGTCCCGTTCGGCGAGGATACGGATTGGAAGGCCGGCGTCGGCGCCGGCATCCGGCTGGCTCTTCCCGCCGGCGCCCCGAACATCCTCCGGATCGACGTCGGCGCACCCCTCACCGGGGAGCGAGACTCCAAGGGGATCGTCTTCCGCGTCTACTCCGAGCTGTTCGGCATCTTGGACCGCCGTGGATGGCCGACGCAGGTGCAGAGGAGCCGCTGGTACGGGACCGATCCGGATATGACCACTCGACCCAACAACCCGCTCGCGGGCAACTGAGGAAGTGAGCATGCGACGTTCCCGCTGCACGACCCCGTGGGCCCGTACCGCCCGCTGGCTCCGCCTCGTGACAGGCATTGTCGTCATGGCGGCCGCCCCGCCGACGATGCTCTCGGCTCAGGATACGACTGGCGCTGATGCCGCGGCTCAGGCCACGCCGGTGGCCACCTTGATCGAGGAGCTGCGTGAGGCCGAGCGGCGTGTGGATGACGTGGAAGAGAACCTCGCCGTCGCGACCGATGCCTTGGCCGAGCTCTTCGAGTTCCAGCGCCGAGAGCGGTGGAGGGAGCACCACGACGTCCTCCTGCGACTCGGGCAGGCGATCGAGAGCGCCGGGCCGGAGTCGGTGGACAGTGCCTCGCTGGCCTACGCGACGGCGGCCCTCGAGCGTGAGCTCGCGACCGGGGTCTTATGGCTCGAGGAGGTTCGCGCCGAAGCGCTCGTGGTGCTGGAAGAGCTTCGCGTGGCGCCCCCCGAAGCGTTGGTGGAACGTGAGATCGAGTTCAGCGCGCTCAACGCCGGGTTCGACGAGCTGACCACGGCGCTCACCGACGACTACGAGTTGGCGCCGACGTTCGGGATCGACGTGGCGGAGGCCGCCGCCGCCCACGACTCTCTGAGCGTCGAGCGCGCCGAGCAGTTGAGCGCGGTGCTCGAGTTCGCGCAGGAGGAGGCGGCGGCCTACGGAAGCTGGCTGAGCAAGCCCGGTGTCGACACGGTGGCGGTGAAGTTCCGCATCGCGGCCACGGAGGAGCGCGTCGTCGGGACGACGGCGAGCCTCGCGGCGATGTCGGACCTCCTGGAGCGGCGGGGCTACCCGACCTCGGACTATCGACGCCTCATCGTCGCGACCACGGGTCAGATCACGACGGAGGTCCTCGACACGCAGGTGCTCGGTGGGCTGCTGGCCCAGTGGGGCGCTTCCGCGACGGATTGGCTGATGTCCAACGTCGGTGTGATCGTCTTTCGGCTCGCCCTCATCTTCCTGCTCGTCCTGGCCGCGAGCCGACTGTCGAGGATGGTCGCGGCGACGGTCGGCAAGGGGCTCGCGCGCCTCGAGCTCTCGAGCCTGATCAAGAACCTCGTCATCAGCGGCGCAGGGAAGCTCGTGTGGCTGATCGCCCTGCTTTTCGCGCTCTCCATCGTTGGCGTGAATCTCGGCCCCATGCTGGCCGGGTTGGGCATCGTGGGCTTCGTGGTCGGCTTTGCGCTCCAGGACACGCTCGGCAACTTCGCCTCGGGGCTGATGATCATGATCTATCGCCCCTTCGACGTAGGCGACTTCGTGACGACCGGGGGCGTCACCGGCAAGGTGAAGGACCTGACGCTGGTCTCCACGGTCATCCAGACGCTCGACAACAAGCGGATCATCGTCCCGAACAACAAGGTGTGGGGCGACGTCATCAACAACGCGACGGCCGAGCGAATCAGGAGGGTCGACCTCGTCTTCGGGATCAGCTACGGCGAC
>JBDHDM010000039.1:0-31482 GCA_039591515.1 Gemmatimonadota bacterium | reverse complement strand
CCAGGCCCCGTGGTCATCGGTGGATCGGACCACACGACGTAGAGCACGGAGACGGGATCCTGCCCCTCCACACGCTGACGAACGGCATCGAGCGCCCCGGCAACCACGGCGATGATCGAGTCGGCCTCGGCCGTCCTGTCGAGAAGTGTCCCGAGGCGCGCGGCAGCCCGGTAGATGTCGGTCACGGACTGTGTGGGAAGGGACACACCGCGGATGCCCACCCCGGCGAGTCGCTCGATCAGAGCAGGTGCGCCGCGGCTGGCCGGAATCAGAACGAGATCGACGCCGGAGCCCGCGAGCGCTTCGAGACTGGGATCCAGACCCTGCCCGACCGAGGGGAGTCGGGACACCATGGGGTCGTCATCGAAGTCGGTCCGGGCAACGAGACGGTCCGAGGCCCCTAGGGCGACGACGATCTCGGTCAGCGACGGGGCGAGCGCGACGACGCGCGGGAGATCGGCCCGAGCCGGCCTGCCTTCGTTTCCGCCCCGGAGGCTGGTCTCGTCCGCGGTGCACGCGACGAGGACGCCGAGCAGTGCCACGACGAGAACGAGGCGGCAATGCTGCCGCGGGTCCCCACGGATCGCGCGAGGCGACCCCGCCCGGGAGTACGTCATGTGAGTTTCCCCTCGACCGGAGGACGAGCCTATGCGCATGACACAGGTCTCCTGGCTCAGGGCCGACGCACTCGCCTTCCCGGGCAACAATGAACCCAGTGGCGTTTCGAGTGGTCGTTTTCGGTTGGACCGAACCCAACACAGTGGCGGGACCGCGCCGGAATCTCACCGGCTTCCGAGATGTGTCGCAGTAGGACGTTATCGCCCCTCACCCTCCACCGCCATCGGCCCCTGAGGTGCGGCGCACAACCTGTACCTGGGTACGGCGGGAATTCTCCCCGCACCGCCGACCCGAGAACCCCTTACATACCACAAGCACCAAATGGTGCGATCCTTCGACCGTGATAGATTCAAACACCGCGGCCTCCGTGTCCTGCGGTTCCCAGTATGCTCAACTCGAGGAGTCCTTTATGAACTCGCATCGGATGCGGCACCTCTTCCTTCTGCTCGCCCTGCTCGCGGCCCCGGCGTGCGCGGTGGACGGCGACAGCTGGAAGGTGGCACCGGACCCGTCGATCGTCGGCTTCGCCTTGGCCGACGCCGAGCGTGTCACCCAGGACCTGGTCGATCCACCCTTCCTGCCACCGCACGAGCAGGTCGCGAGCGGCCCTCCCCGGGTGGTGGAGATCCGGCTGGAGATCGTCGAGCGCGAGGTCGAGATCGCTCCCGGGGTCTTCGTATGGCAGATGGCGTTCAACAATCACGTTCCGGGCCCCGTTCCGGTGGTCTTCCAGTGGGACTGGGTCGACCTCACCATGGTGAACGGCACCACCGACACGGTGCGGTTCGGCACGACGGAAAACCAGCTCCCTCACAACATCGACTTTCACGCGTCCACGGGCGCGCTCGGTGGCGGCGGACTCACGCTGATCGCCCCCGGGCAGGAGGTCGGCTTGCTCTGGCGGGCGGTGAAGTCCGGCTTCTTCGTGTACCACTGCGCCCCTGGCGGCGAGATGGTGCCGTATCACGTGACGACCGGAGGCAACGGAGCGATCCTCGTGCTCCCACGCGAAGGTCTGCGGGACGGCTACGGAGATCCCCTGCGGTACGACCGGGCCTTTTACTTCGGTGAGCAGGACTACTACGTGCCGATGAACGACGACGGCACGTCAATGCGCTATTCGAGCTTCGCGGCGCAGATGGCCGACATGCTCGAGGTGATGCGCGGTCTGGTTCCCACGCACATCGCGTTCAACGGATCGTACGGCGCGCTGACACAGGACATCCGGCTGGAAGCGGAGGTCGGCGAGACGATCCTCATGCTCCACTCCCAGGCCAACAACCCGTCGTTCCCCCATCTCATCGGAGGGCACGGAGACTGGGTCTGGCCGTACGGGAAGTTCGCCAACCGGCCCGACGAGGGCCTGGAGTCGTGGGACGTCGTCGCGGGCGGTACCGCGGCGGCCGCGTACACCTTCGAGCAGGAGGGTACCTACGCCTATCTGAACCACAATCTCATCAAGGCGTTTCTCTTCGATGCGAAGGCGTTCATCCACGTCACCGGCGGATGGAACGACGACCTGATGACGAACAGCTTCGAGGCACGCGACATCTCGAGTAACTGAGCCATGCGGCCGATGTGGGGGAGGCTCGGTGCCGGCCTCGCGCTGCCCACGATCTCGCTCGCGGTGCTGGTGCAGGTGGCGCTCATACCCCACCTGCTCGCGGCTCAGGACGTCACGTTCTCGGGGCAGATCCGTCCGCGGTACGAGTATCTCGATCCGGTCCCCGGAGCGACCACGCGCTCCTTCACGTCCATGCGCACACGCTTCGCGCTGGAGGCACAGCTGGAGCGCGGCATTTCGGTCTTCATCCAACCGCAGGACGTGAGGATCTGGGGCGAGGAGGACCACCCGCTCCGGGACTTCTCCGCGGAAGGCTTCGACATGCATCAAGCCTACGTGCGCATTCGTCCCGAGTCCCTCCCTTGGCTGGCGGCGACCGCGGGAAGGATGGAAGCGCCGCTCGGAGGCCACCGACTCGTCGGAACCGTGGACTGGCTGCCCCAAGGACAAGCGTTCGACGGCGTGGGGGTCGACGTCGAGGCAGGCTCGTCGAGTTGGCGCGGACTGGCCTACGTGACCCGAGACGCAGCCGCCCCGTCCGTCGACGAGGATCGCGGGTTGTACGGAGCCTACGGTACGCTCGGCGAGATCGGGCCGGGGGCTCTCGACGTGTATTGGCTGTACGACCGGCTACGCGGCGACGAATTGACGAACGAACACTTCCTCGGCGCGCGCTACGTGTTCGACCTCGATGGCCGCATCACGGGGCGCGCCGAGACCACGCTCGCGAGCGGCACGCGCCAGGACGTCGAAGTCGGCGCGTTTCTCTTCGGCGCTCGGGTCGGGACGACGTTCGCGGACGGTCGCCTCTCGGTAGTCGCCTGGTACGACTACCTCTCGGGGGATGACCCCGACACCCCTGAGGTGGAGGTCTTCCACACTCTCTACGCCACCAACCACAAGTTCTACGGCCTGGCGGACCTCTTCACCAACATCCCCCTGCACACCGGAGGAGCCGGGCTTCAGGACCTGGCGCTGAAGCTGCGATGGCAGGCGTCTCCAACGACCTCGGCCGCGGCCGACCTGCACACCTTCCGCGCCGCGGCCGGCACCGGCCTCGTCGACGCGCACTTCGGTGAAGAGCTCGACCTCAGCGTCGCGCACCGGTACTCCTCCGATCTCGTTGCGACGACGGGGCTCAGCTACGTGTGGCAGGCCGACGGCTTCGCGGAGATCGGACGTCTGACCGAAAACCAGACGTTCTTCTACGTCATGGTCGACGTGAGGTTCTGAGGGGCCGGAGCGACAGAGACACCCATCGTCCGCGGAGCGTGGACGCGCGTCAGACCTCGTGCTCCTCGATGTCGCGTTCCGCCGCGGGCCGTCCCTCCGCCTGCTCGTCGAGCGCCCTCGAGCGTTTCCGAATCCAGAGTCCGGCTCCGGCGACCATGCCCAGGGGCAGCAAGCTCATGAAGGCGGTCGTGGCGATGAACGCCTGGCGGTTCTCGTCGCGCGCGTCGAAGCACACGGGGCACGCCGCCGCGACGTCCGGCAGGAGGGCGATCAGGAGGCCGGCCGCACCGAGAGCCCCGAGCCATCGAGCGAGATCGAATCGGACGTAACGCATCAGAGGTAGACCTTCCAGTACAAGACTGGCCAGACGAGAACGACGAAATACCAGAAAGCCGACACGGTCGCCAGCTCGTGCCCGGTGAGGCGACCGGATCCCAACCTCCGGAACGCCCATACGAGAGCCGCGAGCGCGCAGACGGCGTGCACCGCGTGCGTCCCGACGATGAGGTAGAAGAAACCCCCATAGGCACTCGACTGCATGGTGAGTCCCTCGGCGAGAAGTGCGACCCACTCCCTGCCCTGGAACCCGACGAACACGAACCCGAGCGCAATCGACAGGAAGAGGGGGATCTTCGCCCCCTCGGGCCGGCGGCGGAAGGCGAACCACGCCAAGACGAGCACGACCCCGCTGACCAGTAGGGCGAGCGAGTTGAAGGCCGTTTGCTCGATCGGCAGTCGAGGCTGGCCGTACGGAGGCCACATCTGTCCGGCAGCCTGCGACTTCACGATCGCGTGCGCCGAGATGAGTCCCGAGAAGAACATCACCTCGGTGAAGATGAAGATCAGCATGCCCAGCACGCCGTTCGGGACCACCGGCTCGCGCTGCTCGCGGGCGTGACTTCGATCGATCGGGTAGGTGGCTGATTCGGCGCTCATTTCAAACCTCGCTGGTCCTGCCGAGCGGGGTTCAGATCAACCCCGGCTTCTTCCTCGCATCCGTGCGAGGCTCCCTTCGGTCCTACTCCGGGCGGAACGACATGACGTAGTCCGCCATTTCCTCGAGCTGCTCCGCTGTGTACAACGCAGCCCACGGTGCCATCAGCGGGGAGCCACCCACCGCCGCCCCACCGTCTCTGATGACGGTGAGGATACGCTCGCGGTCCCGGTCCTCCCAGAAGACCGCTTCCGTGAAGTCGGCCGGGGCAGGATCGAGAGCGGCTCCCGCCGGGCCGTCGCCCCGACCGCCTGTACCGTGACACGTCGCGCAGATGGTGCCGAACGACGCAGCCGCGTTGAAGCCGGCCGGCTCGGCCTCGCCTGCATCGGCCACCACGACCTCTTCACCCTCTCCGTGATCATCCTCGCCGAGACCTCGTGCGGTCGCCTCCATGGCGGCGACATTCTCCCAGTTGCGGCCTTCGTGGTTCAGGACGTCCGGCGAGATCCCCGCGACCATGAGGAGCATCAGGATCACCGACGTCGCCAACATCCACTTCATGAGCCTCTTCTCCCACCGGAGGTGCATGAAGTTGTTGATGACCAGGTTGGCCTTCACCACCGCGATCCCGAACGCGGTGATCAGCGTGATCCAACGGAGGCCCGTGCGCTCGCCCACCTCGGGTCCTGCCACGCTGATGAGGAAGAGGACGACCAGCGCGACGTAGATCGCGAAGTAGTTGACGTGATGGCCACCCTCGTGGCCGTCGCCGTGATGCTCGGTGTTGTTCTCGGACATTTCGCTACTTCGCGATGTAGAGAAGCGGGAAGAGGAAGATCCAGACCACGTCGACGAAGTGCCAATAGATACCGATCAGCTCCACTCGATGTAGCTCACGACCCCGGAACGCGTCCACGGCGACGAAGCCCATGATGATCGCGCCCGCGATCACGTGCAGCGCGTGCAAGCCCGCGGCGGTGTAGTAGAACGACCAGAAGGTATTGGCCGTGATCGTGTAGCCGTGTGTGATCTCGTTCGCCCACTCGAAACCCTTCACGACGAGGAAGGTAAGCGCCCCCAAGATCGTGAAGCCGAGGAACTTCGCGGCCGCCTTGCCATCGCCCCGCTCCGCCGCCTGATGCCCCAGCACGGCAGTGAAGCTCGAGGTAAGGAGCACGAAGGTGTTCAGAGCCCCGACCCACGTCTGCGTGTGCGCGGCGGCGGCCGCCCACTCCGGATGTCCGATGCGGTGCATCACGTACGAGCCGAGGAGACCGCCGAAGATCACGACCTCGGAAGCGAGCACCCACCAGACAGCGAGTCTTCCGGTCGGAATCCCGGTGGCGCTACGGGTCGTTGCGAGGGGTTTTGCGTGTGCCATCAGGATGGTTGGTCTTGGGGCCAGTAGTCTTCTTCACGGTCCGGGTGCCCGTACTCGTATGGGCCACGGTATACCACGGGCATCCGGTCGGGCGGCCAGTTCCCGTGAGGCGGCGGGGACTCCGTGGTCCACTCCAGCGTGTTGGCCTTCCACGGATTCCGACCGGCCTTCTCACCCCTCATCCAGCTCACGATCATGTTGTAGAAGAAGACCAGCTGGAAGGCGAGCATGACCAGGAGGGCGATGGTCGCGATCTGGCGCAGCTGGTACATCTCCGGGCCGGCGAGCTCCGGGAAGTGCTCGTAGTTGTAGATGCGACGGTGCTGTCCGCCCATCCCGAGCACGAAGAGCGGGATGAAGATGACATTGAACGGGATAATCGTGCCCCAGAAGTGGATCTTGCCCAGGGTATCGTTCATCATCCTCCCGAACATCTTCGGGAACCAATACGTGAATGCGCAGAACGTCCCGATGATGGCGATCGGGAAAAACGTGTAGTGGAAGTGCGCGAGCACGAAGTAGGTGTCGTGGAAGTAGATGTCGGCGCCGCTGGCACCGAGGAAGATCCCCGTCACCCCCCCGATGAGGAACTCGGCCATGAAGGCGAGCGCCCACAGCATCGGCGTGGTAAGCGTGATGGAGCCTCCGTAAAGCGTCGCGATGATCACGAAGCACATCTCGGCGATCGGCACCGATATCAGCAGGGTGGTGATCGTGAAGACGTTCGCCATACGCGGGTCGATCCCCGCGATGAACTGATGGTGCGCCCACACGAAAAAGCTCAGCACGCCCGTCGCCACGGCCGTGTAGAGGACCATCTTGTACCCGAAGATCTTCTTGCGGGCGAAGGTCGCGATCACGTCGACCGTGATCCCGATCGCCGGTAGCAGCACCACGTAGACCTCGGGGTGCCCGAAGAACCAGAAGAGGTGCTGCCAGAGGATCGGGTCCCCACCCCGGGCCGGATCGTAGAAGCCGGTTCCGAGCACCTGGTCGAAGAGGAGCATCACCGCACCCGCGATGAGCGGGCCGACCGAAAGCATGAAGAGGATGCTGGCGATCACGATCATCCAACAGACGAGCGGGATGTCGTATGCCTTCATGCCCGGCGCGCGGGCGTTCATCAGGGTCGTGATGAAGTTGATTCCGCCCAACAGAAAGGCGACGAACTCGAGTGCGACCGCCAGCAACCAGAGCGTGGCGCCGAGCTGGGTCTGGTTGTACTCGGACATCGACGACAGGGGCGGATACGCCGTCCAGGCACCTCCGAATCCACCTCCCTCCACGACCAGCGAGATGAGCAGGACTACGGCGCTGACGAAGAAGATCTGGTAGGACAGCCGGTTGATCCGCGGGAAGACCATGTCGTCCGCGCCGATCATGAGCGGGATCAGGAAGTTCCCGAAGGCCGCGATGAGCACCGGCATCGCCACCCAGAAGATCATGATCGTGCCGTGGTTCGTGACCAGGGCGTTGTACTCGCCCGGGGACACCTGACCGAACCCTGGAACGGAGATGCCCGGGAAAGCGAGCTGCATCCGGAACACGTACGCCATGAAGCCACCGATGATGCCCATGAACATCCCGGTGAAGAGGTACTGCATGGCGATGATCTTGTGATCGGTCGATAACAGGTACTTGCCGACCCAACCCTGATCGTGGTGGTGGTCGTCGTGCCCGGCCGCCCCGTGCTCGTGGACGTCGATGACGGTGTCTGCCATTACTCTCGCCCCTTACGGACTGGTCGCTGCCGAGGCGGACGAAACCCACGCGGCATGCGTGTTCGCGTCCTCCACGTGGATCCGCCCCGCCATGACTCCGTGGCCGATGCCGCAGATCTCCGCGCACTGGATGTCGAATTCACCGGTCTGCGTGGCCTCGAACCAGCCGGTGATGGAACGTCCGGGCACCGCGTCCTGCTTGATGCGGAACACGGGCACCGAGAAGTCGTGCAGCACGTCCAGCGACTCGAGTCTGAAGTGGTAGACCTTGTCCACCTCGACGTGCATGTCCTCCACCGTGAAGATGTCGTCGGCGGTGTCGAGGACGTTGTCGGCCCCGGGATGCTGGAAGGTCCACGCCCACTGCTGGCCGATGATGCGGACCGTCGAATCGGGCTCCGGAAGATGCTGCTTCACGTTGTACCAGACGCGAACGGCGCCGATGATGATGAAGACGTCGCAGACGAGCACGAGAGCGTGGGGGATCGTGATCCACCGCTTGACGTGCTTTTCCTTGCCCACGAGGTACTGCGACTTCCGGCCCGGCTTCGCGCGGAACTTCCAGATCAGCCAGAAGAAGATGACTTCTGCGGCCAGGAACCAGAAGCCGGTGAGGACCGCGATCAGCGTGATGACGCCGTCGATTTCCGCCGCGTACGTCGAGGCTTGAATCAGATCGATCATGTCGGGCTACATCCCCAGGCCAAGAATGATCGCGAGCGCCGCAGCGCAGAACAGCACCGCTCCGATGGCCGTAATCACGAAGGTCTTTCGGGCATCGATGAGCGCCTCGTTCTCCGCGTCGGGAGGAGGCGCCGGAACCCCCGCGGTGGGGGACTCGGTCACTGCGTGGTCAGCCATGTCGATCTCCCCTAACGCAGCGTCTGTACGTAGGCGACTACATCCTGCATCGCCTCGTCCGTGAGCGCGATCGAGTTCACGCGCATCGTGGTGCCCCACACGTCGCCCGGATTCGCCCCACGCGCACCGATCTTGAAGTTCCTGAGCTGGCTGAAGAGGTACCAATCGTCGAGCTGGACGATCGGCGGCGCGTGGAGATCCGGGTTCCCGAGCCCATCCGCACCATGGCAGGCCACGCACACCGCGTACGAGGCGGCACCGGCGCCTGCGTTGCCGTGCAGCGTGCTGACCGGGTAGACCGGATCGAGCGAGGCCACGAACTGGGCCACCGACTCGACGTCACCCTCGCGGTTGAGCGTCAGCGCCATCGGCCGCATGCGGAGTCCCGGCAGGTCCGTGGCATGGTCGCCTCGGAAGCCGGCCTGGAAGCCACGGAGCTGCTCCTCGATGTACCACTGCGGAAGACCCGCAATCGCGGGCGCGGCGATCTCGGGGTTGCCGACCGCGTTCTCCCCGTGGCAGGGCTGACAGGTGTCGTAGAGCTCGGCACCGCGCTCCATACCGACGGGGGGCGGGGTCGCATCGCATGCGGCGGCCCCGACCAACAGGAGTGGCAGCACGGCGCGTCGTACGAAGGGAAGTCGTGCCATCATACGGGTTCGGGTAATGGAATCGACTCGTCGATCAGCATGATCGGAATGTCATCTCGCACCGGATAGAGCACCTCGCCGTCATCCCGCACAAGGGCGGCGGAGAGCGGCTCGCTCACTGACTCCCCGCCGCGCGTCGTCACCGAACCTGCCGCGATCGCCTCGTTCACTTGCTGGAGCACATCGGTGTCCGCAAGGCGAAGCGACTGCTTCGTTTCCGGACAAACGAGGATGTCTAGCAAAGTCTCGTCGATCATGTGGGGCGGTGAAGAGCCTCTCAAAGAGGCGGGAGCGAGTCTGGGTCCGTGGCCCTGGAACTCAGTCAGGCTTCACGTGCTATCTCAGGGCCGGGGTCGTACCGTATCCGGGTCGAGTAAGGTACACCGCCAACCGGGAGAACGGGAGCCTTCCGATGACACTTTGCGCATTTTTTCACAAATCCCGACGAATCAGGCATTTAGCCCTGTTTGGCCTCTCGTTGACAGGCTTGCTAGTCGCCCTCGGATGCACCACGACCGACGAAGCCCGTGCGACGAACGCCGACGTCTCCGTCGCGAGAAGCTCCTCGCCGTCGGCTCGCGCCGACGCTCCCGACACCGGCGACTATCCACCAGCCGGATACGCGTGGGTCATCTTCGGCGCTGACACAGTGCTCGCCGAGGTTGCGGCCACGGCAGACGAACGAGCCGAAGGGCTCATGTACCGCGACGACGTGCCCGACGGAACCGGCATGCTCTTCGTCTTCCAGGACAACCAGCCGCGGGCGTTCTGGATGGCGAACACGTACGTGGCGCTCGACATCGCCTACATGAATCCGTCGTACCAAATCGTCGACATCATCGCCATGGAGCCGCTCGTAACGGACTCCTATCCCAGCAGCGCGCCGTCGATGTTCGCGTTGGAGGTCCGACAGGGATGGTTCGCGGAGCAGGAGATCGGGGTGGGCGCCAAAGCCGACATCGTCTTCGGCGTCCAAGGGAGGTAGTGGCCCTCCCGTGACACCCGGAGATCAGCTCCAACCGCTCGCAACAGCCGCCGACTGGCTTTCGGCCGGGAAGCCCGTCGCCCTGGCGACGGTCATTCGAACATGGGGCTCGGCTCCGCGCCACGCGGGTGCGCAGATGTGCATCGATGGGGACCGGGACTTCATCGGATCGGTCTCCGGAGGATGCGTCGAGGGAGCCGTGATCCAGGAGGCCGAAGAGCTGCTCCGGTCCGGAGGCGTCAAGCTCCTCGAGTATGGAGTGACCGAAGACCAGGCGTGGGAGGTCGGCCTGGCGTGTGGTGGGAGCATCGAGGTCTTCGTCGAAGCTCTCGACGCACCGCCGTGGCTCGATCAGGTCCTGCGTCTGAGATCGGCCGGCGAGGCCGTGGTGATCGCCACCCAGTTGTCGTCCGGGAGACGGACGGTCGTGCGTCCCGAGGCCGAAGTTCCGATCAGGGAGCCTGCCGAAACGATCCCGGGCCTCGCCGAGGCGGCTCGGGCTGCCGCTCTCGCCGACGCCTCGATCCGCTGGGAAGCGCCTGACGGATCCTCTCTCTTCCTGCACCTACTCAACCCGGCGGTGCGCATCCTCGTCGTGGGCGCGGTGCACATCGCACAGGCGCTCTCGGCCATGGCCCGTGAGGCCGGCTTCCACGTCTCCATCGTGGACCCCCGGGCAGCCTTCGCCAACGAATCCCGCTTTCCGGGCGTCGCCGTGCACCAGCAGTGGCCCGCGGAGGCGTTGGCCGCGATCGGCATCGACCGTCGCACCGCCGTCGTTACCGTCTCTCACGATCCCAAGCTCGACGACCCTGCCCTCCACGCTGCCCTCGCGAGCCCGGCCTTCTACGTCGGGGCCCTGGGCAGCCGGAAGACCCACAAGAAAAGGGTGGCTCGGTTGGTCGACGCCGGCTTCTCCGAATCCGACATCGCACGCGTCCGGGCGCCGGTGGGCCTCGACATCGGCGCTCGCACACCGGGAGAGATCGCCGCTTCGGTCCTGGCCGAGATCGTCCAAGAGCTTCGACGGCCTCCCGCGTGACGAGCTCCCGAATCGGTGCGTCCGATCACGCATCCATCCGTGCCCCCGTCTGAGGCCGCAGATGTCGAACCTCGAGATCCAGGAGCGGTTCTCACTCGAGGCGCCCCCCGAAGAGACATGGCGTTTCCTGATCGACCCGAACCGCGTGGTCAACTGCCTGCCGGGCGCCGAGCTTCTGGGCCAGACCGACGAGATCACGTACCGCGGAGCCGTAAGGGTGAAGATCGGTGCCGTGACCGTCGCCTACAGCGGCGTGGTCGTGTTCGAGGACGTGGATCACGACCAGCGACACGTCACGCTCGTCGGTCGCGGCAGGGAGCGCACGGGCTCCGGTACGGCGTCCATGACGATGGAGATCCGGGTCGAGTCGTCGCCGGGCGGGGGCTCGACGGTCACGGTCGAGGCACAGGTGAAGCTCGCCGGCAAGATCGTCCGTTTCGGACGGGGAATGATCCAGACGGTCTCCGAGGAGCTCTTCTCGGAGTTCACCCGTCAGATGGCGGCCGAGCTCGACGGCGGCGGCGTCTCGGACGATGACCGCGACGCCGCGACCGGCCAGCCCCCGCACACGCCGGCCGACGACGACACGTCCCGAGCCGCAGACACGCCCGAAGTGACCAGCGGCTCGCCAACCACGCCCGCGACCCAACGATCGATCGCGCTCCTCCCGCTCCTCTGGGGCGCTTTCAGACGGTGGCTTCGCCGCCTCTTCGACTGAACGTGGCCTCGCCTGCGTGAGCGCCGCGCAGCCCGTGCACGGGCTGCACGGCGAGCGCGTCCACCAGCGCCTCGAGGCTGACCAGGTTGTGCACGGGGCGGAAGTCGTCGACGTGTGGAAGCAAGGCCCTCACACCTCGGGCTTCGGGCTGGAAGTCGGCGTATCGGAGCAGCGGATTCAGCCAGATGAGCCGCCGACACGATGCACGTAGGCGAGCCGCCTCCCGTGCGAGACCTTCCGGCTCACCTCGCTCCAGGCCGTCCGTGATCAGAAGAACGAGCGCGCCCTGTGCGAGGATGCGGCGGCCCCAGTCGCGGTTGAAGTCGTGGAGGGACCGCCCGATACGTGTCCCTCCCTCCCAGTCCCGCACCCTCCCTCCCAACTCCGCCAGGGCGACGTCGGGATCGCGACGTTTGAGCGAGCGCGTGACGTCGGTCAGCCGCGTCCCGAACAGGAACGTGTGCACCCGATCCCGGTCGTTCGTGAGCGCATGAACGAAGCGAAGAAGCATCCGGGTGTACCCCGCCATTGAGCCGGAGATGTCGCACAGCACCACCAAGGCCGGAGGCCGCGTCCGGCGGCGGCGGCGCTTGAGCTCGATCGCGTCGCCACCTCCTCGCGCTGCCGCGCGCAACGTACCTCTCATGTCCACGGAGCCTCGGGCCGGCACCGGCCTCCACCTGCGCACGATCAGATCGCGCGAGGAGAGGCGCATGCGAGAGAGCTGCCGTTCCGCCTCCGCGATCTCGGCGGCGGACATTTGCTCGAAGTCCTTCTCCCGGAGCACTTCCTCATCACTGACCGCCATGCGCACGAGCTCTGGATCCCGCCGCGGGCGTGGACGGGGCGTGGCCTGACGCTCCCGCTCGAGTCCCTCCCAGACTCGGCGCCTGGCGTGCGCTGGAGGTCGTTCGGGCGTCATCCGGCTCATCGCCAACAGCTCCTCCAGCACGCGGTTCACCGGTCGATCGGGGTCTCGCCAGAAGAGGCGGAACGCTTGGCGAAAGACCTCGCGATCTTCTGCCTTTCGCACCCAGGAGGCGTGGAGGGCCCAGAAGACGTCGTCGCGGCGCGTCACGTCGACGATGCCGAGCGCCGACAAGCCCACGATGATCCGAGCGGGCCCGACCGGTAGCCCCGCGGCGCGGAGTAAGCGCCCGAAGCGAACCACCCGCTCCGTGAGTCGAGCCGTCGCGCGTTCCGCCGCGCCTCGTGGGGTCACCCCGGGCCGACCGCCAAGCCCCGCTCCACCTCGCCGAGCGTCGCCTCGACCGTCGCACCGCGCACCTTCGATACGTCGTCCTCGTACTTGAGCAGGACGCCGAGCGTCTCATCCACCGTCGCCGCGTGCAGCTCCCCGGTCCCGAGCGCCAGGAGAGCTCTCGTCCAATCGATGGACTCGGCGACCCCGGGCACCTTGTAGAGGTCCATTTCACGGAGCCTCTGCACGAACGACACCACACGTACCAACAACGGACGTCCCGCCTCCGGAACTCGCACTCGCACGATCTCGAGCTCACGCTCCACGTCCGGGTAGTCGAGCCAGTGGTAGAAGCACCGACGCCGCAGCGCATCGTGGATCTCACGGGTCCGATTCGACGTGAGCACCACGATGGGCGGTCGTTCGGCGCGCAGCGTCCCGAGCTCGGGGATCGTGATCTGGAAGTCGGACAGCAGCTCCAGGAGGAACGCCTCGAAGGGCTCGTCCGCACGATCAATCTCGTCGATGAGCAGCACCGGGGGCTCCTCGTCCTTCGAGTCGATCGCCTCGAGGAGCGGCCGCCGGAGGAGAAAGGCCTCGCTGAACAAGTCGTGCTCGAGGCCCTCCCGGTCTACCTCCTCGGTGGCCTCGGCGATCCTGATCTGGACCATCTGGCGTGCGTAGTCCCACTCGTACACCGCCGAGGCGAGGTCGAGGCCCTCGTAGCACTGGAGCCTGACCAGCCGCCTGCCCATCCCTGCGGCCAGGACCTTGGCGACCTCGGTCTTGCCCACGCCTGCCTCACCCTCGAGCAGGAGGGGACGGCCCAGTGTCAGGGAAAGGTGTACCGCGGTGGCGAGCGCGCGGTCAGCGATGTATCGCTCCTCCGCGAGCAGCCCGAGGACCTCCTCGACCGACGCCGGGACCCCGCTCAGCCGCACGCCTCCACAGCGCGCCTCGCCATCACACCGGCCAAGTGCAAGCGGTACTCCGCGCTCGCCTCGACATCCGAGAGCGCGTCGACGTCCCCGACCCCGACACCGTCCAGCGCCGCCGCGCTGAAGTCATTCGCGAGCGCTTCCTCCATCTGCGTGGCTCGAAAGACCGAGCCGGCGACGCCGGTGACCGCGACACGGACGGAGCCGTTCGAGCGCGCGACCATGACACCCGCGATCGCGTACTTCGAGGCCGGGTTGCGGAACTTGACGTAGGCCGCCTGCTCCGGGACCGGAAAACGAACGGTTGTGATCAGCTCGTCCGACTCGAGAGGCGTGTCGAACATGCCCACGAAGAACTCCTCGGCCGGCATCTCGCGCCGATCGGTCACGACCGTCGCTCCGAGGGCGACGAGCGCGGCTGGATAGTCCGCCGCCGGGTCGGCGTGCGCCACCGAGCCACCCAACGTCCCACGGTTGCGTACCTGCGGATCACCGATCGCGGCGGCGAGCGCGCCGAGTGCCGGAATCGCTTCCCGCACGACATCCGACGAGGCGACATCGGCGTGTGTCGCACCGGCGCCGATCACGACGGCGTCACCACTCCGCTCGATGCCGGAGAGCTCGGCGATCCCCGTGATCGATACCACCCGGTCCGGTGACGCCATACCCAGCTTCAGCAGAGGGATGAGGCTCTGGCCCCCTGCAAGGAACTTGCCGTCGCTCGCCTCGCGCACGGAGGCCTGCGCCGCTTCGACTCGAAATTCTCCATCGATCAGCCCCCCGCTCCGTTGATGATCCGCCACACCCGCTCGGACGTCGCCGGCATGTTCATGTGATCCACTCCGTAATCGGACAGCGCATCGACGACCGCATTGATCACGGCGGGCGGCACGCCGATCGAGCCCACCTCGCCGACGCCCTTGGCCCCGAGCGGGTTGTGGGTGCAGGCGGTGATGTTGTGACCCGTCTTGAAGTACGGCAGGTCGGCCGCTCGGGGCATCGTGTAGTTCATGTACGACCCGGTCACGAGCTGCCCTTCGTCGTCGTAGATGCACTCCTCGAGCAGGGCCTGCCCGATTCCCTGGGCCAGGCCGCCGTGCATCTGACCCTCGACGATCATCGGGTTCACGATCGTCCCGACGTCGTCTGCGGCACACACATTGACGAGCTCCACCACGCCGGTCTCCGGGTCGATCTCGACCTCGACCACGTGCGCCCCCGCCGGGAAGGTGAAGTTCTTGGGGTCGTAGAACGCCGTCTCCTCGAGGCCGGGCTCGAGCCCCTCCGGATAGTTGTGCGGCACGTACGCGGTCAACGCCACGTCACCGAGGGCAACGGACTTGTCCGTGCCCACCACGGAGAACGACCCGTTCTCGAAGGTCACGTCCTCCGGTGACGCCTCCATGAGGTGGGCCGCGATCTTCGTGCCCTTCTCGATGACCTTCTCCACGGCGTTGTAGATCGCCGAGCCCCCCACTGCGAGCGACCGCGAGCCGTAGGTGCCCATCCCGAACGGGACCGACCCCGTGTCTCCGTGCACGACCTCCACCTGGTCGGCCGAGACACCGAGACGATCGGAGACGATCTGGGCGAACGTCGTCTCGTGGCCTTGCCCGTGGCTGTGTGTCCCCGTGAAGACCGTGACCGAACCGGTTGGATGCACCCGCACCTGGCCGACTTCGAAAAGCCCCGCCCGTGCCCCGAGGGCGCCCGCCACCGCCGAGGGGGCGAGGCCGCACGCCTCCACGAACGTGGACAGCCCGATGCCCCGGAGCTTGCCCCGTGACGCCGCTTCTTCGCGACGGCCCGGGAATCCTCCCCAATCGGCGAGCTCGAGCGCCGTGTCCAGGGTGCCTTCGTAGTCCCCGACATCGTATTCGAGCGCGACGGGGGTCTGGTATGGGAACTGGTCCGGCTGGATGAAGTTCTTCCTTCGAATCTCCACCCGGTCCATGCCAAGCATCTTCGCGGCCTTGTCGACGAGCCGCTCGAGCACGAAGACCGCTTCGGGACGCCCCGCGCCACGGTAGGCGTCGACCGGAACGGTGTTGGTGAAGACGCCCTTGACGTTGGCGTAGATGGCCGGGGTCGTGTAGCAGCCTGCGAAGAGGGTCGCGTAGAGGTAGGTCGGCACCGCCGGGCCGAAGGTGCTCAGATACGCCCCCAGGTTCGCATCCGTCTTCACGCGCAGACCCAGGAAGGCCCCCTCGGCATCGAGCGCGAGCGCCGCCGTGGTCACGTGGTCGCGCCCGTGCGCGTCCGACATGAACGACTCGGAGCGCTCCGCGGTCCACTTCACCGGCCGGCCGACCTTCTTGGCCGCCCAGGTCATCAGGACTTCTTCCGCGTAGTGGAAGATCTTCGAGCCGAAGCCACCGCCCACGTCGGGAGACACGACCCGGAGCTTGTGCTCCGGTATGCCCAAGACGAATGCGCCCATGAGGAGCCGGATCACATGCGGATTCTGGCTCGTCGTATACAGCGTATGCATGTCCGCGCTGGGATCGTACTCACCGATCGCCGCCCTCGGCTCGATGGCGTTGGGGATGAGCCGACTGTTGGTCAGCTCGAGGGTGACCACGTGGTCTGCACCTTCGAAGGCGGCGTCCGTCGCCGCCGCGTCCCCGAGCTCCCAGTCGTAGCAGAGGTTCCCGGCCGCGTCGTCCCAGACGAGCGGGGCACCGTCGGCGCGCGCTTGAACGAGATTCGCGGCCGGCGGCAACGGACGATAATCGACGTCCACGAGCCCTGCCGCCGCCCTCGCCTCGGCCTTCGTCTCCGCGACGACCAGAGCGACCGGATCCCCCACGTGCCGGACCCGGCCTTGTGCGAGCGCCGGATGAGGCGGCTCCACCATCGGCGTGCCGTTCTTCGAATGGATCTGCCAGCCGCAAGGCAAGCCGCCCACCTCGTCGGCGGCCAGATCCGCGCCGGTGAAGACGGCGACCACACCCGGCGCCGACTCGGCATCCGTGGTATCGATCGCTCCCAGCTCGGCGTGAGCTTCGGGCGACCGCACGATGAAGGCGTAGGCCTGCCCGGGCCGGTTGATGTCGTCGGTGAAGCGGCCTCTCCCGGTGATGAAACGGGCGTCTTCCTTGCGGCGCAGCGCAGCGCCGATTCCGGTGTCGTTCATGACGCTCCCCCCATCGTGGCTGCCGCGCTCTTGATGGCTGCGACGATGTTGTGGTAGCCGGTGCAGCGGCAGAGGTTGCCCTCCAGCCACTCTCGGATCTCCTGCTCGTCCGGGTCCGCATTCTGCGCGATGAGGTCGACTCCACTCATCATCATCCCGGGCGTACAGTAGCCGCACTGCAGGCCGTGGTGCTCGCGGAACGCTTCCTGGATGGGGTGGAGCGTTCCGTTGCTCGCGAGGCCCTCCACCGTGGTGACGGCAGAGCCGGCCACCTCCGCAGCCAGCATGGCGCAGCTCTTGATCGAGGTTCCGTCGACGTGCACGACGCACGCCCCGCACTGACTCGTGTCACACCCGACGTGTGTGCCCGTCAGCCCCAACGTTTCACGTAGGAAGTCGACGAGCAGGGTGCGGCTCTCGACGTCGGCCGACACCGGCTTCCCGTTGACGGTCAGGGACACCGTGGACATGAGCTTCCTCCCGCGAGTAGGACCGGTCGTGGCGCACGCGGTCGCCGTGCGGCGTTCGCGGCGGACGGTCAGAGTGCGGGCAGAGCCCGCGTCCGGTCAAGCAGGCCCGGTTCCCGGCAGGCGGTCCACCCCCGGGAAGCGTGTCAGGCGGCGGCGCCCCGGAGCACGGACCGGAGCACGTCGACGTCCTCGTCGTCATTGTACACGTTCGCCGACAGACGAAGAGCGCTGCCGCGCAGCGAGGCGGAGACGCCGTGCTCGGCCAGCGTGTCACGGAGCCGTGTCAGGTCGACGGATTCGGGCATCCTCAGCCCGAAGAGGTGATGGCTCCTCCACTCCTCGTCTTCAACCGAGTAGCCGAGCTCCTGCATCTCGGCGAGGAAGTCCGCCATCAACCGACGACCGTACTCCTGGATCCGCTGCGGCTCCCACTCCAGGAGCAGATCGAGGCTCGCAGACGCGATGGGAGCGAGGAAGAAGCTCGAGCGCTCGGCCATGTCGTACCGGACGGCACCGGGCAGGTAGGCATCCTCGTAGTCGACGAGATGCTGGAAGTCATCGCTCCGCTCCCGGGCGATCCAAGTCTCCTCGAGAGGAACTCCCTCGTCGAACCGGGACCCGAAGTACGCGAGCGACAACGTATAGGGGCCGAGCATCCACTTGTAGGTGGCGCTGATCAGGACGTCGGGCCGGACTTCGTCCACGTCGAAGGGCAGCGCGCCGACGGACTGGGTCGCGTCGACGACGAGCGCCGCCCCGACCTCTCGGCAACGCGCCCCGATCTCCGTCAGATCGAATCGCGTTCCATCGGTCCAGTGCACGTGCGGCACGGCCACGATCGCGGTACGGTCGTCGATCGCTTCGAGCAGGCGCTCGTTCCATCGGCGACCCCGCCCGACCCCTTCGCCCGGCGCGACGGTGCGGAGCTCCGCACCAGCCTCTCGTGCCAGTCGTCGCCACGAGTAGACGTTCCCGGGGAATTGCTCGTGCGTGAGGACGATGGTCTGCCCGCCCGAGACGGGAAGGTTCCGCGCCGCCGTGGCGACCCCGTAGGAGACCCCTGGCTGGATCGCGACCCGTGCCGGATCATCGACGTTCACGAGACGCGCGAACTGCTCCCGAAGCCGATCGGTGTCCCAAAACGAGTCGGGAGGGACGATCCGTGTGGGCACCTGTTTCTTCCGGATGGCCGCGATTCCCGCCTCCTCCGCGACGCGCGGGAGCGGCCCCATGTACGCACAGTTGAAGTAGTGCGCGTCGCGAGGGAGCTGGAACGCGTCACGCTGGCACGTGAGTCCACCCGATGCTCGTCTCGGCCCTTGCAGCGTCGTCAACGCTTCTCCTCGTCTTTCGAGCGTGCGTATTTGGCCGCGTACATGATCAGCCAGAAGAAGCCGATCGTGATGAGGGCCAGAGTGACGATCTCCCAAGCGTCCATGCCCGGTCTTTCCTTCCCCTAGGAGGACTCGTCACACGGAGGGTAGAGCCCCATGCTCTCCACCTCGCGGACCAGATCCTCGTACGCGCTCTCAGTCGGCAGCGAATCCGCATTCTCGACCCAGGGCCCACACCGGTCTCCTTCCTCGAAGGCGCCCATGTAACGGACCCGCCCGTTGGGATGGTATACCGTGAACTCGCCATCCCACGAGCCTTCGAGCAACGCACCGGAGATTTCGACCTTCGAGCTGTCGCCCTCGAAGTGCCGGACGACGGCACCCGTGAACGCCTCCATGCTGGCCGGATCGACGTAGACGCTGTCGACGATGACGAGGTCGCTCAACTCTCTGGGAGCAGCCGTGCCGCACCCGAGGGACAAGATGGCCACGTGGAAGGCCAGAAGGAATCGATGCATGGACGGGCAGGAAGGAGGCGACCGGGGTAATGGTCCCTCCCCGGTGACTTGTTCCCGCCGGAAAGCGGCAGGGCCCGACGCGACTCGCCCGGCTGGCGTCGGACCCCGCCCTGTTCCCGTCCTACCCGGACGTGTCCGTCGAGCTCGCGCTCCCGAGAAGTGCACCGTAGGCCGCCCCCGCCCCACCCCACGCCGCCAACAGCACCACGACACTCGCTCCGGCCGCGGCGACTCCACGCGTACCGTTCAGGACATAGTAGAAGTCCACCAGAAGAATCTGGCTGATGGCCAGGACCATGGCGGCCTTCATGGGTGCGTTCATCTGCTGATTCACCCAGTCGTAGAAGAGCACCCCCACCGTTCCGTACAGCAGCAGGGATGCCCAGCTGGGCATCATGGGCCCGCCGGGGGCGTCTGAAGCCATCAGCGGGCCGAAGAAATAGGTCACGCCCACGTATCCGATGACGAGCGTCGTGACGAGGGCGGCGAGAATCGGTTTGATGCGTGCGCTCATTCCAACCTCCTTTCGAGAGGGCGGACAGCAGCAAGGCTGTCCGGGTCAACCGCCGGGCGAGCCATGGACGTTAGGACCGGCGCAGTTTGCACGCAAAGCGGTACCTCACTACCGCTGGTCGTCGCGCTCCGGTGACAGAGCGCTCGCATGGGCCCCTCGCGGGTATGCTCGCGTGAGCACGAGCACGTGCATCTCGCCCTCCAGGAGGTGCCCGCGTTGCTCCTCCGAGAATCGGGCTCGGCCCCGTTTCGCCGCGTGCCCCGGAGCTGTCAATCGGTGGGTGACCTGCCATCCACCAGCGCCGTCCGGCGACCGCAATACGACCGAGAATACGTCGCCCGCATCGACCCCCTGAACCCGTAGGTCGTACACCAGCTCGCCGCGAGCGAGATCGAAGCCCACGGAGCCGGACAACCGCACACCGCTGTCCGGTGGCGCCCATCCGTACTCGGTCACGGCCCGCAGTCCGATGACCACCACCGCCGGAGCCTCACGCAAGACCAGGGGTGGCGTGCTCCACGGCTCCCGACGGTGATCGGTCGACTGCTCGAAGGAGTACCCGAGCGCGACGAGTCGTGCGTCCTCCATAGCGCGTCCGATCATCTCCACCCCGATCGGGAGACCGCGATCGGTGAAGCCGGCGGGCACGCTCAATGACGGCAGCCCCGTATTCGCGCTCAAGCTGCAGTTCGATCCCCGCTGCGGATCTCCGATGACCGAAGGAATCGTACGCACGGTGGGAAACACCAGCGCGTCCAGGGAATGGCGGTTTAGCGTCGCCTCCACTGCCGCGCGCAGTGGGGCCCGCTTCGCCAGCGCCGTCCGATACTCCTCGGTGTCGCGGGCTTCCGGCTGGTTTCGGATATGCATGCGCGGAACCAGCATCTCGTGGATCAGCCCGAGCTCCAACATCTCCTCGAGTGAGGAAACGGGCGCGTCCGGTCGCGCGGCGAGGTAGTCGATCAGGTCCCACTTGAACTCGTGGTTGATCAGGCCCGACCCTGCGATCAGCTCCGACAGCTCGGGGATCTCGACGCTCACCGTATCGGCGCCGACCTCGACCATTCGCGCGATCGCGTCTCGGACGATGTGACCCGCCGCGGCCTCCTCGGGGGCCGTGCCGAAGTACGCCTCCAGGATCCCGATCCGCGCCCCCGACAACGCGTTCTCGTCGAGCGCATCGACGAAGCGGGGGACCTCGCTGCCTTCCAGTATCGTGGTAGCCGGATCGGCAGGGTCGGGCCCGACCGTCGCGTCCAAGGCGATGGCGAGATCACCCATCGTACGCGCGAGTGGGCCGCCGACGTCCTGCGTGTGTGACAGGGGAAGGATGCCTGCGATGCTCGATAGTCCCTTCGTGGGTCGAAGGCCGACGAGGTCGTTCTGTGCGGCCGGAATGCGGATCGAGCCACACGTGTCGCTCCCCCACCCGACCGCGCCGAAGCTCGCCGCGACGGCGGCGCCGGTGCCACCGCTCGATCCGCCGGGGTTTCGAGTCAGGTCGTAGGGGTTCCGCGTCTGCCCCCCCATCGACGAGATCGTCGTGATCCCGGAGGCGAGCTCCTCCATGTTCGCCTTCCCGAGGATCACGGCCCCGGCCTCGCGCAGTCGGGCCACCTGGAACGCATCGGCGGGCGGAACGAAGCCAGCGAGCGCGAGCGTCCCGGCCGTCGTAGGAAGATCGTGGGTGTCGTAGTTGTCCTTGAGGATGACCGGGATACCGTGCATCGGGCCTCTCGGGCCGGTCGTGGCCCGCTCTCGATCCAGAGCCTCGGCTTGCGCGACCGCATTCGGATTGAGCCAGATCATGGAGTTGATGGCCGGTCCCTCTTGATCGTACGCCGCGATGCGGTCGAGATAGGCCTGCGTGATCCCGGCCGATGTGGCCCGTCCCTCGGCCATCGCTGCCTGCAGCTCCGTGATGGTGGCGCCGGTGACCTCGACGGTCTGGGCCGACGCGCTTCGGGCGTACGCCGTCCCGCTCCCGAGCGTGCAGGCAATCAGCAGCGTCAGGGCTCGCCCACGAAGCGAGAGCCTCATCGAACGACTTCGACCAGTGGTTCACCCGCGGAGCCGGAGGGGACCTTCGTACCGAGCAGAAGCGCGAGCGTGGGGGCCACGTCGACGGTGTGCACCCGCCTGTACACGGCCCCGCCAGGTACACGCCACCCGGCGAAGACCACCGGCACGTGCGTGTCGTATCGCCACGGTGAGCCGTGCGTCGTAGCCACCTCCAGGCCGTCGAAGTCGTTGATGAAGTGCCCGGGCTCGAAGACGACGAAGACGTCGCCGGAGCGAGATGGGTTGAAGTTCCGCGTGATCGCCCCCATGAGGGGGAGGTTCGGCGCTCGACCCTCGCGGAGGGCTGTCGTCGACACGGCCACCGAGACACCGTCCAGCCGGCCGATTTCGGCGGCCACCGCGTCTTCCACTTCTCCCTGATCGAGCCCGAGCTCACTGATTCGCTCTCGGTCCAGGTACACGTAGGGATGCACGTACGAGCGGATCAGAGCTTGACCGAGCCCAAAGCGGGCCTCGAGGGCGGCCAGGCCGGGCTCCAGGTTCCACGTATCGGGATCCACGTAGCCTGCGGGCACGCCCAGCTCGCTCAGATAGCTGGGCATCTCGGCGCCGCCGTGATCCGCGGACAGGACGATCAACGTCTCCGAGAGTCCCACGCGGTCGTCCACGTGCGCGAGAAGCTCCGCGATCGACCGATCCAGTCTCAGGAGATTGTCCTCGCTCTCGAGGGAAGACGGTCCGAACAGGTGACCCACGTAGTCCGTCGAGCTGAAGCTCACGGCCAGATAGTCCGTCACCGGATCGGCCCCGAGGGACTCCGCGTCGATCAGCGCCTTGGCGAAGTCGAGGGTCAGCTCGTCACCGGCCGGGCTGATCGTCAGGAGGGTCGTGTAGTAGCGGCTGTCGCCCGGACCGTAGGCGTGGGGGAAAGTCCGACCGAAGCCCGCCAGATCGATCTCTCCTTCGCGGTCGTCTCGATCGCCGAAGAGGTAGCCGCTCTGCTCCTCGGCCAGCCGCCACTCGGTTTCGGCGTAGCGGGCGGGGAGGCCCTCCGCGTTCCAAGCCGAGACCCAGCTCGGATAGGCGTCGTAGTAGTAGGTGCTGGTCACGAACTCGCTGCTCTGCTTGGAGAACCAGAACGCCTTGCCCGCGTGGCCCGCCATGGACACGGCGGCGCGATCCTTCACAGAGACACCGAAGATCTTCGCCCGCCCGGCGGTGCGGATCGCGATCTCGTCACTCAGCGTCGTGACCATGATGGCGCGCGGCGAACGCCCCTCCGAGCGTGCTGCTCGTTGTGTGGGGTCGATCTCGGTGTCCTGATCGACCCCCGCCCCCTCGGTCAACAACGGGAAGTCGGCGTCCTCGATGTTGTAGACCGTCTGGCCGAGCGTTCGATCGAACCACACGTTGCCGACCATGCCGTGAGCCGAGGGATGCGCGCCCGTCGAGAGCGTCGCGTGCCCGACGATGGTCTCGGTGTTCGCGTGAGCGTGGTGCGCGTCGTGGAACCACATGCCCTGCTCGGCGAGGTAGCGGAAGCCTCCTTCACCGAAGCGGTCCATGTAGCGGAGCGGCAGGTCAGCCCGGAGTTGGTCCACAGTGATCTGGAGGACGAGCCGCGGTGGTGGAGCGCCCGGGTCTCGGGGTGTTTGCGCTGGTGTCGGCGCGGCCACGACGGTGCTTGCGAGGACGATCGAGCAGGCCAGGCTACACGATCGTGCGGGTGGGATGGGCATGGAGGCGCGTGAAAGGGGAATCGACTCGCGCCAACCCTACGGCGCGACCCCCCGCCGACGCCACTCGAAGGACCGAGGGCGTCCAACCCCGTGTTGCGCGATGCTGACGCTACAGCCCCAGCCAGTAGTTCACCTTCACGATGAACCGGTTCTCCGAAGGAGAGGCGAACAGGGCTTCGACGTCGCGCGAGAAGTCGAAGCTCCCCGTAGCAGCGCTGGCGTACTGATTCCGCTGCCAAACGAAGAAGACCGTCGACCCCGGACGGTACTCCCACCGGAGCACGGCGTTGCCGATCAGCGACCGCACGTTGAAGTCGCGATCCGTGAACGAGTAGTCGGCTCGCCCATCGTCATCGAAGTCGACATGCTGGGTGGTGCCGACCCTACAAATCGAGCCCCCCACGCAATACACGCCGTCATCGCGGCTGTCGGCCTCACCGGCGGCGAACTGGTCGAAGTCGAACGACTGCGAACGTTGGAGCTGCTTGTACTGGGTGTAATCCCCGGACGACAGCAGCGGCTGGACGAACAGCTGAAGAGAAAGCGCCGGACTGAAGGTCCAGTCCATACGGGTCTCCATCGAGAACGTCGTCCGATCGAGATCTGAAAAGAGGTAGCGTCCCCCGTACGTCGGCTCGTAGGGCAAGGTCGTCGTCTGGCTCACGTACTGGTGAGACGACCTCGACGTCTCCCACCGCGGCTTGAGCGAGACCGACAAGCCATCCGACGGGCGGAGGTTGAAATCCACGCTCACCGCATCGCGACGGCCTCCCCCGATGTCGTCCCGGCCCCAATTGTAGCTCGTGCCGACGTTGAACTGCTTCCGGCGATCCGTGTTGACGTTGATGTCCCCACCGAGAGACGCGGGACCGACCATCATCGGGCCACCGCGCGTCTGGTTGCGACTCATCTTCTGGGGGCTGTAGCGGACACTCCCGCGCACGTTCCACCAGTTCAGCAGCTGACCGTTCGCACGCAGGGAGTAGTTCCCGTTCGTGCGCGCATTGTGCCACGAATTCACCGACCAGGTGTTGTCGAGGGCCTCGTGGCTCCAGTTGTGGAAGTTGCTGAAGGTGAGGTTGTAGTTCCGGAAGACGCTGCCGGGCTGAATCTCGCGGTACCCGATGCGGAAGCCGCCGTCGAGGCGCTCCGCGTTGGTCGAGAAGCCGATGTCGTTGATCTCGAAGACATCCGACACCTCGGCGATCCAAACCGCCCCGGTCCAGTGCTGCCCGTTTCGCTTGTCGAGCTGGAGACGCCAGTCCCGACCCGTCAGCGACGTCGCGTTCGGGTTCACCGAAAAGCGGGTGGCGTCCGGGCGCTGCAGGTAGTGCGTGGGGGCGGTCTGGACCCGAAGGATCGCTTCTTCGCTTCCCCGTACGTGGCTCGCGGCGAAGAAGCCGAAGAGCGCCCAGTCCCGGTCGTTCCATTGGTGCTCGAAGCGCAGCCCGGCGTCGAAGGCACTCGACGTGAGCCAATCGAAGGAGCCGTCGGACGGCACGTCGCGCTTCATGAAGGCGCCGAGGCCCCGAACCTGCGTAGTCCCTTCGTTGAAGTCCTGACCGAGGCTGAAGACGCCGTACCCGGTTCGAGGCTCGACCAGGTGCTCCTGCTCGACCCCTCCGTCGTACAAGCCCTGTCCGTACTCCTTGCCGGTGACGGCCCCGAGCGCGCCGACGGACAGCCCGCTCGACGTCCGACCGGCGAGCTTGGCCGCACCCAGGATCGTGGCGTTGTCGGGCGTGTTCGCGAACAGGGGATCGCCGGGGACCCGCCCCTGCGGCGACCGACCGATCCGTCTGCTGTAGAAGAGCTGGTTCCGTCCACCGGATAGGCCGTAGTCGAAGACGCGGGCATCCTCGACGAAGAAGGGCCGCTGCTCCGGGAAGAAGACCTCGAAGGCCGACAGGTTGATGACGGCCGGGTCCGCCTCGACCTGTCCGAAGTCCGGGTTGACGGTGGCGTCGAGCGTGAACGCGGCCCCGAGGCCGTAGCTGATGTCCATTCCGACGCGACCGCTGGCGGCACTGCCGTCGAAGAAGGGATCCCCCGCCTTGGCCGGACCGCTCTGCAGGCTGCTGACTGCGTACGGAAGGAGCTCGAGTCGCCTGGCGGGACGCGAGACCCGAACCTCCTCGATCCGGCCCATCTGGCTCACGAGCCCCTTCCGCATGCGCGAGACGAGAGCCCAGTAGCTCCTCTCGTTCGCGGAGGTTCGGAACCGATGGAAGTTGATGCCCCACGTCTGCGGGTCGTCCGACGCCTCGTACCGAATCTGGGAGAGAGGGATGCGCATCTCGGCCGTCCACCCACGATCGTCGACGGTCACCGCAGACGCCCAGACCGCGTTCCAGGCGAAGTCCATCTTGTCGTCGCCGTGGAAGTAGGTGTCGCCCTGCACGTTCGCCGCGCTCACCCGGAACGAGTAGCCGGTCAGCCCGTCGAGGTTCGGGTCGAAGTGGACGCTGAACTGGTCGAAGCTGCCGTGGTTATCCCGGCGGGTCATGCGTCGGTCGATCAGCTCGGGTGTGTCGTCCCACATTCGGGCCGCGATCCACACCGCGTCCTCGCCGAACAGGACTCGGACCTCCGTATCCTGTTCCGCGGGCCCACCCTCCACGGGCTCGCGTTGGGTGAAGCCGGAGAAGACTCGCGCGTTCTCCCAATCCGGCTCATCGAAGTAGCCGTCGATCTCGATGTCTTCGAGATCCAGAGTCGAGTCGAGCGGGCGGGTATGAGGTCCGGGCGCAGAGCCTTTGGCCCGCGTGCTCGCGACGCCCTCGATTCCCGTAGCCTCGTCCTGGAGCTGCGCCGAAGCCGGTACCGCCTGTACGGCGGACGCGGTGAGAAGCGCGCACAAGAGGTGAAATCGATGTGTCATCAGAGCAAACCGGCGGTTGCCCGAAGAGCCACATCGCGGCTGCGTCCCCCCGGGGTGTTCGTGCTCCAGCCGACTCAGCGCCCCGAGCGCCACCTCTCGGCAGCGGAATGAAGCGGAATCGGCGGAGCGGCGAGCAAGCTCAGATCGATCTGTCTCGCCATCTCGTGGACCTGCTCAAGGGAGACACGATCATCCGCGAAGATGTTGAGGAGCGTCGTCACGACCTCACCATCGAGGGACTCCAGAGAGAAGACCCAATTCATCACGGCCAGCGTGGAGATCGCATCCTCGACCCCGGGGTAGGCTCCCGCCGGGATCGTTCCGGCGGAGTAGTAGGGGTGCTCCGCGAACATCGCCTCCAACACCCTCGGCTCGATCGGGAGGAGCCGCATCTCGGCCGTCGTCGAGGCTTCCAGGACCGCCGCGGCCGGATAACCGACGGAGATGATGGCCGCGTCGATGGCGCCGTCGCGCAGCGCAGCCGAGGACTCGGCGAAGGAGAGGTATCGCGGCTCGAGATCGTCGTACGTGAGCCCGTGTGCCTCGAGCACGTGCCGGGCCAGCTGTTCCGTGCCGGAGCCGGCCGCTCCCACCGACACGCGGGCACCGGCAAAATCCGCCACGGTTCGGGCCGACGAGGCGGCTGGAACCAAGATGTGCGTCACGTTGGGGTACAGAGGTGCGATGGCACGGAGATCGGAGATCGGCTCGGCGAAGTCACCTTCACCTCGCTGCGCCTCGAACAGTGTCGAAGCGATCGACATCGCCAGATCCATCTGGGCCGCACCCACTCGATTGACGTTCTCGACCGAGCCGCCGCTCACCTCGGCCGTGTACTGCCGTCGTGGGTCGGCCACCGAAAGCCGACTCGCGATGGCCCCGCCGAGGGGGTAGTAGATCCCCGCGGTACCCGCGGTGCCCAGGGAAAGGAACGCCTCACCCCCGCGACTTCTCACCGGATCGGCGGCCGGAGCCGTGTCCGCGTCCGACGCACCCACTGCCGCCGTGATCTCGCCGTCTCCCGGAGGGTTGATCAGCAAGGCGCCTGCGACTCCCACCGCGAGGGCGGCGGCGAGGCCCATGGACCACGCGCGACTCCGCTCGCCTTCCCGCCTCAGAAAGACCAACCCCACCGCGACGAGTCCGACCGCGTCGGAGAGAAGTCCGGGATAGACCAAGAGCCCGGCGGCCAGGAGACCGAGCGCGCGTTCCCATCCGAAGAGGGTGGTCCGGGCGTACCCCACACCTCCGGCTGCCAGGGTGACGACGCCGACGACCGCCGTCATGGCTGCGATCGCAATACCCACGGGAGGACCCGCGAGGAGGAGCTCCGGGCCGTACACGAACATGAACGGCACGATGAACCCCGCGCCCGCCAGCATCGCAGCAAACAGCGCCGTCCGAATCGGCGGGGAGCCCGCGATTCCGGCGGCCGCAAACGCTGCGAGGGACACCGGAGGCGTGACGTTGGAGATGCACCCGAAGTAGAAGATGAACAGGTGCGCCGCGAGGAGCGGTACGCCGAGCTGGACGAGGGCGGGAGCACCAAGGGCCGCCAGGACCACGTAGGCCGCCGTCGTTGGAAGGCCCATGCCGAGCACGATCGAGCCCAGGCCCGTGAGGACCAGAGCACCGAACAGGTTCCCTTGCGACAGTGTGATGATGAGCTCCGACATGCGAAGCCCGATGCCGGTCAACGACGCCACCCCGACGACGATTCCTGCCGCGGCACAGGCCGCCGCCACCTGCACGGCACCACGCCCCGCCCGTTCCATGATCTCGCGCATCTGGGCAGCAGATGGCCGGGTCGAGGGCCTGAGCGCGGCAATCAGCAACGCCGACGAGACACCCCAGAATGCGGCACGCATCGGAGAACGCCCCATCCCCAGCATCACGACGATCACCACGAGCGGGAGCAGCAGGTGGAGCCGTTCCGCGATCGGCTCCGCATCGCGTTCCGTGTTGGGCTCGATGCCCATGCGGCCGGCGCGGAAGTGAATGGCGGCCAGCAGGGCGGAGTAGTACAGGATCGCGGGGATGATGGCCGCGACCGCCACCTCCAGGTAGGGGATGTTCGTCCAGGTAGCCAGGATGAAGGCGCCCGCCCCCATCACGGGAGGCATCAACTGGCCACCGGTGCTGGCCGCCGCCTCGATCGCGCCGGCGAAGGCGGGTCGAAACCCGGCCCGCTTCATCAGCGGGATCGTGAAGGTCCCCGTCGTCACGACGTTGGCGACCGCGCTTCCCGAAAGAGAGCCCATGAATGCGCTCGCCACGGCCGCGGTCTTCGCAGGACCACCCCTCGTTCTACCCGCGATCCGGTTGGCCAGCGCGATGAGCAGCGCTCCGCCACCCGCGGTCTCCAGGACCGCTCCGAAAAGCACGAAGAGGTACACGAAGTCTGCGGACACGCCGAGCGGAATGCCCCACACGCCCTCGGTCGACAGATACAGATGCTCGATCAGCCGGGTGACGCCGTATCCGCGATGAGCCAGGAATCCCGGGAGATATGGCCCGGAGAACGCATAGCCCAGTGCCAGGATGCAGACCGCGATGAGCCCCCAGCCGGTCGCACGTCGCGCGAGCTCGAGCACAAGAAGGAGCGTGACCGCCCCCATGACCAGGTCGAGGCGGGTCGGGTTGCCCGAGCGCGCAACCAGCTCCTGGTTCTCGAGCGCCAGGTATCCGCACACCACGATCGAAAGAGCAGCGAGAATCCAGCCCACCGCACCCCGGATTCGCTCCGAAGTGGGGGCGGCGTCCGGTGCCGTGGGAGCTCGGAGCGTGCGCTGCACCCCGACCCCCAGGAACCCCAGCGTCGCCATGAGGGCGAGGTGGACCGGCCGCTGCACGAGTGCCGTAAACGGCGACACGCCAGCCGCATACATGTGGAAGACGGCAGCGAGCGCAGAAGCGCCCGCGATCACCAGCCCCGCCGCCCTGCTGCGGCTTCGGGTCATTCGCTCGCGCGCCGAATCGGCGCGACCCATCGAGCCCCTTCTACATGAAGCGAGCGATCACGAGGGCGATCAGGAAGAACAGCCCCAGCAGGATCGACGCGGCGCTGGCGAAGCTCCGCCGACGATCGATGGTATGTGCACCCTGTGCGATGACGAGGAGCGACCATATCTGCGTGAGATCGAAGACCCTGAGGACGTTGAGAAGGTATCCGTCGTCCAGAAAGACGAAGAAGCTCGCCAGGTTGAGCGTGAACTGCGGGTCGCCCGTGGAAATCCTGAGCGGAGTCACCAGCAAGCCGAAGAGTGCGGGAATGAAGTACGCGTGCGAAATCGCCGCAAGGTATTGAACGAAGCGACCCTCGTCGCCCAATACGAAGACGAACACGAAGGTGCAGACCGAGGTGAACGCCAGAGTGAAGAACAACGAGCCCACCATCGATCCAACCGGCACGACGATGCGCATCATCTGGGCGGCACGTTCGCCGAACTCGGGCATGTCGGCGCCGCGCTCCATCGCCGCCTGTCGGTTCGCCTCCAGGATGAGATCGACGGGCAGGAGCACGACGGACACCAATACCACGGCGGTGGTCACGACCAGGGCACCCGCCCACCGCGGATTCTCGGCCAGGTGCTCCATGAGGCGGCCGGGAGCCGTGAAGACCATCAGGAGTCGCTGGGGCAGTTTCATGGTGCTTCCTAGTTCTGGAGCCGCGCCCGCTGGACCGTCCGCACGCTTACCGGCAACGGCGCGGGCACCACGGGAACGCTGACCACGCCCGATCCGGTCCCCTCTCGGTACTGCTCGAACATGATCCCGGCCGCCGGATCCCAGAGGACGTAACCCCTCACCGCCAACTCGGACTCCTGGCTCACCGGCATGCCCGAGAACTCCATGTCGTTCGCGGAGGTGGTCGTTCCCTCGACCTCGATCAACAGCAGGGAGCGTCCGTCAACCACGGTGTCCCCGGCAACCGTGTACGAGAGCACCGACGACTCGCTCATCGAGCCCGGGCCATCGTCTCCCGAATAGCTGAGGGTGTCGACCCAGCTGTCACCCGGAACGGTGGCCCGGCCGGGTAGAGCCGGGAAGAACGTATGTGCGAGGCTGAGACCCGAGATCATCTGAGACGCCTCGTCCGCCACCGCGGGCCGACGGGTAACGGTGGCGTCACCGACGCGGTCGAGAGAGAAAGCGAGGTCACCGCGGACACTGCTCTCGTCGATCTCCACCGGCTCACCCATCGGCTGGTTCAGCCTCACGGAGAGCGAGCGCACCGCCAGCGTCACACCCACCCCTGCAGGATCGTCGGCGAACGCGACAGCGTACTCGGCCTCGCCGTGCTGGCTGAGCTGCATGGCTTGGCCCATCACCGAGATGTCCACGGAGGTCGTGTCGGAGAAGTCGTAGACCGCAGCCGAGACAGTGTGTTGCCCATAGGCGAGGGCCGGCGGGGAAGGCGGTCCGCTCGCGCATGCACTGAGCAGCACCACGGCCGAGGTGAAGGCAATCGGTCGTCCGGTCATTCCATCGTCTCCTTGAGCTGGCGCAAGAATAGCGCCTCGAGCTTCCCGCGTCGCCATCCCGGTGGAGCACCCTTGGCCGGCCATGAGTGACCTGATATCCTGTTGCACCCCGCTCGGGCGCGTATCCCGGCGCGAGGTGGGACGCCGACAGATATCGCCAGGTTTTCATGAGCTACCGTACAAACCCCGACCGCATCCTCGACAACATCGACCGCGCACGGAACCGTGACGCGGAAAGCGCCGGGCTGTACGTCGAGCGCCAGGCGATGGGACGCGAGCTGGACTCTCAGATGCCCGACCTCGACGCTACCACTACGGAGCGCACCAAGCGGGTGTTCTCCATTCTCGAGAGGGCCTACATGAAAGCCGCCCAGCGGACCGAGCTCGGTCGGCTGGCCTCGCGCTTCCAGGCTGTCGGTGACATCCACCACCACCATGCCCGCGGAGACGTGAGCATCTCGATCCAGTACATGGACCACGAGCGCTACGACGACGTCGGGGTCTCTCCCTTCGAGATCCGTCCGTACGAGGTCGC
>JBDHDM010000038.1:0-22271 GCA_039591515.1 Gemmatimonadota bacterium | reverse complement strand
AGGAAGTACCGGTCGAAGTCCACGCCGCGCGCGGTGCGGAGTGTCTCCATCTGCTCCGGAGTCAGCATGCCCGGCATCATCGGCATCTCGCCCATGCCCGCCATCTCGACGGGCTCGCCGCGCTCACGCAGCCAGCCCTCCATCAGGGCGATTTCGTCTCTTTGGGAGATCTCCATCCGGAGCGCCATTTGCCGGACGGCGTTGGTGGTGGCGTGCTGCCTCACCAACGCCGTCATCTCGAGCGCCTGGGCATGGTGTGGAATCATGCCCTGCATGAAGCGAACGTCGGCTTCGGTGTAGCTCAGTCCTTCAACGGCCTCGAGCTCGTCCGCCGAGAAGCTCCGGGAACTCTGGCCCGGTGCGCCGGGCTGAACCATCCGAGGGCCGTCCGAAGGCGGGGCAGGCCCGGGGTCGGCAGCACCGGTGGTGCCCCCTCCGCACGCCGCGAGGCCAGCCGTCGCCAGAAGCGCGAGTGCGCGCGATGTCGATCTGCTCATACGGATGTAGACAGGGATCGGGTCTCGTTCGTTGGTTCGTGGGCCCGCTCACGTTACAAGCTCTGTCCCAGGGTGGTTCCCGCAAGCGGGCGAGCCCGGGGAGCATTGGACGCTGTCCGGTGTCGAAGGCATCTTGTCGTCCCCTAGTCGGGCGGACGTCGCCCGTCGGTTCGTCCGGTGCCGTGCGTTCTGCGGAGTGCTCCATGCGATTCGTCTTCCATCTTCTCGCCGTCCACAATCTCGCCCCACGCGCTCGCGCCGCCTGCGCGACCGCCGTCCGAGCCGTTCTCGTCACCATCGTGGCGGCGGCACAGGCTCCCGGGCTGCACGCCCAATCGGTCGAGTCGTCCCAACTCGATGCACTGGCCTACCGATCGATCGGCCCGGCCAACATGAGTGGGCGACTCGTCGACATCGCGGTCGTCGAGTCCGATACCCGGAAGTACTACATCGCCGCGGCTACCGGCGGCGTGTGGAAGACGGTCGACAACGGGCTGCGTTTCGAGCCGGTTTTCTTCGAGGAGGCCGTCCACTCCGTCGGCGACATCGAGGTGCATCAGCGCGACACGAGCATCGTCTGGGTCGGGACCGGCGAGCGCGCGAATCGCCAATCGTCTTCGTGGGGGGACGGCGTCTACAAGTCGACGGACGGGGGGCAGACATGGACGAACATGGGGCTCCCCGAGAGTCACCATGTCGGGCGCATCGTCATGCACCCGGACGACTCGGACATCGTCTACGTCGCGGCGATGGGGCACCTGTGGGGCCCCAATCCCGACCGCGGGCTGTACAAGTCGACCGACGGCGGCGAGAGCTGGGAACGGATCCTCTTCGTCGATCCGATGACCGGGGCTGTCGACGTCGCGATGGACCCGTCGAATCCGGACGTCCTCTACGCCGCCATGTACCAGCGGCAGCGACGCCCGTGGGGCTTCCACGGCGGCGGACCGGGCTCGGCGCTCTACAAGTCCACCGACGCGGGAGCGACGTGGACCGAGCTCACCAACCCGGAGCTCGGCAACGGGCTCCCGACGGGTGACATCGGCCGGATCGGCATCACCATCTACCGATCGGACCCCCGTATCCTCTACATCAGCCTGGAGCAGGGGGAGCGGTTCAACGCGTCCACCGCCTACGAGCAGCGCCTCGCGGGCATCTACCGGTCCGAGGATCGCGGCGAGAGCTGGACGTACCAGTCCGACTGGAACCCGCGCCCGATGTACGCGAGCCAGCCGATGGTCGATCCGAACGACGACCAGCGCATCTACATGTTGAACTCGTACTCGTACTCCGACGATGCCGGGGTGACGTTCACGGTCCCGCGCGATCACCGCACGCACGGGGACGACCGTTTCGTATGGGTGAACCCGCACGACTCCAACCACGTCATCAAGCTGGACGATGGTGGGCTCGGCATCAGCTACGATCGAGGAGACCACTTCCTCTACCACACGGCGTTGCCGCTCAGCCAGTACTACCGGGTCTCGGTGGACATGGCGCATCCGTACAACGTCTACGGCGGTCTGCAGGACAACGGGTCCTGGCGCGGCCCGAACCAGACGTACCGGAACGAGGGCATCCTCAACGAGGACTGGACCCGTTGGGGCGGGGGCGACGGTTTTCTCAGCCTCGTCGACACGACCGACAACCGCATCCTCTACACGGAGAGCCAGTATCTCGGGCTGACCCGGAACGACATCGTCACCGGCGCGACTCGCAACATCAGACCGAACCAGCCCGAAGGCTTCATCGGCGCCCGGCGGAACTGGACCACGTGGCCGGACCTCAGTGACCCGTACGAGCGCCTCGGCAACGCGATGTCTCCCGGCAACTGGGACGGTCCGTTCATCATCAGCCCGCACGACAACGAGACGCTCTACGCGGGCCTCAACGAACTCTTCAAGAGCACGGACCGCGGGGACACGTGGACGTCTCTGGGTGATCTCACGACCGGAACGGACCGGCGTACGCTCGTCATCATGGACCAGGCGCCCGACTCGTTCGTGCTCTCGCTCGACGACGGGATCCCGTACTGGCCGACCATGACGGCCATCGCCGAGTCCGAGTTCACACCGGGTGTGCTCTACGCGGGCACGGACGATGGGCAGGTGCAGGTCACGATGAACGACGGCGCCGAGTGGCGGAACGTCACCGCGGCGATGCCGGGGGTTCCCGACATGATGTGGGTGAACCAGGTGCACGCCTCGAAGTCGGTCGACGGGCGCGTCTACGTGGCGGCCAACAACTACCGGAACGACGACTACGAGAACTATCTCTGGGTCTCCGAAGACCACGGCCGGTCGTGGTCTTCGATCGTGGGCGACCTCCCAGCCGAGCGGGTCGTGCGCGTCGTGCGGGAGGATCCACGGAATCCGGACGTGCTGTACATCGGGACGGAGTTCGGCGTCTTCTGGTCGTGGAACGGCGGGCAGAACTGGATCGAGCTGAAGGGAGAGCTGCCCACGGTCCCCGTGAACGACCTCGTCGTGCACCCCCGTGACAACGATCTCGTGCTCGGCACCCACTCGCGTGGCATCTGGATTCTCGACCAGGTGAACGCTCTGCAGGAGATGACCCCGGCCGTGGCCGGGGCGGCCGCGCACCTCTTCACGATTGAGCCGGCCGAGCAGATCCGGTATCGCAACGAGAAGGCGCACACCGGCAACATGATCTTCGAGGGTGACAACCCACCCGCTGGAGCGATCCTCGACTTCTGGGCCGGCCCGGGGACGGGGAGCGCGACCCTGTCGATCGCGGACGACGCCGGTGCCGAAGTCGCCTCGCTCTCCGTCGACGATGTGGAGCCGGGAATGAACCGCGTGATCTGGGATCTGAGGCACACGGCCACCGACGACTTCGGGGACTCCGACTCGCGTGGCCCCTTCGTGGTGCCGGGAACGTATACAGTGAGCTTGGACGCCGGTGGCGCGTCGATGACGCAGACGGTGGAGGTGCGGGAGGATCCGCGGCTCGATCACGACACGACGGTCCGTCGCGCGTGGACCGAGACGCTTCTCGAGATTTGGGATGCGAACGGGAGGGCCCGGGCGCTGCGAGGCGACGCCGAAGCCTATTCGGAGCGACTCGATTCCGAGACGGACCCACTGAGCCTCGACACCGATCTGGAAGCGGAGCTCCGCGGCCTGGCCAGAGAGACGCAGGAGCTGAGCAGCCGCCTCGGCAGGCTCTACGGCTCGGCACAGGCCTGGGTGGGCCCACTGGCCGCAGACCAGGCGGCACAACAGGCGTTCCTGAGCACCATGCTCGACTCCCTCACGAGTGACTGGGAGGAGCTGGCAGCGAGGCTGCCGGGTTGAGCGCGGCCGGTCGGAGGGGCCGGTCCCGGCGAACCGCCGGGGCCGGCGGATCGGCTCACGATCGCGCGACACCGCAGGGGTGGTCGCTGGTCACGACGACTCGATGCGGGGCGCCGGTGTATACCCCCGACGATCCGAAGAAGCGGCGCGAGATCTTCCACGACTGTGTGGCCTACGTCGACGAGGGCGCGGTGTGGGTGCGCTCGAAGACCGCCTGGCTCCGGGACCGCGGGCTCCGCCTGCACGAGGAGACGCACCTGCGGCAGATCGCGTGCCTGGGCGAAGGACGCTTCAAGCTCCTCTACTGGGCCTTCAGCCATGTCGGGTATTGGCTGAACCCCTTCGAGATCGCGGCACGGTTGGAGGAAGCCAAGGCCTGACGCCCCCGGGGCGCCCCCCTTCCCCCTTCCTTCGGCTCGACGCGTTGCCGGGGCTCCGGGATCGCGGGGTGCCAAGGCCGGGGAGCCCGGTCCGTGCCGGTTGCTCCGGGATCTCGCAGCGAGGATGTCAGGGCGCGCCGACGGGGACCGCGCGGGTCGCCTCCGTAAGCGCCTCGTACACGAGCTCCCGCATGATCGGGTTGACCGGGACGCCCCCGAACGGATCCAGCTGTGTCCAGGCGAAGGCGACGATCTCCTCGACCGGGTCGATCCAGAACCAGGTATTCCTCACCCCCGCCCACCAGTAGATCCCGGGGGTGTCTCCGGTCGTCGAAACCGCGAAGCCCAACCCGAACCCGTCGGTCGGGGACAGGGCGATGGGCCCGTGTCCCTCGGGAAGCTGATCGCGCGTCATCTCCCGAACGCTCTCGGGGTCAAGGATCCGCACCCCCTCCAGCTCTCCCTCGTTGAGGAGCATCTGCGCGAAGCGAAGGTAGTCCATGGCCGTCGACGTGAGCCCGCCGCCGCCGGAGTACCACGTCGCCTCCTTCGTGAACAGCCCGTCGACGGGCGAGTCCATGAGCTGCAGACCGCCCTCTCCGGGCCGGTAGACGGCCGTGAGCCGGTCGAGTCGCTCGGGTGCCACGTGGAAGTCCGTCTCGTGCATGTCGAGCGGCTCGAAGATGCGCGTGCGGAAGAACTCCCTCAGCGACATCCCCGAGGTGACTTCCACGACGCGGCCCAGCACGTCCGTGGAGAGCGAGTAGTTCCACACCGTGCCGGGATCGGCGAGCAACGGTAGCTCGGCGATCCCACTCGCGAGCTCTTCCAGGGCGAGTCCGGATTGGGGATTCAGCACGCCCCCGAACTCGGCCTGGTACATGCGATCGACGGGCGTGTCGGCGAAGATGCCGTAAGTGAGGCCGGACGTATGCCGGAGCAGGTCGCGGATCGTGATCTCCCGCGTCGGGTCACGGAGGGCACCAGCGTCGTACACCTGTACGCCGCCGAAGTCCGGGAGGTAGAGCGACAGAGGAGCGTCGAGGTCGATCATGTCCTCCTCGACGAGCATCATGACGGCCGTGCTCGTGACCGGCTTGGTCATGGAGTAGATGCGAAAGACGTCGGTCCGCTCGAGCGGGTCCTCTCCGAGGACCCTCCACCCGTTGGCCTCCCAGTGGACGACGGTGCCCTGACGGGCGACGAGCGTCATGATCCCCGCCGTGCGTTCGGCGTCGATGAGCTCCTGCATGGCGGGACCGATCCGATCGATACCGTCGGACGAGAAGCCGACGCTCTCCGGCGCGCCCTGGGTGATCGCGGGACCGTGCTCTTGGAGAGCGCTCTGATCGGGCGCCGCGCACGCCGATGCCACGGCGAGTGCGGTGAGGAGCAGTACAGCAGGGCGGGGGCGGGCACGGTCCGCTGTCATGGCTCGACCTCGTGTGAGAAGGACGCGGGTGGGTGCGGGCGCAACATCGTGTGGCGGGAGGCCGTTCGCCAACCCGAGCTCGATCGTGGCTCCGGCTGCCGTGGGCGTGGGACGCGCGTGATCAAGAGGACCGTCGATTCGCGACCCTTGGACCCGGCCCGGGCGCGGCGTAGCTTCTTGTCGCAGACGCGCGACCGGGCCCGGACCGCCGTCCGGGCCGCTCCGCCGCGGATCCTCCCCTTCGACTTCCCGTGGATCCAGAGCTCTCCCGAATCTCCGCCGAACTCGAGAAGGCGCACTGGTGGTTCACGGCCAGGGCCGCGATCCTCGGCGAGGTCGGTCGTAGGCTCGTCCCCGGGCCCGCCCGTGTGGTGGAGGTGGGGTGCGGGACCGGCAACGTGCTTGGTGCCTTCCCCGCAGGCTGGCATCGCGTGGGCATCGACATGTCGCCGGAGGCCATCGACATCGCCCGGGAGCGCTTCCCGACCCTGGATCTTCGGGTGGGCATGGCGCCCGACGACGTCAGGGAGGAGTTACGGCAGGCCGACCTGGTGCTCTTTTGTGACGTCCTGGAGCACATCGAGGAAGACGTGAAGACGCTCGGGGCCGTGGTGGCGGAGATGCCCGACGGGGCGAGAATCCTCATCACCGTGCCGGCCTGGATGGATCTCTGGACCCACCACGACGTGAGCCACGGCCACTTCCGGCGCTATGAGCAGGATCGCCTAAGGGCGTTGTGGGAGGAGCTGCCCCTCCATCCGCAGCTCGTCTCCCCGTTCAACTGGCGCCTCTATCCCGTGGTCCGACTGATCCGAGCCATCGGCCGCGCTCGCTCGAAGACCTTCGGCCCGGAGAAGACGGACCTCTTCATGCCCGCGGCCCCAGTGAACTCGATTCTGCGCGGCATCTTCCGGTCTGAACAGGGCCCCCTCCTGAAGGCGCTGGACGGATCCCGCGCCGTCCCGGCCCGCAAGGGCGTCTCGTGGATGGTCGTCTTGGAGAAGCGGCAGGGCGATGCCTGATCGGCCGACCTGGCGTGAGGTGATCGTCGTGGTCCCTCACTACAACGAGGCGGCCCGGTTGCGCATCGACGACTTCCGTGATTACGCCGCCCGGAATCCACGGACCGGCTTCCTCATCGTCGACGACGGCAGCACGGACGGCACCGGAGATCTGATTCGCGACGCCCTGTCGTCGGGGGATCTCGGCCTGCGGCTGCATTCGCTCCCGGAGAATCGGGGCAAGGCGGAGGCCGTCCGCGCCGGGATGCAGCGGGCTCTGGAGGCCGATCCGCTCCTGGTGGGTTACTGGGACGCGGATCTCGCCACCCCGCTGGGCGAGCTGGACGGCATGCTGCGGGTCCTGGACGACCGCGACGATCTCGATGCGGTCCTCGGATCCCGTGTGAGGCTCCTGGGACACGACGTGCGGCGAACGCCTTGGCGACACTACCTGGGCCGTGTCTTCGCCACCGTGGCGTCCCTCATCCTCGAGCTCCCCGTCTACGACACCCAGTGCGGTGCGAAGCTGTTCCGGGCGGGGCCAGTGCTCCGCAGCGCGCTGGCCGAGCCATTCCAGAGCCGCTGGATCTTCGATGTGGAGCTCCTCGCCCGCCTCCACGCGGCCCGTGGCGCGGGCATCGCCGACCGGCTCGTGGAGTATCCGCTACGGGAGTGGAGGGACGTGGCCGGGTCGAAGCTGGGTCCGACGCACATGGCCCGGGCGGGCGTCGAGCTTGTGGGGATCCGATCGTCACTGCGTCGGGCTCGGGGTCGGCGAGGATGAGCTCGGCCCCGGGCGGGCTCGGTCGGCTGGTTCCTCCGCCCAACGTCGCGGGGCTGGTCTTCCTCTTCCTCGTGCTTCTCGTTCCGGCGGCCTTCAGCCACAACCTGCTGAACCTCGATGGAGACGTCGCCAGGCATCTCGTCCTCGGCCGTCACGTGGTGGAGCAGGGGGTCGTGTTCGCCGATCCCTTCTCCCATACCCGCGCGGGAGAGACGTTCACCGCCTACGAGTGGCTCAGCGAGGTGATCTTCGCCGGCGCCGAGGGGCTGCTGGGGCTCTCCGGCGTGGTGGTGCTGGCGGGGCTCGTCATCACGTCCAGCCTGACCCTCGTGGCCGTGCACTTCCGAGGGCGGTTGGAGCCGGTCTTTGCCGTTCCGGCGGTGTTCCTCGCCGCGGTGCTCACGGCCCCGCACTGGGTCGCGCGACCCCACCTGTTCTCGTTCCTGTGCATCTCGGTGCTCCTCCTGCTCGTCTCCCGCAGGCCCGATCCACATAAGCAGCTGGGGATCGTCGTCCTCTTCGCTCTCTGGGCCAACCTGCACCCCGGGTTCCTGTATGGGCTCGCCATCCTGGGCGCGTACCTCGTAGGCGACTGCGTCGACCATCCCGCTCGAGCGCCGCAGAACGCGGTCTCCGTGGCCGCGGCCTTCGGGGGCACACTCATCAACCCCCTCGGGTGGGGTCTGCACGTCTCCATCATCCACCACCTGAAAGATCAGCGCGCCTTCGAGCTGGTGGACGAGTTCGCGCCGCTTGATCTCACCTCCGTGTGGGGTGGCATGACGGTGTCGGTAATGGCCCTCCTCGTGTTCCTGGTGGTGCGTGGCTGGCGTCGTGGCCGGAGCGGAAGGAGCGTGGCCGTGGCCCTCACGCTGGGCGCGGCCGTCGCAGCCGCGGTGCTGGCGAAGCGAAACATCCCGCTCATGGCGCTCTTCGCCTTCCCGCTCACCCTGACCTGGGCCGCTCCGCTCTTCCCGACGTGGCGCCCACCGTCGCTGCAGGCCTTCCGTGACACGCTCGTGAGGGACGACCGGCGCGGCACCGCGGGCCCCTGGGTGGCGATCGGCACCGTCGTGGTGCTCCTCCTCGCCGCGCTCTCCGAACGGTACCCCGGTGCCCACCCGTCCTCCGCTTTTTCCGCGGAGGTCTTTCCGGTCGAAGGCGTGGCGGCGGCCCGCCAAGCGGGGCTCGACGAGATTCGGATGTTCAACGCCTATGCCTGGGGTGGGTACATCCTCCACGCTTGGCCCGAGCAGCGGATCTACATCGACGGCATGGCGAACTTCTTCGGCAGCGACCTCATGGAGGAGTACCTCTCCGTCATGACCGCCACACAGGGGTGGCAGGAGCGCCTTCGCGAGAGAGAGATCGGGCTCCTCATCGTGCCGCCGAACGCGGCGCTCGCCCACGAGGCGGAGGCGTCCACCTCCTGGCGTGTGTTCCACCGGGACGCCACCGCCGTGATCCTGGTACGGATCGAGGACGAGGCCAGGCGTCTCGATGCTCGCTTTGAACGACTCGCGAATGACCGGGGGTGAGCCGAGCGGAGCGTCCCGAAGTGAGTCGGCCACGCGGCGTCGACTCCGGCTCGTCGTGCGCGCCTTCGTCGACCTCCTCCCGCTCACCCTGCTCCTTTTCGTGGCGCTGGAGTGGAACGGGATCCCCGGGCAGGGCTACCGGGCCTCCCTCGCCTACCTCGACGCCGGCATGGCCGCCCGCGTAGGCGCACCCCTCTACGACCCGGAGCCCGTGGCCGCACCGCACGAGTTCGTGGGGAAGTGGCCCTACCTCTACCCTCCGCCCCTCGCGGCCGTCCTCTCGTTTCTTCCGCCCCTCGACTATCCGACCTTCGACCGCCTTTGGTTGATCCTCAACGTCTTGGCGCTCTGCATGTTCGGCGCCTCGCTCGCACGGATCCGGGACGGTCGCTGGTCGATCCGAGGGGCGTGGATCTGGAGCGCCGCCGTTTTCGCGACCCCAGGAGCCGCCCACGCCCTCCACTTCGGGAATGTGGAACCGCTCATTTGGGCGCTCGTGGGGGTCGGCTTCTCCGTGCCCACCGTCGCCGGAGCCGCACTGGCGCTGGGCGCCGCCTTCAAGGTGACCCCGGCCTGGGCCTGGCTGACCTTCGTTTCCCGGCGACCGGGCAGGCACGTTCCCTCCACCGCGGCCGCCACCGTGGGCCTGACGGCGCTCTCTGCCTGGGTATTCGGCGCGCGACGCCTGCTCGAGCTCTGCCGAGAGTGGATCACGGCCGTTCTGCCCAGCCTCTCCCAAGGACAGTTCTGGGGTGGGTCGATCGCCGTGCTAAGAGACGGAATCGGGCCCCTCGACGTGCTCGGGAACGTCTCGTTGAGCTTCTTACCCGTCCAGCTCGCGGCCCTCACCGTCTGGGACTACCAGGGCGGACCGCTGCCGGCCGGGGCCCGGCTCTTCCTCACGGGTGTAGGGTTGGGCCTGCCGCTCCTGCTTCTGTGGCGCCTCCGCTTCCTCTCTTTGCGGATGCAGGCGGCGGTCGTCCTGTGCGTGGCGGCGCTCGTTTCACCCATCACCCGCATCTTCACCCTCCCGTTGCTCCTCCTTCCTCTGGCGATTCACAGGGCCGAAAGAGACGGCCTCGACGATGGGGACTTCAGCGAGGCCTTCAGCCGCGGTCAATCACCCTGACCGCCCTGGACCGTTCCGTAGGTGGGGTGACCCGGGAGGTCTGAGGGCTCGATGCGGAAGAGCCGGGCGGACCCGGACTCTTCGGGAAGGTCGACCTCCACCAACCACTCGGGGCCTTCGCCGTCCATGAGCCGACCGAACAGCGACGGCCGGCCGTCCACCCTCTGGGGCACGAGGTCCTCGTCCCGATCCGGGCAGAGCGCGACCAGATCGATCTCCCGGTCCCGTACGATCCCCTCCGCCTCCTCGAGGTCCGTGGCCGCGAACAGATCGTACATGCCTCGGATGCCGGCCTCGTTCCGGTGGTACGGAGTGGCGAGCACCCGATGCTCGCTCCGGTAGAGGAGCGCGGGGCCGAGATCGGTGTGGGCGGCGATGGTGTGGGGCTCGTCGTTCCAATCGGGGTCGGCAGCGAGGAAGGTCGCCACCGCCTCCGGCGCACACCGCGCGGCGAAGCCCGTCGGATCCGTCGGGCGCGCCGCCGAGGTGATGGCCGCCCCGATACACAGCGGTCCCGCGATCAGCACGGCCGAAGCCGACACGCGAGCGAGCGTCGCTCCCGGCGCTGAGCCCCGGGGCCGCGGGAGCATGGTCGTCAGGCGCCCCAGCATGTCGGCCGCCGCGACGGCCGACATGACCTGCACGTAGACGACCCAACGCAGCTGTGCCAACGAGAGAGCGAGGACTGCGACGATCCCGGCCAGGAGCAACAGGCGTCCGTCCAGACTCTCGTCCCTCCGCGTGAGGCTCGCGGCGAGATACGGAGCCGCGATCAGCGTCGTTCCCGCACACAGGAGGAACATCCCGAGGCCCCGGGCGTCGTCCGGGGTGAGGATCGGCTGCAGCTCCGCGACCCGGTGGAGCCAGCTCTGGACGACCGGATCGGTCACGTCGACCATCGGTCCGCCGAAGAAGCGGGGAAAGAGCAGTGCCATCAGAGCCAGTGACAGGAGTCCGAGCGCCCCTCCCGCCGCAGCCCGGGCACGAACCGATTTGACCGAGCCCCCGAGCTCCATTCGCGCCAGGGCCGACCAGACCCCGAGCGCCAGGGCTGAGACCGCGACGTGCACCAGAGAGATCTTGTCGTACTCGATCGCCGAAAGCCCAGCCCCCCGTTCGATCACGAGGCACGCAGCCAGCGCGATCAGGAGGGCCCGCGTCCAACCCACGTTGAATCGGATCGCCTCTCCTCCGCTCCTTACCCAGGCTCCCAGGCTTCCCACGAAGAACAGTGCAAGAGGGAGCAGGAACTCCGGGCTCACCCACATTCCCAGGGCCGCGGTGATCCCGAGCCCGTGAGCCCACCGGACCGATGCGGGATTCTCGAGCCCTCGCAGCAGAAAGCCCAGGCTGAGCGCGAACAGGAGGAGAATGAGCGCGTGATGGTCCGGCCGGCCGGGCTGGCCGTACGAGAGGACGATCACCTGTGTCGACATGACGAGGAGCACGAAGCCACGGCTCCCCCTTCTTGCGATGGGATCGGCCGCCCACGCCGTGGCGGCAAAGGTCGCAACGAGCAGGAGTGGGGGCACCAGAAGTCCGGCCCAGCGGAGCGCCTGGTCGAAGCCCACGATCGGCCAGAGTGGCGCCGCGCCGATGAGCAGGACGAGGTCCATCGGCCGGGTCCAGTGGAGGGTCTCGCCGAAGGGCCAGTTGCTCCGGGGGATCGAGGCGTCGAACCAGGCCCCGGACTCCACGAGGAGCCGCACCCGCACCAGGCGCATGTACGCGTCCGTGTCGACCAGCTGGGCTCCGGCGAGAACATCGGCCGGCGTCAACAGCATGCACAGGCCGACCAGGCAGAGCGCGAACGCACAGAACCACAGGTGCTGCCTATTCACGTGAGCATGGGGGTGGTGGGTCTCGTCGGCAGGCTACTCCCAACTCTCACGAACGCGACTTGTGCGGCAAGATTCGTGTGGCCGGAAACGTTCCTGGTTTCCGGTCGCAACACGCTTCCTCCATCCGTATGTTGGCGCCATGAGCCGACCGATGACACGACACCCGAGCGAGCCCTCGCCACGCCGGCGACGACATCGCCTCGCTCTTCCGTTCGTCGCCCTGGCGATCACGGCATGCTCCGCGCCCCCGTCGGAAGAGCGCTTCGAGGCGGTGGCGGACCTCCAGGAGCTGATGCTCCACGTGCTCGAGCCGGCAGCACAGGAGTACTGGGCCGCCGTGGGTTGGATCCTGGACGCCGAAGGCGAGCACTACATCCATCCCACCGGCGAGGAGGAGTGGCTCGCCGTGGAGAATGCGGCGTTCATGGTCGCGGAGTCGGGCAACCTCCTTATGATGCGGGAGCGCGCGCTGGACGACGGCACCTGGATGGCGATGTCGCAGGCGCTGATCGACATCGGACGCCAGGCGCTCCAAGTGGCCGAGGCGAGGGACGAGCAGGGCGTCTTCGACCGCGGCGCCGAGATGTATCAGGTCTGCTCCGCCTGTCACGCCGCCTACTCACCCGAGGTCCTCCGACCGAGTGACGATCGCTTCGAGGCTTCGGACGGCGCCGAGGGCCGGGGTGAAGGCGAGTAGGGGAGGCGGGGGGTGATCGTCTCGTTCCTGGAATGGGTGGACAGCACCAAGTGGAGCGTCATGCTGCTCGAGTCCTACTACATGTGGCCGCTCCTCGAGACGACGCACGTGCTGACCCTCGCGCTCTTCGTCGGGACCGCCTTCATGATGGACCTGCGACTGGTCGGCTTGGCGTTTCGGCGCGTCCCCGTGTCGGCGTTCACCGGGCGGCTGCTTCCGTGGACGCGGATCGGCTTCGCGATCATGGTCGTGACCGGTCTCCTCCTCTTCTATTCCTCGCCCCTGCGGTACTACCGGAACCTCTTCTTCCGCCTCAAAGCGGTTCTGCTCGTGCTCGCCGGGCTCAACGTGTGGTTCTTCCACTCACGGATTCATCGACGTCTCGACGAATGGGACGGCGACTGGACCCCGCCGCGCGCAGCGCGGATCGCCGGAATCGTGTCGCTGGTCGTCTGGACGAGCGTCGTATTCTCGGGCCGACTGGTTGCGTACAACTGGTTCGATTGTGACATCCAGCCCCAGCCGGCCTGGGTGAACACGCTGGCAGGGTGTGAGGTCGAGAACGACGAAACCGCACGATCGGACGAGGAAGGGGCCCCGACCCTCGCCGGCTGGATCACCGCCTCGTGATGCCGGAGTCGTGGTACCCGTTCTTCGAGTGGTGCGAGGGCACGCTCCTGGGGTCGGCCGTTCGGGAATCGGTGGTCGCGTTCCCGCTGATCGAAGCCACACACCTGGTGGCGCTCTGCGTGATGGGAGGCGCGTTGATCCTGGTCGACCTGCGCATGCTCGGCCTCGGGATGCGGCAGCAGGGTATCGCCGAGCTCGCCAGTCAGGTCCGACCGTGGCTGGTGACCGCAGTCGCGGTCATGCTCGGGACGGGCGTCCTGCTCTTCCTCTCCGAGGCGGTCAAGTGTTTCTACAACACCGCCTTCGGGGTGAAGATGCTCACCCTGCCCGTCGCGCTCCTGTTCACGTTCGTCGTGCGTGAGAAGCTCGTGCAGGGCCTGGAGACGGGGGCCCGGAGCCGGATCCTCGGCTCCGTTTCGCTCGTGCTCTGGTTCGTCGTGGCCGCAGCCGGACGCTGGATCGGCTACAGCTGACTCTGCCTCGGGCGCCGAGCTGGCTACTCCTCGCGGAGCGTGAGCATCGGATCGATTCTCGTGGCTCGTCGCGCCGGGACGAAAGCCGCGAGCGCGGCGGTCGCGAACAGCAATCCCAGGCCGCCAATGAGCGACAGGGGGTCTGCCGGTCCCACGCCGACCAGCACGCTGCGCAGAAGGTGCGCAGCGGGGAGCACCAAGATCAGGCCGACGGCCGAGCCGACCGCGGCCAACACGAGCGCGTACCGGACCAGGCGCCGGACCAGGTCGCCGCCGTGTGCACCGATGGCCAGCCGGATCGCCATTTCGCGAGTCCGCTCCGCCACGACGAAGGACACCACCCCGTACACGCCGATGAGCCCGAGGAAGAGACCGAAGACTCCTCCCCATCCGAGCACGCTGGAGGCGAGGCGGAGGTGTACGTACTGGAGGGAGAGCTGACTCCTGTACGTGGTGGGCGCCACCAGGGGGACCTCGCCAGGATCCAGCTCGATACGTGACGAGAGCTCCGTCGCCATCGCGTCGGCGCTGGTGCCGGCCAGGGTGATCGCCACGGTTCGGGCCGCGTCCTGGTACAGAGAGCTCCAGACGTAGGGGGTCGGAGGATCTCCGATATCCAGATAAGCCGCGTCACCCGCGATGCCCACCACCTCGAACTCGATGGGCTCACGCTCCGTGGTGCCCGGGCTCCGATCCCGGAGGCTGAAGCGGCGCCCGAGCGCGTCGCCTTCCGGCCACCATCGGGTCGCGAATGTCTCACTCACGACGGCGACGCGGGGGGCCCCGGGACCGTCGTCGTCGGTGAGCGACCGCCCCCGAAGCAGCGGGATCGAGAGCATCTCCAGGTATCCCGGCGTGACCGAATTCCGGTACGCGAGCCGGCCTTCCTGATCGCCGGGGAGCGCCGTCACCGATACCGGCGTACCGACCTGGAGAAGCGTCAGCTCGAGCCCCCGCGACAGTGCGGCCGCGCGGGCGCCCGGCGTACCCTCCAACCGTGACAGGACTTCGCGATAGTAGGCGACGATTTCATCCGCCCCCAGCTCCTCCGGCACCCGCTTCGTCATGACGGCGACCCCGTCGGGATCAACGCCCAGCTCCGCCGACCTCGCCTCGTTCAGGGACCGGGTGAAGAGTCCGGCTCCTACGATCAACACCAGTGCCGCTGCGAACTGAACCACGACCAGCGCGTCGCGAAGCCGCCCGCGTCCGCGGAGCTTCGGCCACGCGCGGGTGCCTCCCTTCAGCGTCTGGGCGAGATCCGGGCGGGAGATGCCCCAGGCGGGTACGAGGCTGAAGACCACTCCGGTCGCCAGGGCCGTCACGAAGGCCACGACCCGGGCTCTTCCGGCCACCTCGAATTCGAAGCGGATCGGGATGTCGATCGGCAAGGAGGCGGCTGCGAGGAGATCCGTGACAGCCGCCGCGAAGCCGACGCCGACGATGCCCGCCACCACGCCCAAGAGCACGCCCTCCAACAGAAGAAGCGAGACGATCCGCAGGCGACTCGCACCGAGTGCGATCCGTACCGCGATTTCGCGTGAGCGCCGGCGGGCTCGTACCAGGAACAGGCTGGTCACGTTCGCGGCCGCGATCAGCAGGATGAGTCCGGCGATTCCGAAGAAGAAGGCGGCAACGGCCCCGAGAATGATGCGTCCCTGGGGGTTGAGTCGTGACTCCCGCTCCGGGACCGCCGAGAAACGCCGGAGCTCGCCCCGATCGTCCATCCAGCCCTCGGGGTCATCGTCACCCAGTCGGGCGGCGAGCACGTCCAACTCCACACGGAGCTGGCTTCCTTCGGCATGATCGGCCAGCCGGGCGAGGATGAGGTACTCCGGCCGGGTGGCTTCTCGCGACGTGGTTGCCACCTCCGTGGCCTCGAGCGGGATCCAGAGATCCGGGCGCACGGGTGCCCGGCGGCTCACGATTCCTTCCGGCGCGATCCCGATGACGGTGTAGGGCATACCGTCGAGGCTCAGCGAGCGAGAGATGATGCCCGGGTCCGCGCCGAACCGCCGGGTCCAGAGGCCATGACCGAGGACCACGACGCGGCCGCCGTCCTCCGACGACGGTCCGGGCGTGAAGGCGCGCCCCAAAACCGGTTGAATTCCCGTCACGGAGAAGTAGTTCGCCGATACCCTCTCGGCCACGAGTGTCTCTCGCTCGTCGCCGAGCTCGAGCCCAATGAGGCCGAGGGCCATGGCGGCCGCGTCCTCCACCGCTGCCGTTTCCAGCACGCGCTCGTAGTCGGCGAAGGACGCCATCCCGTACGCCTCTCCGTCGTCTTCGCTGCGGTAGATCGTCAAGAGCGCTTCGGGCTCCCGAAGGCCGACCGCCGGCGGGTAGAGCAACGCGTCGGCGACCGCGAAGACGGTGGTCACGGCACCGATCCCCAGGCCGAGTGAGAGGACCGTGATGGCGACGGTCACCGGAGCCTTCACGAGGGTTCTGGCGACATAGGCCAAGTCGTTCGGGACGTTCCTCAATCCTGTCGTCACGCCCACACCCCCTCCTCCCGAGATTCGGTACGACCCAGGCCGTACGACTCGCCCCATCCGTCGCCGAGCCCGTGATGCCACGGCCGGGCCGACCGACCAGACGGCCTGCCATCGATACCAGCGGCAGGCCGCCGCCCGACCCTCCACTCGGCTGCGCTCGGCGAACTCCTCTGCGAGGTCGGCGAGGGCGTATCGGCGATCCCGGCGGGGCAGGGCGATCGACAGCAGGAGCCGGGCGGTGGCTGGAGGGTGACCCTCCGGATGCGGCCGGGTCACGTGCCCTCCTCAGAGGGTCGGCGCACCAGCTGCACCCCGTCCATCATGCGTCGAAGCATCTCCGCCGAATGACGGGTCGCTTCTCGGCCCGCCGCCGTGAGATGGCAGTACTTCCGCGGCCGGCCGCGCTGGCCCGGCTCCGGCTCCGAGGGGAGCGATGCGAGAAGTCCTTTGTCCTCGAGCCGACCGATCGCCGCGTAGAGCGCGCCCACGGATACCGGCCGCCCGGTTCTCCGTTCGATCTCGCGGCGCATCGCGGCACCGTACGCGTCGTCGCCCAGACGGACTCGGGCAGGAAGGTACCGGGCACGCGGAAAGGCCTCCGGGGGGAGATTAATTCTACATATGAATGTAAATGGGCACGAGCCGGCGGGGAAGCCGTGTGTGTCGTAATGCTATGACCGGAGCTCGGTCAGCAACGTCCCTGCTCTCGGCGGGCCTGCTGCATCTCGCGCTCGTACGGCGCTCCCGTCCCCGACGAGCCCAGGAAGATCTTCGTGCCGTCGGTGAACGTGATGTCCTTCCCGTTGGCGCGCGTCAGCGAGTGGTCCTTCGCCTGATAGCCGTCGACGACGATTTCCGTGCCCGGCGTCAGGCAGTCGCGCTTCAGCCCCCGACGCAGCAGCACGTTCGGCGTTCCACCCTCGACGGCCCAGACCTCGGTCGTGCCGTCTTCCTTGGTCACCTCGAGGTGAATCCACGTATGGGGATTCACCCACTCGAGCTTGACGATGGGACCCTCGAGCTTGATCGGCGCGTTGCGGTCGAACTCCGCCCCGAAGGCGTGGTGGGCCACGACCGGGACGGCGATCGCCAGCAGAGTGAGAATGGCGCCGAATATCAGGATCGGGCGCCGCCGCATGAGGATCGTGCTCCGCCGCATCTTGACTACCTCCGTACTTCGTTCTGGTTGCGTTCCTTGGCTTCCTGCGCGCGTGCACCCCGGAGGACGTTCCCGAGGGCGTAGTTCCCCTCGTGGCAGGCGTACTCGTAGAGGAGCCCATCCAACCGGTTGAAGGGCACCTGCCCCCGGATCGGCTCCACGAAGACCAGGGGGTCCTCGATGGTAAACTCGTAATGGATCTTGGTTTCGGAGGCCCGGAAAAGTCGCTCGGTCACGACGATCTCTTCGGACGGGAAGAACTCGGCGCCCATCGAGATCGACAGCATGCGCTGTTCCGGATGGATGTTCGTGGTCTCGATCACGAGCGTGTCACCCGCCCAACGCCCCCACGAATCACCCATCCAGGGACGGACGTGCTTCGGCAAGCGATTCGGCTCACCCATCCGGATGATCCGCACGTCGTGCACCATCTCCGTGAGGATCATGACGTGATCCGACGTCTGCAGGATCGTGTAGTTGTTGTTGTAGAAGTAGTTCGGGAGCATGGGTGGACCCCCGTTGGACCCGAACGACATGATACACCGCTCGGCCAGCGGCCGGTTCTCCGGGTTGTCGTACTCGCCGAACTGCGCCCAGAAGGCCCTACGCGCCTCGGCTCTGCGTTGCCCCTCTTCCGAGAAGTCGGGGCGACGGCCGTTGGCGGGCTCGACGATCAGCGAGCTCCTCCCGGTGGGGTCGCCGCCCACGGGCGGAGCACCGCGATCGGGATCGCTGTCCTGGCGAGCCTCCTCGATGAAGTCCTGGCGTCCGTCCTCGAGCGCCGCGACCTGGTCAACGGTGAGGATGAGCTCGATCCCTGGCGGGCGCTGGATGGGCGTCATCGTCGCGTTGCTCCAGTTGCCCTGCAGGTCGGGCGTCCCGTCGGCGAGCCGGGGCGGCGTCCAGTCGGTCGACTGGGCATCCGCGGGCACCGCGCAGACGGCGAAGGCCGCCAACCCGGCGAGCGAGGCAGCGAGCACGGTCGTGCTCGAGCGCCGGTGCAGGGCCATCCTCGTGGCCGAATCCTCGTCTGCCCGGGTCTTCATCGTCCGCGGATCGGGTTCTTGCGGAGGTGCCCGTACAACAGCTCTTCCACGAACTCCACGCACTTGAACTGCCCCAGCCGGGCGTTCGGATCGATGTTGCGGTAGAGCGGCATGCGAATCGTCCACGGTCGGGAGAAGGTCTCCGGGTTCTCGATCTCCGCTTCGTACATGACGTGGTCCGGTCCGACCATCGTGTAGCGCTCGGTGACCGTCGTTCCGTACCCCGTGAAGTTGCCGGCGCGGTCGAGCCAAGCTTCGCCGTTGAAGCCGTCGACGCGAACGACGAAGGTGTCGCCCTCCCAGCGCCCGAACGACTGACCCATCCACGAATCGACCTGGGCCTCGCCCGGATCATCGAGATAGATGTCCCGGACCGCACCCGCGAACTCGTACGCGATCGCGACGCGCTGATCACTCTGGAAGATCTGGAACGGGAAGGGCATGTAGGTGGCTCGCGGCACACCGGGCAGATAGCACTTGATCTCGGGGTCGCGCTCGAGCCAGTTCTCCCGATTCTCGTCACGCGCGGCCATCGCCTCGGGCAGGTAGGGGATCTCGCCACCCTCCACGATCCCGTATCCGGACGGGACCGAGCCCACCGCGCCGAGCGCGAGCACTCCTTCGGCCGGGACCGGGACCACGGGACCGGGCTGCATCGCGAGCGCGGGCCGTGCCGTATGCGGCTCGATATCCCAGTGTGCGTTTCCCAACGCCTGCCACAACCCGTTCATGTCGGGACGACCGGCGGGGGTCCTGGGGACGTCGGCGTTCTGCGCCTCCAGACTCGCCGGCGAGCCGACGAGACCGATGCACAGCATCGCGGCGATGGTCATCGCGGTCTGGGCGAGGCTTCTCACTCGAACCGTCCTCCGAATGTCGTGGTGGACGGGCAATGTGCATGGCGGGCGTCGTGGCGGCTAGCCGCGCGCCGCGGGCAGGCCGCACCAGGCGCTGGCCCAGTGCGGCCTGCCCGGGGAGAGGTCGCCTAGCTGCTCCCCAGCTCGAACGGGAGCGTACCGAAGAGCACGAACGCTTCCTCGTTTCCGAGCGCGACCTTGAGCCCGACGCTCGGTCGGAACGTACCGAGCTCGAAGGCGATGCCGCCACCGATGTTCAGTCCCATTTCCGTGTCGGACGCCTCGCTCACGGAGTAGTGGCCGATGTTCAGACCGGCGAGCGCGAAGGGCACGACCGAGCTTCCTTCCAACGGAAAGTCGTACGTCAGATTCCCATTGAGCTCCCAATAGTCGAAGCCGTCCGGGAAGTAGTACATGAAGTCGGCCATGAGCCCCATCGCGGGTGCGAGGGAAGGCAATGGCACACCGACGGTTGCGCCGATACCGAAGTCGGCGTCGTCGTGAAAGGCGAGTGTCGGGCCGAGCGTGATCTGTGCCTCTGCGGATCCCGTCGCGAAGGCGAGTCCGGCGAGCAGGGCGAGAGGGACCGAAATCTTCCTCATCTTCATTACATCCTGGCCGTAGAAGTGGATGACGAAACGAGGGGGCGCACTCGCAAAGTACATCGCACATCACCCCGATCCGTGTCTTTTTTTGACCGCTGCGGGGGGGGCGCTCGGCCGGGACCTCGGCCGAGCTCAGCTGCCTCCGCTCTGGAACGGCAGGGTCGCGAAGACGGAGAACCCGGCGTCGTCGCCGATCTCGAACTTGGCCGCCATTCTGCAACCCCTCGAGCGGGTGAACCCGGGGCTGCGACACGCCAACGTGAAGCTAGACTTTGCGTACCCGGCGCGGCGAGAAGCGGGAGCGCCGGGGATTCCCCTCACGGACGACCGGAAGTTACCGGACCGCACGACGGTGCCGGCACCACCACCTTTGTCTGAGACGTTGCGACCGCGCGGAGGAGCTCCATGCCCAGGTTCGTGTACCCCTTCTCGGAAGTCGAGCAGGCCGAGGCGGCCGTAGGCGGGTCGTGGGAGGCGGTGCGAGCGCTCCTGGGAGGAAAGGGGGCTCACCTGGCCGACATGTCTCGCATGGAGATCCCCGTACCCCCGGGATTCACCGTCACCACGGAAGCGTGCAACGCCTTCCTCCGGAGAGCGAACACCTTCCCGGACGGGTTCGAGGAGGAGGTCGAGACTGCGCTCGGCACCCTCGAGGTCGAATCGGGGAAACGCTTCGGAGACGCCGACGCCCCGCTGCTTCTTTCGTGCCGCTCCGGGGCCAAGTTCTCGATGCCCGGCATGATGGACACGGTCCTCAATCTGGGCCTCAACGACGTGATCGCGGAGGCGTTGGCGGCCCGTACTGGGGACGCGCGTCTGGCATACGATCTCTACCGACGTTTGATCCAGATGTACGGGAGCGTCGTTCTCGGGATCGACGATGACGCGTTCGAGCGTGTGATCGCTTCCCGAAAGAAGGAGCGCGGCGTCGTCCTGGACGCCGATCTGACCGGAGACGATTGGCGCAAGGTCTGTGCAGAGCTGGGGGCCGTCGTCCGAGCCGAGGCAGGCGTGCCCTTCCCCCAGTCGCCGCGCGAGCAGCTCATGACCGCGATGGCCGCCGTCTTCCGGTCGTGGAACGGCAAGCGGGCCGTCGATTACCGAAACGCGACCGGCATCCCACACGATATCGGCACCGCCGTGAATGTCCAGACGATGGTGTTCGGCAACCTGGACCGGCAGTCCTCCACGGGTGTGTGCATGTCTCGCAACGGGACGACCGGCGAAGCCGAGCTCGAGGGCGACTACCTCGAGCACGCGCAGGGCGAGGACGTGGTTGCCGGGATCCGCGAGACACACCCGATCTCCGTTCTCGCGGAGCGGATGCCGGATCGCTACGCCGAGTTGGCGGCGATCGCGGGGCGGCTCGAGCAGCGGTACCGGAACATGCAGGACCTCGAGTTCACGATCGAATCCGGGCGGCTGTGGATCCTCCAGACCCGTGACGGAAAGCGCACGGCGGAAGCCGAGGTCCGCATCGCGGTGGACATGGCGGAGGAGGGTCTGATCAGCCGTGAGGAAGCGCTCCGGCGGGTCTCGCCCGAGCAGGTCGACGTCTTCCTCCACCCGAAGCTCGATCCGCGGGCCATGGCGGACGCCGACCCGCTGGCCCGGGGGCTCGCCGTGTCACCCGGGGCGGCCGTGGGCCGCGTCGTCTTCGATGCGGACTCCGCGGAGCGTTGGGCCCAAGAAGGTCAGGACGTCGTGCTGGTCCGGCCCGACACGAAGCCCGACGACGTGCACGGCATGCTTGCGGCCCGCGGAATCGTCACCAGCCGTGGCGGACGGACCAGCCACGCTGCCCTCGTCGCGCGCCAGTTCGGTCGTCCGGCGGTGGTCGGTGTGCTCGACCTGGAGATCGATCTGGGCGCCCGCGAGCTGCGTGTCGGGGGCAGCACGCTGGAGGAGGGCGCGTGGGTGTCGCTCGACGGAACCAGGGGTCTCGTCTTCGAGGGTCAGCTCCCGACCGTGACAGAAGACCTGGAGAATCCGGCCCTGACGACGCTCCTCTCCTGGGCCGACGAGGTCCGCCGACTGCGTGTGAGAGCCAACGCAGACTATCCCGACGACGCGGCGCGTGCCCGGTCCTACGGCGCCGAGGGCATCGGACTCTGCCGTACCGAGCACATGTTCTTCGAATCGGATCGCCTCCCGATCGTGCAGCGGATGATCATGGCCGCGGATCCGCGTGAGAGGGAGGCACCCCTCGCGGAGCTCCTGCCGCTGCAGCGATCGGACTTCGAGGGGTTGTTCCGAGCGATGGACGGGCTGCCTGTCATCATCCGTCTCATCGATCCTCCCCTACACGAGTTCCTTCCGGATCACGACGAGCTCGTGAACGACATCGCCGAGCTCAAGGTGCAGCTCCAGCACTTCCACACCCTTGC
>JBDHDM010000037.1:0-24361 GCA_039591515.1 Gemmatimonadota bacterium | reverse complement strand
CCCACCCCCCCCTGGACGTCCCCCTCCCCTGGCCAAGAGCCTGAAGGACTGGGTCGAGCAGGAAGTTGCCCTCGTAAAGGACAAGTCCCTCGCTTGGCTCTCTCAGGAGTTCTTCTTCCGCGACCCCACGCGACCCAACTACTCCGACCCGAGCTATTTCTTTTCGCCAGCGGACGGGATCGTCCTCTACCAGATGACGGTGGATCCGGACGACCCGATCGTCGACATCAAGGGCAAGCACTACTCGCTTCAGGACGCCATGCGGGATCCGTCGTTCGACAGGCCGAGCCTGGTCATCGGCATCTTCATGACGTTTTTCGACGTCCACGTGAACCGGATCCCGTACCCGGGTCGCGTCTCGTACAAGCAGCTCGACGAGATCGACACGTACAACTATCCGATGCTCCCCGTCGAGAAGAGCATCCTCGATGATCTGCGCCTCGATATCGAGCGCGCGAATTACCTGCACAACAATCAAAGGATGCTGAACAAGGTGTGGGCTCCGGATCTCGGGCAGCACTACTACATCCTCCAGATGGCGGACTACGACGTCGACTGTATCCTCCCGTTTCAGTTGAAGCAGAACTGGCCGTTCGCCCAGAACGAGCGGTTCTCGATCGTCCGCTACGGGTCGCAGCTGGACCTGATCATTCCCCTGGCCGACCGATTCGACTTCACGCCCGTCCTCCCGTCGGGAGTGCACGTGGAGGGAGGGTTGGACCCCCTGGTTCGGATCATGCCCAAGACGAGTACGGGGCGTTGGTCCACGAGATCCGTACCGAAAACGACGTTCCCCGCCTCGGCCGGCACGACCGACCCCGACGCCACTTCCCCCCAGCCGTCCTCCTCGGAGGACGTGAATGAGGCCCAGGACCCAAGATGACGACCCCGGTCACGACGGCGCCAGCCGTTCCCCTAGCAGTCGAAGGCGTACAGCAAACCGTCACACCTCGAGTCCTCAATCCGACGCAGCTGAGCAAGCCGTCGTTCTTGTTGAGCGTGCCCTTCAGCTACTCCACCGTCGTCGCGAACAATGCCTGGATGCGCGACATCTCGGACGAGGAGCGAGCTCCGGACTTCAAGAAGGCGATGAGGCAGTTCCTCGAGCTCTATCACTTCATCGCTTCGGAGGGCCTCGTCTATCTCGTGCCCAGCCCGGGCGACTGCGAGCTCCAGGACCTCGTGTTCACCGCCAACCTCGGTTGTGTGCTCGAGCATCTTCCCGGGCGCAATACCGTGGTGCTGTCGAACTTCACGTCGGAGCCCCGCGTGGGGGAGGCGGCGGTCGGAAAGTCGTTTTTCGAAGCGCTCGGGTACGACGTCGTGCAGCCGCCTCACAAGTTCGAGGGCGAGGCGGAGCTCAAGCACCTCTACGACAACGTGTACGTCGGCGGCTACGGCATCCGCTCGGAGCGCGAAACGTTCGAGTGGATGGAGGAGAATCTCGACATGAAGATCATCATGGTCGAGGAAGTCGAGCCGTATCTCTACCACCTCGACTGCAGCATCTTCCCGCTCACCCGAGACGAGACCCTCGTGTGCACCGAGCTGTACGCGGACGAAGAGGTCGCCGAGCTGGAGCAGCACACGAACATCATCGACGTGTCGGTCGACGACTGTTTCTCGGGGATCTGCAACTCGGCGCGCCTCTCGAACACGATCATGAACGGCTCGCACATCCACGATCTGAAGGCCGGAACCGACGAGTACCGCGAGGAGATTCGAAAGAACCGGCGGCTCGAGGACATCGCGGTCGAGCGGGGTTTCGAGGTCAACTACTTCAACCTCTCCGAATACCTCAAGGGTGGTGCCTTGCTCTCGTGCATGGTGATGCACCTGAACCGTCACTCGTACGACTTCACCCTCATCTGACATCCCCAGTGGCCCCCGGGGGCCGCGCTCGGACGTCTTCGGCCGAGCGCGGCTCCCGGGGGTAGCCCTTGACCGGCGAGGTCCGGCGGCTGATCCCTGGCTGATCCTGCGGCGCAAGGGCAAACGATGAAGGCGAAGGTCACATCGAGGGCGATCTGGGCGATCTCTCTCCCGATCATCATCGCGGGGGCGAACGAGACGATCGTCGAGGTCACCGACACGATCTTCCTCGCACGGTACGGAATGGTCGAGCTCGGGGCCGTCGCGTTGGCGGCGGCGCTGTTCGAGGTCGTGAGCTTCTTTTCTCTCGGGCTCAGCGACGGAATCCAGATCATCTGTGCCCGCCGGGCCGGCCAGGCGGACGACCGCGGCATCGGTGATGCCTTCAATCACGGCGTGGCGCTGCTCCTGGCGACCTCGGTCGTGCTCTTTCTGTTCATCCGCTTCGTGTCACCGGTGGCGACCGCGTGGATCCTCCAGTCGGTGGAGGTTCGCGAAGCCGTGGATGCTTTTCTGGCGATCGCCGCGTTCGCTGTCTTCTTCCACGGCCTCAACCTGGCGTACAGCGCTTTCTATGTGGGCATCGGGCGTACTCGCGTTCTCATTGCGGCCACCGCGGCGCTCGCGCTCACCAACGTCGCGCTGGACTACGTCCTGATCTTCGGGAACCTGGGATTCCCGCGACTCGGAATCCGGGGAGCGGCGTTCGCTTCGCTGGCGGCGGAGGTGGTGACGTTCGTGTTCCTGACGGGCCACGCGTTCTTCCGAGGTAACCTGCGTCGCTACGGACTCTTCCGCTTCGGGCGTCCGAGCAAGAGGCTTGCACGCGTGATGACGGACGTTTCGTGGCCGGTGGCGCTCGAGTCTCTCGTCTCGACCGGTCGGTGGCTCCTCTTCTTCGTCATCATCGAACGCCTCGGCGAGACCCCCCTTGCCGGGGCCAACGTAGTGTACAGCATCTACGCTCTGTTTCTCCTACCGATCGAGGGCTTCTCGGACGCGACGACCACCTTGGTGAGCCAGCTCATCGGGGGCGGAGGAGCGGGCGAGATCGGCGGGGTCGTCCGCCGTGCGGTGGGGTCGAGCGCGGTCCTGATTGCGCCGTTTCTCCTCTTGGCTGTCGCGGCGCCCGACCTCCCGCTGTCGCTCTTCACGTCCGAGGCCGCGATCGTGGACAGCGCCGGTGCGAGCCTGCGCGTGATCGCACTGGCTCTCGTGATCGTCATCCCGGCGGAGATCGTGTTCGCCGCCGTTGCTGGCACGGGCGACACCCGGAGCACGCTCCTCATCGAGGTGGCGCTCTCTACCACCGTGCTCGCCTGGGTCGGAGTCACGGCGATCGGTATGAGAGCGTCGATGCCGGTCGTTTGGGCCGGGGAGATCGCTGGGTGGGCGATCTGCTTCCTGCTATCGCTCCTGTGGCTCAAGAGCGAGCGGTGGAGGCGCCTCGACTTCTAGTTGCTGGGCTGGTTGGCGCGTCGGCCGGGTTGGCTCGCGGCCGAGTCCGGCCCCTAGCCCGAGTAGCTCTCCTCCGCGATCGCCGCGGGCTCCCGGGGCTCCTCTTCCGGGGGCCTGGCGTTGCCCAGGGACTCTGCGGCGAGCAGTCGGTTCGTCGGTAGGGACAGCTCGCCACTGCCGAGCTTGTCGATCCCGTCGACCGTGATGGCCATGAGCCCGGTATCGAGGATCTCGACGTAGTTGCGCTTCTTCAGGTACCAGATGGGGAAGTTGAGGTGCTCGTGCGGCACGCCGAGCAAGCGCTCCAGGTGGGACGGTGCCATGCCGGCGCTGTTCGGGTTCCGGCGACGGGCGATGTAGAGGAGCGAGAGAATCCCGTGGAAGAGTCGGTGATCGTCGTCGCGGTCGCCGCCCGCCGAAGCCTGGTCGAAGATCTGCCACTGCTCGCTGCGCGACTGCTCGTAGTTCGCGTCGTATGCCGCCCTGCCGTCGGGATCGGACAGCACGTCGTACGCCTCGCGAACCTCGTTGAAGCGGTCTCCGTCCCCAGACTGGCTATTGTCCGGATGATAGCGCTTCGCCATCAGACGGTAGACCCGCTCGACCGTGTCGGGGTCCGCAGAAGGACTGAGCTGAAGTGCCTCGTAGTAGTCGACCCAGGGTTTGCTGGCCATGCCACGGTCTCTCGGAAGTGATGTCGGGGACACGATGCTCGACCCCTGCATTATAGAGAGAGTCCCGAGCGTGGAGCCACAGAAAATGGTCGGGCGGGAGCGAGGCCTGAACACTGCCGGCGAGGCCAGCGCCACGCCCGTCCCCGTTTCCGTCACCTGGATGTGGCTTCTGTGCTGGGCGTCTGTTCGGGGCCGAGGGCCCGCCGCAAGGTCTCCCTCCCTCTCTTGAGCCGCATCTTCACGGCCGACTCGGACGCGCCGGCGAGGCCCGCGATGTCCCGTACGGAAAACCCTTGCAGGTACCTGAGCACCAGGGCCTCGCGCTGGTCCGTGGGCACGGCTTCCAGAGCCTGCCGGACGCGAGCACGCCGCACCTGAGCCAACGCGACCTCGTCCGGACTCGGGGTGTCGTCCACGAGCGCGTGGCGAAAGAGATCGATCGGCATCGTGTCGCGGCGGGAGCGACTCGTGAGGGCGGTTCGGCAGAGGTTGCTCACGATGGTGAAGAGCCACCCGTCGAACCGCTCCGGGTCGCCGCAGCGGTCCAGGTGTCTGAACGCGCGGATGAAACCGTCCTGCACGACGTCGTGGGCCTCTGCCATGCCGAGTCCCATGTACACGGCGTAGGCAAGCAACCGTTCCTCGTACCGCTCCACGAGAATGCCGAAGGCGTTGCGCTCTCCGGAGAGCACGAGCCGGACGACGGCGGGGTCGGACCACGTGGGGGACGGGGTCGCCCACGGCCCCGACTCGGCGAGACCGGCGGCGGCGTGCTTCCCCGGCTTTTCCGATTTGGGTGCGGGGTGCCGTGGGTACGGAAGCGCGCGCGGAGCGCGCGAGCCTGGCGGGGGGGAGGCCATGGATGGGGGGGCGAACTGGGGGGTGTGACCAAACGGTCACTCGGGGAGTGTACATGGTGAGAACGGCGCTCGGCGTCGCTCTCTACTTCCAATGTGCACAATCGATGCCGAAAGGAGTCAGCTAAATGTTTCGAGCGCTCGCAGGGCTGTTCGCGCTGGTCGTGAGCCTCACGGTGGCTGCGTGTAGTGACGGTACGTCGGCGCCTCGACCCGGGGAGATCTCCGTGCTGCTCACGGACGACCCAGGACCCTTCGCGAAGGTCGTGGTCCAGATCGAGCGAGTGTATCTCGTCGGTGAAGCCGAGGACGGCTGCGACGACGTCGAGGTCCCGGAAAACGGCGACACGCCCGAATGCGAGGACGAGGTCAGCGTCGATGGCAACGGGCGCATCGACTTGTCCGACGAGCTGACCGAGGTCGACCTCATCGCGCTCTCGAACGACATCGTGCCGCTGGCGGAAGGCTTCGTCGTTCCGGGTGGGAGCTATTCGCAGCTCCGGCTCGTCGTCCGTGGCGCGTGCCTGGTTCTCGAGAATGGTGAGACGTACGCCTCGAGCGGCTTCGAGCCCTTGATGCCGGACGTGCATCCGGAGTGCGAGGGCCCTCACGACGGTGGGCTCCAGACGCCCAGCTGGGGTCAGAGTGGCCTCAAGGTCAAGCTCCCCGGCGGCTCCATCGACGTCGACGGGGATCGGCACATCGTGCTGCTGGACTTCGTCGTTCACGAGAGCTTCGCGCACCAGGCGGGCGGCTCGGGTAAGTGGGTCGCCCGTCCGGTCATCCGTGCCACCGAGATCGGCTTCAGCGGGAGCATCACGGTTTCGCTGACGGCTGGTGACGAGGTGAAGCAGGCGATGGAGGCCCTGGGAAGCTCGCTCGCCGACTTCCAGGCTCAGCTCGACTCCGAGCCCCCGGTGGCGCTCGAGGACTCGGACGGCGACGGGGTCTACACGGCGACCTTCCTGTACGTCGTGCCCAGAGACGAGGCGTACGAGGTCGCGGTCGGACTCGGTCCGGACGCTCCCGAGTACGACTTCACACTCGACCCGGAATCCCCCCAAGGGGTGACGATCGGAAGCGCCGAGGACGCCGAAGTCGCGTTCGAGGTCACGTCGGCCACCGCGCCGTCGTCGTAGGCCGAAACCGGCCCAAGGCCTACCGGCGGGGGTGCCTTTGAAGGGCACCCCCGCCTCTCTTTTGTTGGGTGGCGAACAGCCGCGAGGCCGCTGAATGCGAGCTCGGCCCTCGGTGGGAAACGTGCTGGGGCGTGCCCCGTGGGGACGACGAGTGCCGCGCCTTGCGTGACAAAGTGCTTGAACCGGCTCGTCGTGGGCCGACATCGTTCTATCGGACACGAATCCACAGGACTCGCGGGGTACGACCTCGCGTGACGATAGGAAGATGAGAGTATGGAGACCACGCGCCCCAGGAAGTTCCACCGTTCGCCGATTCGCCGCGCCATGTGTTGCCTCGCAATCGCCGGCGTGCTCGGATGCGGTGACGACCCTAATGGAGTGAATCCGGGACCCCCTCCGACGATCTCGGGTGTGGAGCCCTCCACGGGAACCGTCGGGACGGACATACGCGTGACCGGCACGAACTTCAGGGGGGGAGCGGAGGGATCGGTGGGGCCGTTCTCGGCGACCCAGGTCGACGTGGCCAGCAGCACCGAAGCGTTCGTGCGCGTCCCGCCGGGCGTGGCGGTCGGCCAGACCTACGACGTCACCTTCACGAACGTCGACGGGACTGAGATCAACTTCCCGCAGGCGTTCACGGTGGTGGCGCCGACGCTCTCGTTCGTGAACGGGGCGACGAAGCCGTCCGGAAACGCGGGGAGCACCGCCATCATCGAGGGGGCTGCGTTCGGCGACGTCCAGGGCAGCGGACGGGTGCTCTTCTCCGACGGGGCCGGTGGGACCGTGCCGGCAGTGATTGCCGGGCCGGACGATTGGACCGACGGGATCATCCTCGCCGCGGTTCCCGCCGGAGCGGCGACGGGCCCCGTTCTCGTCGAGACCGCGACGGGCCAAAGCGAATCCCTGCCCTTCACGCTCACGCAGAATGCCGCCTTCAGCCCGTCGGCGATCGCTTGGACCGAGACGGAGGCGCTTCCCGAGGCGCTGGGCGGGCATACGGCGACCGCCGTGCCGATCGACGACGCGGGCGGCTCCACGGTGCAACGTGTCTACGTGATCGGAGGCTCCGGCTCGGACTCGATTCCCGTCGCCGGTGTTCGGTACAGCGAGATCCAAGCGGACGGATCGCTGGGTACGTGGACCGAGGGAACAGCCCTGGCCGGGGGGGTGGCGCATCATGCCACCGTCGTGGCGACTCCCTTCAACTCGAAGGTCCAGGGATCGGGGTATCTCTATCTCTTCGGCGGAATCGAGTCGAAGGGCGGTCAGCCCGTACGCACGATTCGGCGGGTGTCGCTCGACCAGGACGGGGCGACGGGCGCGCCTGAAGCCGTCGGCGAGCTGCCGGCGCCGCTCCACTCGACGGGTGCGGTGATCTTCCGAAGCACGATCTACCTGGCCGGCGGAGCGACGACGGACGATGCGGCGGTCGCCGAGGTGTACCGGGCCACGGTCGACACGCTCGGCAACATCGGAGAGTGGGAGAGCCTCCCTGCGCTGACGGAGCCCCGGGCATACCATCGGCTCGTCGGCTTCGGCGGCTTCCTCTACGCCGTGGGCGGCGACACGGGAGAGGTGGATCCGAACGACGGGAACTTCCAGCAGAACCAGACCAAGCTGTCGTCGGTCGCGCTCGGAAGGCTCGACCTCCGGTCCGGGCTTCTTCCGGACGGTTGGGCCGACGGGGGCGCCATGGGCAAGGCGCGGACGAAGCACATCGCCGTGGCTGCGGGTGGCAGTCTCTTCGTGAGCTCGGGACTCTATTCGGCAGCGGGCTCCGGCTCCTCCGAGAACTCCTTCGCTCCCATCAACCCCGACGGCAGCCTGGGAAGCTTCGGGGGCGCCACCGGGTCGAACACGATCCAGTCCGTCCTCGGCATCAACCTCTTCAACGCCGGCGGGGTCGCCTACGTCGACGGCAGCGGCGTGGCGCACGTCATGATCCTGGGTGGGGACGACGTCAGCGCCCCCGGAGCGAAGAGCGGCCGCGTGCTCTTCTACTAGAGCGGGCCTACGCGCCGCCCCCGGCTCGGGTACGACGGGGGCGGCACTGCACACCACACCGCCCGAGCGGTGCCGGGCCGGAAGAATTGGCGGCTCGACCGGACTTTTTTGCCGGTTCCCCCCGATTTTCGGTGTTCCTGCGGGGGTCGGAAAGGAGGGTGTGATCCTCCTAAGTCGTTGTACGGCAGGGTGATGCCGGATTCGGCGTGCTGTGGCACCGCTATTGCCACGGTGACAGGGGGAGAAGGTTGACTTCGATCCCCCCAGACGCACCGAAGCCAGTCTCGGTAAGGAGCCACCCACAGTGAAACCGGCACGCCTGCTTCTCGCCGAGGACGATCGTTCTCTACGCGAAACGCTGACCGCCCATCTTACGGATCTGGGCTACGACGTCTTGGCGACCGAATCCGCCACGGTCGCCCTCAATCGCATCACGGAGTTCGATCCCGATCTCGTGCTCTCCGACGTGGAGATGCCGGGCATCTCAGGGTTCGACTTTCTGGCACACCTCCGCGAAACCCGCCCGCAGACGTCCGTCATCATCTTTACGGGCCATGCGGACTCGAGCGGCGCCATCCGGGCCATGAAGAGCGGTGCCACCGATTACCTGATCAAGCCGCTCGACCTCGACGAGGCGGAGGGAGTCATCGAGCGGTGCCTCGCGAAGCAGCGTTCGGTCAAGGACGCGGGGGTCAACGGGGGCGAGTCCGTCATGGACCCGGCCCACGGGTTGGTGGGCAAGCACTCCTCGATCGTCCAGGTCTACAAGGCCATCGGTGTGGTATCGGAGACCGAGGCGCCGGTCCTCATCCAGGGGGAGACCGGAACGGGCAAGGAACTCGTCGCGAAGGCGATCCACAACGCATCGCCCCGGTCGAACGGGCCATTCGTCGGTGTGAACTGCGCAGCGGTTCCTGCCGAACTGCTGGAGTCGGAGCTGTTCGGGCACATGAAGGGAGCCTTCACCGGCGCGACCGCGGAGCGCCGTGGCAAGTTCGAGGCGGCTTCGGGTGGAACACTCTTCCTGGACGAGATCGGAGACACGAGCCTGGCCTTCCAGGCGTCTTTGCTGCGGGTCCTCCAGGAGCGGGAGTACTATCCCGTCGGAGCCGACCGGCCGCGGAGGACGGACGTACGCATAGTAACCGCAACACACCGTTCGCTGCAGACGATGGTGGAGGAAGGCAAGTTCCGTCAGGACCTCTTGTTCCGCCTGCAGGTGCTGGTGATCCCGATTCCACCCCTTCGCCATCGCCGGTCCGACATCCCACTACTGGTACGCTACCTCCTGGCCCATGCATCGGGGAAGGCCGGCAAGACACCACCCGTGGTGCCAGCGGACGTGATGGAGAACCTGACCTGGCGTGAATGGCCGGGGAACGTGCGTGAGCTGGAAAACGTCGTGACCCGCGCGCTCGTCATGAGCCGCGGCCCGTCGCTGACGCTCCAAGACGTCGGCGCCCTCCCGGTGGAGTCGTCTCCCGGGACGGCCGAACGCTGGTCGGTGGCGGCCGAGTCGCTGAGCCTGTCGGACGTGCGATCCTCGGTGGAGCGAGAGCACGTGAAGCGGGTCCTCGAGGAGGCCGGGGGTAACAAGAGCCAGGCCGCGCGAGTGCTTCAGATCTCGCGGCCGACGCTCAACCGGATCATCGAGGACCACCACCTCGTGGTCCCCTAGAACGACGCGGCCCAACGCCCGACCGGAACGACGCGGCCGCGCCGGACCGGGAGGGTCAGCTCGTCCGCTGTCGGGGGTCGGTCTCGTCCAGCTCGCGGATGACGGCGATCGCTCGGTGATTCAGGGCGACCCGCTCGACCGTTTCGCCGCTTTCCACGATGCGCACGGACCACAGCGGGATGAAGCCCGGGTTCGCGTCCAGATAGTCCGTCATCCGCGTTTCGCGAGCGACGTTCATTTGCACGTGAAGGCGTTCCCAGCCGTCCGCGCCCTCGACCTGCAGCTCGATGTTGCGGATCTCCTCAGACGGAAGCGCTGCCGACGTGAGGCTGAGCGTCGTGTCGAGGGGCTCCACCCAGATGATCTGCTCCATGCGGACACTGACGTGCGGAACGAGCTCCGATTCTCCCGAGCCCGACCACTGCACGTCCGTCAGGTTCAGGAAGTGCAGCTTGGTTCCGAGTAGCGTCGCCAAGGATTGGCCTTCGGCCATATGGATTCGGCCCGTGAGGGCTCGATCGTTTCGGAGGTAGACCCGGACGGCGTATCGGTTCAGGGACATGCAGGGCTCCGTTGCGTGAGAAGTCGGACTGTTGTCTGCTCAGCCCGCACCGTCTGGGGGCATCGGCGCGGGAGACCTCCGTGGTGACCATATAATAAGTCCGACCTCGAGGGTGCTCAGCGCAACACAATTTGCGCCACGGGGCGGACGGCGAGCCGCCGGAGGCCCGGGTTCAACTTCGTTGCGGTCTGCCGTGCACGACGTAACAGTTGTTGCGGCCCCCCCCAACGTGCATTGGTGAAGCATGTCCCTTTATTCGAAGATCCTCTGGCTGTTCGTCTGCGTCGCGATCCTTCCGCTGCTGATCTTCGCGGGCGTCGCCCGGCAGCAGACGTTGGACATGGCCGACGTCGCCGCGGAGGCGCAGCTGGTCTCCGTCGTGGCGACCGCAGGCCGCGTTCTCGAGCAGGAGGCCGCGGCCGCGGAGGCCGACCTTCGGGCCTTCGCCGATTTGTTCGCTTCCGATCCCACCCCGGGCTTTCTCGACCGCGTCCTGGCCAGTGGTGCCGGGCCGCGCCCGGAGGGCTTCCACTGGCTGGCGGTCCAGGAAGGCGAAGCGACACGGGCCTCGGCCGGGGAGCAAAGCTCGGGCGCGACGTGTGCCGCCGGGATTCGGTCTTCGGATGTCCACGTCACGGTTCCCTTCGGCGACGAAGGGGCGACGCTGGTCGGAGCGTACCGTCCCGGACGTGGCGGAACGCTGCCGGTCGGGCCTGACCTGTGGGTTTACGATGCGGGAGGAGAGGTCGTGGTCGCGACGTCTTGCCTCTCGGGCCCGGGACTTCCTGATGACGGGCTCGTCGCCGACGGTGAAGCGAGCCTGGTCGACCTGCCGGCGGAGGAAGAAGACGCGGCCGGGTTCTTGGCCGTTGCGGATGTCTCCGCTCGGGATTGGACTGTGGTCGCGCTCGGATCGAACGCCCTTCGAGCTCCTCTCGCCGGCTTCTTCCGTGACTACTGGTTGTTCGTGCTCGGGCTCGCCGGGACCACCCTCCTCGGCTTCTCGGTCTTCGTTCGCTCCCTCACGGGCGCGCTCGATGATCTGACCCTCGCGGTCGAGCGGGTGGCGAGTGGCGACCTGCGGCCGTGGTTCCCCACTCCGCGGAACGACGAGATCGGGAGACTGACGTTGGCGTTCCAGGAGATGACCGAGCGCCTGCGTGATATGGTCTCTCACGTGGACCGTTCCAGCCGCCTGGCGGTGCTCGGCAAGCTCTCCGCATACCTGGCGCACGAGATTCGGAACCCGCTGAGCTCCGTCAAGATGAACCTCCAGCGTCTCGAACGGTGGAGGAAGGCGGGGGAGATTCCCGACCGGTACGGTGAAGCGATCGACGTGAGCCTTCGCGAGGTCGGGCGCCTGTCGGCCGCCGTATCGAATGTCCTCCAGCTGACCCCGAGCAAGACGAGGCACCGAGAGGTCGTCGGGGTCCACGAGATCATCCACGAGGTCGGACGGCTCCTGGATCGGGACTTCGCACGCCGGAGCGTGCGCCTCCGCTGGGACCTGAACGCAGAGGCCGACCGCGTATTGGGAGAGCCGGGCCCGCTGAAGGGCGTCATCATCAACCTCATGCTCAACGCCCTCGATGCGCAGCCGGCCGGCGGATCGCTGCACATCGAATCAGCGCTCCGTGCCGGAACGCCCAAGGCGCCGGGGCCGCGACTGGTGTTGCGGTTCGCGGACAGCGGACACGGGGTCCCGTCCGAGGTGCGTGACAAGATCTTCGATCCCTTCTTCACCACGAAGGAGTCCGGGTCGGGGATCGGTCTGGCCGTCGCGAGTCAGACCATACGGAATCACGGCGGTGACCTCTACTTGGCCGAGCCGACCCGCGTGGGCCAGGGTGCCGAGTTCGTGATCGACCTCCCCCTCGCCGCGCTCGTTCAGGACGGTGCCTCCGAGATCGCCGGGGCGCGTATGGCCCCTTGGATGGAGGCGCCGGCCGAGTCCGAGGTGCACGAGTAGGCTCGGACTCCATCCGCCCAACCGGGCGGCCTCTGGGACGGAATCCCGTCTCTCCACCCCTGTAAAGCCCTTTTACACCCGCTGCTGAACCGTAAAGCGGGCCGTCGGTACAGGGTATGGCTCCGACCTGTACGGAATGAGATAAATCGTTGTAGAGCAACGGTTTATTGGTGCTGGCCCCGTTTGGCACGACCCGTGCTTTAAACCCGATCCACGCAGATGGGATCCCGCCGACTGGGACCCTCGGGTCGGCGGGGCCGGCCCCCTCACCAAACCATGGTCCAGGACGGACCGAAGGAGTCACTGATGGAGCTGATTAAGAGCCTGTGGAATGACGAGTCCGGTCAGGGCCTGACCGAGTACGCCGTCATCATCGCCCTGGTCGCGGTTGGACTGATTCTGGTCCTGATCGCGTTCCGTGAGGCGATTGCCAACGTCTTCCGGGACACCACGACCGAGCTCGGCAAGGCCACGGTCAACCAGGCGTCGCCGTAAGGCGGAAGCTCCAGCGCCCGGGTCGGACCCCTTCGGGGGTGCGGCCCGGGTTGCTAGCGCCTGCTCACCTCTGACACGCCCCATACCATGACTGCTCTCGCTACCGTCAAACTGCTGGCCTTCTTGGCCGCGTTCGGAGAGGCGGTCTCGACGTATCTCTTCACGATCACTGCGCTGAAGTTCGCCGCGATGGTGACGATGTTGGTGCTCGCCGTGGCGACCGACCTCAGCGAGCGACGGATCCCGAACAAGCTCACGGTCTCGGGCGCGATCGCGGCGCTCTTCATCTCCACCATTGAAGTTGGTGGAGTACCCGCGTCTTCCATGCTCGGGCTCGTCACGGCCCTCGCCGTCACGATTCCCCTCTTCGCACTCGGTGCTCTCGGAGCTGGCGATGCCAAGCTCCTTGCCGCCGTGGGTGCTTACACGGGCATCGGAGGCTTGCTGCCGGTCGTGCTCTACAGCGGAGTCGCAGGCGGAGTCCTCGCAATCGTCACGGCGACGAGGCGAGGCGTCATCCTGCCGGTTCTCCTGCAGACGCGCGGCGTCCTGATGCACACGATCTCGTTCGGTCGCTACGGCAGCCGCACGACGATCGACGACCCCGACGCGCACACCATCCCCTACGGAGTCGCGATCGCGGTCGGAAGCGTCGTGGCCTTCTTCTTCCCCTTCTCATTGTGGGTGACGCCATGACTCGTGTGCTCAGACGCCTACGCCGCAGAGATCGCGGCCAGGCTCTCGTCGAGTTCGCACTCGTCGCACCCATCCTGCTGTTCCTTCTGCTCGGAATCGTCGATATGGCCAGGGCCTGGAACTCCTTCCAGGTGCTGACCGACGCCGGTCGGGAGGGGACCAGACGTTCCGTGGTCGACAATGGATCCACGGTTCAGGAGGTCCGAGACGTCATCAAACAGGCCGCCGCTCGAGCAGGCCTCGTGGTGACTGATGCCGATATCACCGTGGCCGAAGGTGCGGGTCGGGGCGACCCGACCACGGTCACGGTCCAGTACGGTCACGAGCTCAGATGGGTCGGTTGGGCCCTTGGGCTCGTGGGCGCGGATCGCACCATCAACTTCAACGTCGTGTCGACCATGCGGCGCGAGTAGACAGAGGATGAATTGATGAGAAAGAAACGCACGTTCATGGTCCTCTTCCTGGCGATCGTGTCAGGGACCGTCGCGGCCTGGTCGGCCGTCCGGTATCTGCAGGACCGCCCTGCTCCGCTGATCGCAAGTGAGCCGACGGCAATGGTGCCTGTCGTGGTCGCGGCGCGCGCGGTTCCTCTCGGCACGAAGCTGTCGGAGGAGGATTTGCAGACCGTCCAGTGGCCGCAGGACGCCCTCCCCGAGGGAGTCGCCACATCGACCGACGACGTACTCGGCCGCAGTGTGATCACGGATCTGCACGTGAACGAGCCCGTGCTCGCGAGCAGGCTCGCCGACACGGGCCTCTTCGGCATGATTCCGCTGATTCCGGAAGGGATGCGTGCGCTCAGCGTCCGGGTCGACGAGGTGGTTGGTGTCGCGGGGTTCGTAACCCCCCAGACGCGGGTCGACGTGATCCTGATCATGCAGCTCCCGGGTCAGCGCGAGTCGCTGTCGAAGGTGATCCTTCAGAACATCCGGGCCCTGGCTGCGAACCAGTCGATCACCGAGAGCGAAGACGGCCAGCCCGTCATCTCGACGGTCGTCACCGTGCTCGTCACGCCCGAGGAGGCGGAGAAGCTCGCCCTCGCCTCGACCGAGGGCCGGATTCAGATGGCTCTCCGCAATTCGCTCGACCTCGAGATGGTCGCGACGACCGGAGAGCGTGAGTCGCGCCTGTTCGTCACGGGCACCCCCACAGTCTCGGCAAACCGCCCGCGCGCCCGGGTCGGAACCACGATCGAGGCCCCCTCCGAGAGCATGATCGAGCTGTACCAAGGCGCAGTTCGAACCGTAGTCACGTACCGCTGACCCGCAATAGAGAGGAATCACAATGCATGCCAGCACCTCCCCGCGGATCTCCGGTCTGTTTCGTACGCTGACCGTGCTGGTGGGGGCGATTCTCGCACTCCTCGCCATGCCGAACGTCGCGATCGGACAGGTCGACTTCCGCACCGAATCCGAAGGGGTCGTCACGATCAGCCGCGGCTCGACCGCGATCATGACGGTCACCGACAGCATCACTCGGATCTCGATCGCAGATCCCGCCGTAGCGGAGCCCGTCGTAATCCCTCCGAATCAGGTCCTCATCAACGCCATCATGCCGGGGTCCACGGGACTCGTGGTGTGGGGCCGAGACAACCGGGCCCGGATGTACACCGTCGAGGTCCGCGCTGACGTCGCATCGCTGCAGCGTCAGATCGACGAGCTCTTCCCCAACGCCGGGCTCGCCGTGACGAGCACCGGGACGTCGATCGTCCTGTCGGGGGAGATCCGTGACGCACAGATCGTGCGTAAGGTCACGGAGCTCGCCGAGACGATGGGCATTCCGGTGGTGAACAACCTTCAGGCCCCTCCGCCGGAGCAGATCCTCCTGCACGTCGAGTTCGCCGAGGTCAGCAAGTCGGCGATCAAGGACTTGGGTGCAGAGCTGCTACGCGTGCTCAACCCGCAGAACCTCGGCAACCTGGACGGCGACTCGAACTTCGACATCACGTCCGTTTCCGAAGGTGTGGTCACCCTGCTCATCGAGGGTGAGGGCACTGAGATCAACGCCGTCCTGCGCGCGCTGCGCGGTACCGGCGATTTCCTGAGCCTGGCGCAGCCGAACCTGGTGACGCGCGAGGGTCAGGAAGCCTCGTTCCTGGCTGGTGGTGAGTTCCCCTTCCCCACCATCCAGGGCGGTGCCCAGAGCAACGCCGTGACGATCGATTGGAGGGAGTACGGCATCCGCCTGAACTTCACGCCCACGGTCACGAACAGCGGCAACATCCGCCTCGATGTGAGCCCCGAGGTCTCCTCTCTCGACTTCGCGAACGGGCTGACGATCTCGGGCTTCGAGATTCCCAGCATCCTCGCGCGCCGCGTCGAGACGCACGTCGAGCTCAAGCCGGGCCAGACGCTCGCGATCGGCGGCCTGATGGACAACACGATGATCGAGGACATGAACGGGATCCCGCTTCTCCAGTCGATCCCGATCCTCGGCTACTTCTTCAAGACCGTGTCGAAGCGCCAGAACCGTACGGAGCTCCTGGTCCTCGTGACCCCGTACATCCTGGATCCGGACAACCTGCCCGCGCCGGAGCTTCCGACGCCTCCCGTGCTCGAGTGGGGCTGGGACCGACACATCAAGAACTGGATTCGCGACCGCGAAGACGTGATCCGGCTCGGTGATCCGCCCGTGCCGCTCAACACCACGAGTCCTGCCGCTACGGGTAACTCGACCCCCTCCGGAAACGGAGGGGGCGAGGCCCGCTAGCGGCTCGTCTCAATAGACAGGAGGTATCATGATCAACTGCGCATTCACTCGGCCGACCAAGGACCGTGACGGCACGCCCGTCACTCGTCTGCACGAGGCGGACGAGCGCGGAGCGACCCTCGTCATGGTCGCCATCTCCCTGGTGTGCCTCCTGGGAATGGGCGCCTTGGCCGTCGACCTCGCGGCCGGGTTCTCCTGGCGTGCCGAAGCGCAGAAGATCGCGGACTCGAGCGCGCTCGCCGGTGGCAGCGCCTTCCTGGATCTCGCCGACGCCGCGGCGCCAGCCGAGGCAGACACCCGTGCCTACGAGTACGCCCTGCTCCACACGATCAAGGGTGAGACGGTGGACTCTTCGGAGGTCACCGTCCAGGTGATCCCGGCCGACCGGATCGTGCGGGTAGAGATCCGCCGGAACGACATGCCGGTCTTCTTCTCGCGGGTCCTCGGCTGGTCAGGAATCGACATCTCCGCCGTCGCGGCGGCACAGGCCGTATCGGCCTCGACCGCACGCTGTCTCAAACCGATCGCCCTCCCGGATGCGTGGGAGGAGCGTGACCCTGCCCAAGACGATGGCGACCAGGTGTGGGAAGATGGAGAGGCGTGGGAGTTCGATCCGGAAGTGGACCACTACCAGCGGTGGGACGGCCCCGGTGACCCCGACGGCTCGACGGCGACCGGGTACGGGAGCGGTCTCAGAAACGGAAGCGGCGTCACCGCCGACTACGGCCGCGAGCTCCAGATCAAGTCCGCGGATCCCAACGATCCGCAAAACCCGTCGCCCGGGATCTTCTACCCCGTGCAGCTGCAACGCCAGCGACGTCCAGCTTGGCGTCCCGTACGACGTGGAACCGGGCAACATGATCGGGCCGACGGCTCAGGGCGTCGGCGAGCTGATCGACGAGGACCCGTACGTGTCATGGAGCGATGCGGCCAACGGGGGCGATGGAGGTCTCGTGCGCACGGTTCCGGGCGAAGGCGCCGTGGAAATCGGTCTCGCGACGCAGCGCGTGATCAAGGTCGGCCTCATCGACCCCTACCAGATCGTCGGCTCCGGAATGCAGTCCATCACCTTCAACAACTTCGCGCTGCTCTTCCTGGAAGAGCAGGCGAACCCTCAGGCGCCCGTGATGGCCCGGTTCCTGTACTACGCCAGCGGTACCGGCGACGACACAGGGCCTGTCGAGGGATCGCTGGTCCGTTATCTCCGCCTCATCGAATAGTCAGGAGACACCATGATCGATTGCGCGCTCATCACGGACGACGAGACCCTGCGGCGGCAGGTCCGGAGCCTCGTGCAGGGGCCCGACAGTCCCGATCGGCTCGTCCTCGAGCTGAACGAGTCGGCTTCGGACCTCCCGCGCGAGCGGGTGACGGACGTGCTCGCAGCAAATCCTCATCTCGTGTTCGTCGACCTGGGCGGATCCGTTCGCGGACGGCGTGTCCTCGAGCTCCTGAGCCAGGAGATGCCCGAGGTCACGCTGGTTGCCGCAGGCCCGGGGCTCTCGGCCGAGTCGCTGCTGCGCGTGATGCGCGCCGGGGCCAGCGAGTATCTGCCGCGTCCCTTCCAACCCGAGGACATCTCCGACGCCTTCAAGCGGGTGCGCCGACGCGCCGGCAGCGCACGTCAGGAGGAGGGCGCCGCCCACGGCGAGATCACCACGCTCTTCAGCCCGAAGGGTGGCGTTGGCGTGACCACGCTCGCGGTGAACCTCGCCGTCGTCCTCCGCTCGCTCACGAACGAGAGCACGATCCTCGTGGATCTGTCGCCGATGTTGGGGACGGCCGCCCTGAGCATCGGCTTGCAGCCCCGATACTCATATCTCGACGTGGTACAGAACTTCCACCGCATCGACGAGGCGCTCTTCCGTTCCTTCCTCGAGACGCACGAATCGGGCGTCGAGCTGCTCGCGTCGCCTCCCGCGCCGGACGCGCACGCTGAACCGTCGATGGACGAGGTCATGGGTCTCCTCCGATTCTGCCGTCGGCACTACGCGCACGTCGTCGTCGATGCAGGCCACACGCTGTCCTCGGCGGCCGAAGCGGCTCTTCTCGAGGCCGACCACCGACTGCTCGTCACGACCCCCGAGCTTCCGACACTGCGGAATCTCAAGCGGGTGCTCGAGACGATCATGGACCACACCACCAACGGCAAGGCGCCGCCGCGCGTCGTGCTCAACCAGTACGCCGAGGGTCTCGGCGTCACGGTGGCGGAGGTCCGGAAGGGGCTGGGACTCGAGGTCGACGCGGTCATCGAGCGCGATTCCTCACTCATCTCCGAGAGCATCAACCTGGGCCGTCCCGCGGTCCTCATGAAGAAGTCGTCGTTCGACCGGGCCATGACGGGCCTCGGCACCCGGATCGCCGGGCCGTCGGGGGCCACCGTCCAGCGCTCGGGACTGCTCAAGACTTTGCTCAGGCCCTTCCGGTCCGCCGGATCGGCTGTCGCTGCCAAGGAGGCGAACTGATGGACGGTTGGAACGAAACCGAGGAGGGCACCGGCGGAGCCGTCAAGGCGCTCGGGCTCCCCGAGCTCAAAGCACGGATCCATCGCAAGCTGCTGGGCCGCCTGAACCTGGGCAACCTGGAAGCGGTCAGCCGCGCGGAGGCCACGCAGGCCATCAAGACGGCGATCCGCGAGATCCTGGCGGCGGAGCGCGAGCAGGTCGCGCTCAACGTGAAGGAGCGCGAGCTCCTCCAGATGGAGATCCTCGACGAGATCTTCGGGCTCGGGCCGCTCGAGCCCCTGATGAAGGACCCCGAGGTCTCCGACATCCTCGTCAACACGTACAAGGACGTCTGGATCGAGAAGCACGGGAAGCTCTTCGCCACCGACATTCGCTTCAAAGACGACACGCACCTCATGCAGGTGATCGACCGGATCGTCTCGGGCGTGGGGCGGAGGGTCGACGATTCCTCGCCCATGGTGGATGCGCGCCTGCCCGACAACTCTCGGGTGAACGCCATCATCCCGCCGCTCGCCGTCGACGGACCGCACATGTCCATCCGTCGGTTCAAGCGCGACGTCTTGTCCGATGAGGACCTGATGGCGAAGGACGCGTTCAACCGGCCGATGCTCGACGTGCTGAAGGCCGTCATAGGTGGCCGGCTGAACATCCTGATCTCGGGTGGAACCGGCGCCGGTAAGACGACGCTTCTGAACATGCTCTCGTCGCACATTCCGCACGACGAGCGGATCGTGACGATCGAGGACTCCGCGGAGCTCCAGCTTCGCCAGCCTCACGTGGTCCGGCTGGAGACCCGGCCGCCGAACGTCGAGGGTAGAGGAGAGGTCACGGCCCGCGCGCTCGTGATCAACTCGCTCCGTATGCGACCGGACCGGATCATCGTCGGCGAGGTCCGTGGACCCGAGGCCGTGGACATGCTCCAGGCCATGAACACGGGTCACGACGGATCCCTGACCACGCTGCACGCCAACACCCCCCGTGACGCGCTGAACCGTCTGTCGACGATGGTCGCGATGGCGAACCTGAACCTCCCGGACAAGGCGGTTCTCCAGCAGATCGCCGCCGCGATCGACGTCGTGCTCCAGGTGAGCCGACTGCCTGACGGGTCCCGCCGGCTCCTGTCCATCTCGGAGGTCGTCGGGATGGAGGGGGACGTGATCACCATGCAGGAGCTGTTCACCTTCGACCGTCAGGGGATCGACGACGAGGGCAAGGTGCTCGGTGCCTTCCGGCCCTCTGGCATCCGGCCGAAGTTCGCCGACACGCTCCAGTCTCGCGGCGTAGAGCTGTCCGGCGCCCTCTTCGTGGACCGACCCGGCGAGTACGGCCGCGAGGCCACTGCCGACAACTCCCGCGAACGGGGAGGCTGGTAGATGAACGCCACGATGATCTTCACCGCGTTCCTCGTCTTCGCGGCGGCGGTCTTCTCGACGCTCGCGCTCGCGCTCTCCTGGGAGGGCGTGCGGGACTGGATTCGCAGGCGGCAGGTGGCGAAGCGGATCGAGCCGGTGCTCGCGGACGTTGCCGCGGGCGCCGGAGGTCGGGCCAACGACCTGATTCGCCATTTCGACGAAGACGAAGGCTTCGTCTCGGAGCTGGCGAGGATGATGCCCGGACTCGCTCGGACCGAGAACCTACTCCGCGAGGCGCGCGTCGATTGGCGTCCGACGACATTCCTGCTGATCTCGGTGGGACTGGCGTTCGGGGCCGGAGCCGCAACGGTTCTCCTCACCCGCAGCTTCATCATCGGCTTCGTCATCGCCGCGTTCGGAGGGTCGATCCCGTACTTCTACCTCTCCCGTCGCCGCAGGAAGCGCCTCGACGCCTTCGAGGAGCAGTTTCCCGAGTCGATCGACCTTCTGACGCGTGCGATTCGCGCCGGTCATCCGCTGGCTTCCGGCATGCGGATGGTGGCCGACGAGGGGCCGGAGCACGTCGCCGAGGAGTTCCGCCAGACATTCGAGGAGCAGCGCTTCGGTCTTCCGTTTGCCGATGCCCTGCTCGGCATGGTCGACCGCGTGAACCTGGTCGACGTCCGCATCTTCACCATCGCGGTTCTGATCCAGCGTGAGGTGGGTGGTAACCTCGCCGAGATTCTCGACAATTTGGCTGAGACGATCCGCGGGCGCTTCTTCATCCGCCGGCAGCTCCGGGTCTACACCGCGCAGGGCCGGCTGAGCGGATACGCGCTCGCTGCGCTTCCGCCGATCGTTGGCGGGATCACCTGGCTGCTGCAGCCCGACTACATGGGCCTGCTCTTCACCACGATGATCGGTCGGATGCTCGTCATCACCGCGATCATGCTGCAGTTCATCGGCGTGATCTGGATCCGAAGCATCATCAACATCGATATCTGAGGCGTCCCCATGATCTTCATCATTGCCGCCACGTGCGCGCTCGCTGTCGGCCTGGTTGCGGCTCTGGCCGCGAACAGCCTGCCGGTGTGGAACAGAGACGTAAAGGCTCGTATGGCCGAGCTCGAGCTCGACGGGCTCTTCACGGCTGAGGCCATCGCCGATCGGAGCCGCCGGGCCACCCGCCTCCAGGACCTCCTCGAGTATCTCGGCGAGCAGGTCGAGGACCGTAAAAGCGACTGGGGACGCACGCGCACACGGCTGATCCACGCCGGGTATCGGGAGCCGCGCTTTCTTCCGACCTACCTGGGAATCCGCTTCGGCGCGACAGGGATGCTCGGGATCTACGGCTTCATGCTCGGGGGCGTGGCGAACTTCTCCACGATGCTCACGCTGATGACCGGCTCGTTGGGTCTGGCCATCGGTTGGTTCGTGCCGGACTTCATGCTCAGCATTCGGGTAGCCAAGCGACAGAAGGAGCTCCAACGGTCCCTCCCCGACGCGCTCGACCTCCTGGTCATCTGTGTAGAGGCTGGCCTGGGGCTGAATCAGGCTCTGGTTCGGGTCTCCAAGGAGATCCGGCACAGCAGCACGTCGATGACCGAGGAGCTGTCACTGACGAACATGTCCATTCGGGCCGGGACACCGCGAGACCAAGCCCTGCTGGACCTCTCGGAGCGTACGGGCGTGCCGGACATCCACTCGCTCGTGACGATGATCATTCAGACCGAGCGGTTCGGTACGTCGATCGCGCATTCACTACGTGTCCATGCTGACAGCATGCGGACGAAGCGGCGCCAGCGAGCCGAAGAGGCCGCCGCCAAGACGACGATCAAGATGATCTTCCCGCTCGCGCTGTGCATCTTCCCCGCGCTCTTCGTGGTGATCCTGGGCCCCGCCCTGATCAGCATCGCGGACACATTCGCTTCGATGGGCTGACGTGGGTGCGACGATGCGAATCATGAACCGCACACGAGGCACGGTCCTGGGGACCCGAGTGAGCCTGGCGGACAGCTGGTGGCTGCGCCTTCGTGGGTTCTTGTTCCGGCCCGAGCCTCGGGTGGGCGAGGGCATCCTGCTGACGCCGTGCAACGCCGTCCATACCTGGGGGATGACGTTCCCACTGGACGTGATCTTCCTCGACGCCCGCGGGAAAGTCCTCGAGATCCTCGAGGAGTTGCCGCCCGGTACCGTGCCCGACCGGGTCCGGGGAGGCCGCTACGTGCTCGAGGTTCCCGTCGGGACCATCAAAGCCACGGGGACCGCCGTGGGCGACGACTTCTCGTGGAAGCAAGCCACGACACCTTCCCTCCGGCTCCAGGAGATCTGATGAGTCAGGTAAACACTTCCGAGCTCCGTCCCGAGACACCGGGAATGGACGCCGACAGCCAGCCGCCCGCCCCACCCGAAGGGGAGATGGATCCGAGCGGTGCGCCGGCCGAAGCAGTGGTCGCTTCGCCGGTGGCGCAGGAGTCCGCCCCAGGAGCGTACGAGGAGTTCGTACCCCCCATCCCGGACACCTTGGAAGAGACGGGACTCACCGGGGCGCAGGTGACGGACCTCGTACTCAAGATCCTGCACCGTCACGGCTCTCTTCTCGGCGAGGAGATCGCCGAGATCATCGCGCTTCCGTTCACGCTGATCGACGACCTCATCCTCGCCGCTCAGCATCGGCACTTCGTCGAGGTCCTGCAGGCGCTCGGACACGGCCGCGGCGGTTACACGTTCGCGCTCACGAGTGAGGGCAGCTCCCGCGCGCAGGCAGCGCTCGATACCAGCCGCTACGTGGGCCCGGCCCCCGTGCCTCTCGAAGTGTTCGCCCGCACCATCGCGGAGCAGAGCGTGCGGGACGTCCACGTTCGCAAGGAAGACCTGGCGGGTGCGTTCTCGGATTTGGTTCTTCCCCCTGGCGTCATCGAGTCCCTCGGGCCTGCGGTGAACTCGGGCGGGTCGATCTTCTTGCACGGAGCCCCAGGCAACGGAAAGACCGCCACCGCCGAGCGCGTTGGCACGCTGACCTCGAGCACGGTGTTTCTCCCGCAGGCCGTGCTGGTCCACGGAAGTGTGATGGTCCTCTACGATCCGGTCTATCACGAGAAGGTCGAGTGGGAAGAGGATCCGGAGACCGCTCCCCCGTCGAGTCTCTTCCGCGGTGGGCCCTCTTACGACCAGCGTTTCGTGAAGGTCAAGCGCCCCACGGTCTTCGTGGGTGGCGAGCTCACGCTCGAACAGCTCGATCTGCAGTACGACCCGTACTCGAAGGTGTATCAGGCCCCGTTCCAGCTGAAGGCAGCCGGTGGCGTTCTGATCATCGACGACTTCGGTCGCCAGCGGATGCGTCCCGCGGAGCTCCTCAACCGGTGGATCGTCCCGCTGGAAAAGGGCTTCGACAACCTGACGCTCCACTCGGGAATCAAGTTCCCGGTGCCCTTCGACTGCATTCTGATCTTCGCCACGAACCTGAATCCCAGCGATCTCGTGGACGAGGCGTTCCTCCGCCGGATTCAATACAAGGTGGAGGTCCGCAGCCCGAATCGTCACGCGTACGAGCAGATCTTCCGCATCAACTGCGAGGAGTTCCAGGTGCCGTTCCGTGACGAGGCCGTGGACCTTCTCTATTCGGAGTACTACCAAGCCCGGGGCTTTGCCCCCCGAGGCTGTCATCCCCGCGATCTGATCAAGCAGGTCCAGGCGATGGCCGCCTTCCTCGGAATCGAGCCTGAGCTCGACGCGGAATCCGTGCACCGGGCCGCGCATTCCTACTTCCTGGTCACCGAAGAAGAGTTCACGACCGGGATCCCCTCTACGCCCCCCCTAGAAGGAGATTGAGATGGCCGACAAGACTCACCACAGCGCTGGAGATGCGAAGGAGGCCGGCGATGCCTACGCCGACCTCGAGCAGACCATGCGTGCACGCTTCGGTGCGATGGAGGCCGAGGTCCGCCGGCTCCGAGCCCGTAACGGCTCACTGGGCCTCGGGCTGGTGGCCGCTTTGGTCCTGGCCGCGGGATCCTGGATCGTTCCGGGCATGCTCGCCGGCGACAACGGCCCGGCCGACGTCCTCGAGGCGCGCTCGCTCGTGCTCGTCGACGCGGACGGACAGCCACGCGGAGAATGGTCGGTGGACCTCGATGGCAACGCGAGCCTCAAGATGTTCGACCCCCAGCAACGTGAGCGAATCTCGTTCTCCGTGAGGGACGAGGGGCATCCCGGGATGGCCCTGTCCAACGCCGCAGGTGAGCGGCGCATGGCGATGGGACTGCTGCCCGACCAGACCACGACGCTCGTGTTCGCGGACGGAGCGGGTGTGCCCCGGGCCGTGCTCGGACTCGTTCGCGGTGACGCTGCCAACTTCCTGCTGGCCGACGCGGACGGCGTGAGCCGGATCGGCTTTGGCCTGGACGGCCGGGGCATCGGGAGCGTGATCCT
>JBDHDM010000036.1:0-17338 GCA_039591515.1 Gemmatimonadota bacterium | reverse complement strand
AACCTCGCCACTCGCAGGCTCCATTGCGGACGCCGGGAGCCCAGTTGCTCGCGACACTGCCGCCCTTGCGCACGTGCGCGCTGACGGCCGCGAGCTCGGCGGAGGAAAGACACGGAGCCTCAGGCAGCAGCAGGACCTCGTCCAGGCTCAACGAGCTCAGCCCGTCTGCGTCGACCACGACGCGCAGCAGTCCTCCTGCGCGCTCGACGAGGCCGGTCCAGCGGGCCATCTCGGTGGCGTAGTAGGACGGATCTTCGCAATAGCCGCGGTTCGCGTCGGTTCTCAGGAGCACCGCGCTGAACGAGGCTCCGTCGGTGACAGCTGCGGACGGCCGGAGCGGCTGAGGCATCGGCGACGCCGCCTCCGCCTCGGCCAGGGCCGGCGTGAGCTGTCGGACGTCGATGTTCTCCCAAAGGGCGAGCCCGGCGACGAGGACCCCGCCGCCGAGAAGGCCCAGCGTCATGAAGCCGCCGAGCCACCACCAGGCCTCCTGGGCCCGTGGTACCGGGTTACGCGCGGGCCGCATGTTCCCCGATGGCCGCGATGTCCGGGTCGAGTGGGCCTCGTCCGGGCTCGCTCGTCACGCCGGGCCGCATCGGCCTCTTCTCGTGGGAATCGTCGTGCGAGCGATCGGACTTGCCCGCGGCCTGCGCCGCCGGCGACTCGTAGCGCACGAAATAGCGGAGCGCATTAGGGTCGTCCTCCCGCGTGGCGGGCTCCCGGGCCAGTCGCAGCTTGTATGCGATATACGTGACGATGGCGAGAATGATCGTGACGAGAATCGTCACCACCACGATCGAGATCAGGATATCAACGACGTCCATATGTGCTCCGAGGTGATTCGAGGGGGTTGATCAGGTCGTAGACTCCAGGCGCTGGAGCTTACCCCAGCCCATGTCGAGCTTCATGAGCTCTTCCATCGTTGCGAACGTCTTCACGACGTCGAGGAAGAGGATGTAGACGAACCGGTACATGAAGGCCATCGGCACGAGGGCCAGCGACTCCTCCTCCATGGACACCGTCACGAGGGCCGCGACCAGGTCGAGAAGCGTGAGCAGGATCATCCAGTAGACGATCAGCTCACCCGCGCCGAAGAGCAGCGCCACGATGACGAAGAAGACGTGCGCCATGACGTTCATCACGGGCCAGACGATCGCCTCGAACCCGAGCTGAACGGTGGAGAGCCACAGCGGGAAGTCGGGGAACGGCCGCAGGAACAGGCCCTTCCGTTTCCGGATCGCCTGCAGGATCCCGCGGGTCCAGCGGTACCGCTGCTGGGTCAGGTCGCGCCACGTCTCGGGAGCCTCGCTCCAGGCGATCGACTGATCCTCGTACTCCACGCGCCAGCCCGCTGCCATCATCTTGAGGGTGAGGTCCGCATCCTCGGCGAAGGTGTCTTCGTCGTACCCACCGATCTCCTCGAGGGCTTCGCGTCGGAAGAGGCCGACCGGACCGGGCACGATGTTGACCGCGGCGACGAAGCCTTGGGCACGCCGAGGCATGTTGAGTCCTTCGATGTACTCGAGGGCCTGCAGCCGCGTCACGACCGTGTTTCGGTTCTCGACCTTCACGTTGCCGGCGACGGCGCCGACCGCCGGATTGGCGAAGTGCCGCGCGGACCTCTGAAGCGTGCTCACCTCGAGGTACGAGTCGGCGTCCATGCACATCACCAGAGGGTGCCGCGAGTGCGCGATGCCTGCGTTGAGCGCCGACGCCTTTCCGCCATTCCGCTTCGTGATCACCCGGAAGGTGCCTGGACCGTGCACCCCCTCCCACTCGGAGGCGAGCTCGAGCGTCGCGTCCGTCGAGCCGTCGTCGATGACGACCACCTCGTACTCGGGGTAGTCGAGCTTGCGGAGGCTCGTGAGCGCTCGCTCGAGCACGCGGCCCTCATTGTACGCGGGGACGAGGATGGAGATCGGCGGAAGCTCGTGCAGCTCCCGCACGCCGAGCACGTTGCGCTCGGCGTGTCCCAGGTATGCGAACCAGAGCAGCGAGAAATACCGGACGAACAGGATGATCAAGAAGATGATCAGCACGACGACGACGGCGCGCACGACGATCCTCTGGACCGCCGGGCTCGCGTAGACGAGCCAGATGACGAAGGCGGCTGTGACCCAAACCGTGGAGGCGACCAGCGCCAGGGACATGATCACCGGTCGACGGGAGCTCATGGCGCTCCTCCCAGAAGCCCACGGGCGCCGAAGGAGGCGCTCAGGCCGTACGACCGGTATCCGGTGAAGCGGCCCTGACCGTAGAACACGGCGATCGAGGTCCGGTAGGTGGCGCCGTTCCGCGTGAAGCCGAGTCGAGCAGACAGGTCCGGAACCAGCTCGCCGCCCGTGACGTTCCGTTCTTCCAGCCACTGCAGGCCCGGATTCACGGTCGCCTCGATATCCCATGACGACGAGATCGGTCGGGCGTAGCGCGCATACGGACCGAAGGAAGCGCTCAACTCGGGATCCCAGTAGAGCGGCAGGCCCGAGGTGGTCGGAGATGCGTCCCGATAGTGCAGGACCCGAGCGGCCAGTCCGAGCGAGAACTCCGGGTTGAGGAGCCGTCCCACCGCGAGTGAGCCCAGGAGTCTCGTGTTCCGGTCGGCGTCGTCGATACCACGGTGGTCCATGGAGGCCACCTCGGCCGTCGCGGCGGAAACCCACTTCTCTCCGAGCGGCTGGCTGTGGGAGGCGCTGAGGCGGTCCTGACGCACGTTGGCGTCCACCGCCTGGAGCGTGTTGGCGAATCCATACGCCGGCTCGTGATCGAAGCGGACGTCCGTCCGGCGCCCTGCAGGCCCTACGAATCGGGCCGAGGCTCCCACGGCGACGTCGACTTCGCCTGCACGGATGGTCTGGAGGCCCGCGTGCACGCCCGTGCGGATCGTGCCCCAGCGCCACCAGCGTGCGCCTTCCAGATCGGCGAAGATGCCCTGCTCGTTGCTGCGGGTGCCGGTGATGTCGACACCCTCGACCACCCGTGCCCCCGTGCGCGTGTTCCAGACCCAGTCCCTGCGGAGGCCTGCCCATTCGCCGCCGAGATCGAATCGCAGGAAGTCGTCGGTGTCCGCGAGAGAGCTGGCGATCGCACCGATCCCCGGGCCCTCGGACTCCGTGATTTCCCGGTCCACTTCCGCGCGGAGAGTCGCGAGACCCTCGGTGGCGCCTTCGTGCTCCGGGTCTTCTGCGAGCGCGTTCTCGTAGTGCCCCACCGCGGTCAGGCGCTCGCCCTCCCACCGGCTGAGGTCACCCAGCAGCGAGTGGACGTCGGAGCGCATCACGGGCTCGGAAAGCTCCCCTCCCGGATCGGACGTCGATGGACCGCTCTCGACAGTGCCCAGGAGTTGCTGAAGTCGTGCTCGAGCGTCCTCCGGCCGGTCGGTCCACATCTCCAATTGTGCCATCCGGTATTGGAGTGCCGGGTCATTCCCACCGGTAAGGCGCTCGAGCTCCTTCAGCGCCGCGAGCGCTCCCGCGAGGTCGCCCCGCTCGTATTGCAGGAAGTCCGCATAGGCCGCCCATGCGTCTGCGTCGTTCGGGTTCTCCGCGAGCACTTCCTTGAAGAGCACCTCGGCCCGATCCAGGTCGCCGTCCATGCGGGCTGCGATCGCGAGCTCGAGGGGCGTCGCCGGTGGCGTGGTGTCGACGGCCGGTGTCAGGGCGCGCAACACGTCGGCTCGAAGCACCAGGGCGTCGAACGCGCGGAGCTCCTCGTCCGTGAGCCCGGCCAGGAGCTCGGCCGCCTCCTCGAGACGGCCCATCGCGTAGTAGACCTCCGCCAGCTCCACCGCGAGCGCGATCGAGCCCGGGTGCTGGTCCAGCCCGCTCAGCAGGACGGTTTCGGCGGCTTCGTACCGCTCCAGCCACGCGAGGGCCTGTGCCCACTCGAGCCACAGCGTCTCGTTGCCAGGGTCTGCACCGACGAGGACGGAGTAGTGCGCAGCCGCCTCCTCGGCCCGTCCGGAGTCGCGCAGGGTGCGCGCCAGAAGGAGGCGGACCTCGTCGTCGTCGCGAACCGCGAGCATCTCCTCGAGGACTTCGATGCCCCGATCGGCATAGCCTGCTGCCACGAGCGTGCGGGCGTATTCGAGTCGTACGCCGGCGTCCCGGGGGTAGGAGGCGAGATACTGCTCGAACTGCGCCAGCGCCTCCGCGTACCGCCCCGCCTCGATGAGCGGCAGAACGGTGGCCCAAAACACTTCCGCGGGGCCGCGGACGATCGTCTCGGGAGGTGTCGGTTGCGGCGGGGGCGGCAGCGGGAGCGCGGCGATCCTTCCCGCGGTCACCGGCTCGAACGGGGTCGAGGGAGCCGGAAAGACCAAGCTGCCCTCGCGGAAACCGGAGCTGAGGACGTAGCGTTGGGGAAGAACGAACAACACCATCACGAGGGTTCCGGACACCAGCAGCATCGCGGTGCCGGCGAAGCGGAGGAAGTAACCCGGATCGCCCTTCGCGCGTCTAACCTTCTTGTTCATCGCCCGGCACCAAGATCTCCGCGATTCGGTCGGAGTCGACCGGGTGGCTGAGGACTTCGACGCTGATGCCGGCGTCGCCCGAGTCCACGCGCTCGTCCAGACGATTGCGCAGTCTGCCGAGGAACGGACCGAGCTGACTCACCCGTGCGCCCTGCAAGAGAACCAGACCCTGCTCGTCCGTGCCGGAGACGACGTCGCCGTGCTCCGTTCGGATGAGCCCGGAAAGCCCCTCTCGCAGCTCTTCGGGATCGAGCTCGGTGGAGTCGACGGCGAGCACGCAGAAGAATGCGGAGTCGACGGACTTGGCCCGCGTGTTGATCTCCTCACGGAACGTATCCATCGACACGCGTCCACCGTTCGACGCCCGAACGCCCAGGGATGGCGTGGATCCTCCGCTGATGACCGGAGCGGCGCCTCGCGCGATGGCCTGGCGGATCCGGACCCCCAGCTCACGCAGGTCGATTCCACCGCTGAGGAAGTCGTCGGCGCCGGCCTCGAGCACCTGAATCCGATCCGACGCTCGTACGGCGTCATCCGACGCGAGAATGATCGCGGCCCGGGTGAGCGGCCGGATGGCCCGACAGGCTCTGATCGCGTCGGGGCTGCGACGTCCCGGTGTGTGGATCAGGACTCCCCCGAACTTCGTCTCGGACTGGACGGCGGCGACGGCCTCGAACGGCTCGGTTACCACGTCCGCCTCGAACGACTGCGTCGCCCACGCCTCGAGATCCCCACCGCCTTGACCTTCGAGCGAGAGGAGCAGGAGTCGGTTCTCGTCGACGCCGGCCCGGTCGCTTCCCCGACGAGCCGGGAAGCTCTGGGGTTCAATCAGTCCGGAGCCGGGCGTGAGCTCGAGCGTGATCGTCTGCTCGCTACCGCTCCTTGTCGGAACGGAGCGAACGGCATTGAGTCGGTAGAGGCCGTCCGCCCGCTTCTCGAGCACGAGCCGGCCCGTGGTCGCATGGACGAGCCAATCGGCGGACGACGGGAGCCAGGCGGCCCCTCCGTCGATCGAGAAGGTGGTGAGCACGGTCGCGGCTTGATTCCGCGCCCAGGCCATGTAGCTCGAGCCGAGGAGGGTCTTCGCTCCTCCGGACAGGAACATCATTCCAGGGTCGACGGCGATGCGATCCAGGTCGGGGCTCAACACGGCCCCGAGCTCTTCGACGACCTCCTCCGGCGCGATCGAGCGCATGGCGCGGAGCTCGAAGTCGTCCTTGAGCCCGACGATCTGGAGCGACCCGTCGTCCCACGCGTCGCGCATGTCGAAACCCCAGGCGGACGCGACGTCGAGGATTCCCTCTGCGTCGGCGTTCGTGACGAGGGCGCAGACCTCACCTCGAGAGGTTCCGGCGTGCAGGAATTGCAGGGCGGCGACCATCTTTTCCGGGCCCGGCGCGCCTACGATGAGGTAAGAGCCCCCTTTCTCGAGGCCGTCGATTCGGTCGTCGAGGGGAGCGATGCCAGAGGGGATGGTCTGGCGCTCAGAGGTCATGGAAGGCACCAGTGGCGGCTCAGACACAAGACGCAGCGTACCACTGGTAACAGCGGGTGCTGGCGTCTGACTATGGCGTCCGGCCCTTGGAATTGTCATGGCAATGTAGGCGCTTAGCCCCCTTGAACCGCAACGCTCTTGTAACTTGAAATATCGTCCTTCTTATCCGAGTGGACGTGCCCCCAACCGGCGACCGCTAGATAAAGCAGGAATCGAGCCAAGAATTCCTGGGAAAGGCGGCGGGCGCTCAGCCTCGTGGGCTCAGAAGTCCCACCAGAGGCGGATGGCGGACTGGTAGCGGGCGGGCTCGGAGGAGTCGGCGGTCCCGGTGAGCCCGAACGTCGCCATGATGCCCGCGTTGCGAGCGATTCGGTAACCCAGCGCACCTTCCAGCCGGTTGACGTCCCAATCCCAGTCGGTCACGACGACGTCGATGCGGCGGAAGTCGATGCGACCATACCGCGCGGCGATGGACCAGCCAGCGGCAACGTCCACCTGCGCCTCGAAGTTGTATCCCAGGTCCACCGCCCTCTGCGCCACGTTCGGGACGTTCCACGAATCGTGGATGAACTCACCTCGCAGCATAGCCGGCCCGCGCGCGAACGAGGCGTTGAGAGACCACATCTCCTGGTCGTACGTGGTGCCGGCCAACGGGTAGGCGGGCGCGTTCGGGAGGTCGTTCGGGACGTAGGGGCCGTTGTTGTACGACCAGCCGAGCTGAAGCTCCGGCGTGACGCTGACATCGATACCGGTTACCCACGAGAATCGCTCTTCGATACGCTCGAACTCGTACCAGTCGAGGGGCTCGCTCGACGGAGGCGTGTTCATGGCCGCCAGGCGGAAGGTGAAGCGCTTCACAGAGAGCGTGCCCATGGCGCCCCACTGATAGGGCACCGCCCAGACCGGGGGGGCACCGTCCGCCCGCCACCGCTCCGAGTTGTTCTTCCAATCCGTGAACCACTCCTCGTCGCGCGGGGCCCATTCTCGGGAGATCAGGGTCCGGTAGTCGTAGACGAGTGGCGGTCGGATGAACGGATCGACCACGGTGAAGTGACGGCGCGCGTAGGAGCCGAAGGGACTGGTGAAGATGCCTCCCTGCAGCGAGAGGGTCCCGCCGGCGGTCGAGACGCGGAGGAAGGCTTGCTCGATCCGCGCCTCCCAGAAGTCCGCCGTAGGAGCCTCCCCGCGGTCTCCCCGCCATTCGACGAGCCCGTAGACGTGGTCTCCCAGGAAGGTGTCGAGGAAGAGTCGTACGCGAGGGGCGAAGAGGAAGTCGGACCCGTAGGCCAGGCCGGACAGCGCGTCCTCGTCGTTCGAGAAGTAGAACCCTTCCAAGTGAAGCTGGCCGCTCAGGTCCAGCTGGACGCTGCCGTCGCCGTTGATGTAGCCGATCCCGGCGTCCGCGAGGGACGGCCACTGGGCATCGGCGACAGATGGAGAGCCGGCGAGCACCGTGGCGGCGAGAAGGAGGAGCACGCCACCGGCCCTCGAAGAGGAGGGTGCGATTCCCCCCGATGCCTGCGCTTCGCGGGCTACCACCGCTGACCCGGCCGCCAAGTCGTCCACCGCGAAGACCTCCACTTCCGAAGAGAATCCCTTGAGCGCCCGCCGCCCGAGTGAGGAGGCGACACACGCATCGCCGGCCGCGGCGCGCGTCGCCCCGCTGACGATGATCTCACCCGCCCCGGCCTCGCCCGTGAGGCGCGAAGCCAGATTCACGGTGCTCCCCAGCACCGTGTAGTTCAGACGATCCGTCGAGCCCATGTTGCCCGCGACCGCCACACCGGTGGCGACGCCGATGCCGAGGTCGAGGGGAGCCTCTCCCCGCCCGGCGCGCTGGCCGTTCATCTCGGCGATCCCTTCACGCATGCGAAGCGCTGCACGGAGCGCTCGGACCGCGTGATCGTCCTGGCTGACCGGCGCGCCGAAGACCGCCATGACCTCATCCCCGATGAACTTGTCGACCACGCCGCCCTCGTCGTCGACCGCGCTGGCCAGACGCTCCATGCACTCGTTCAGCAAGGCGATGACCCTTTGCGGCTCCATCCCCTCGGTCAGGGGAGTGAAACCACGGATGTCGGCGAAGAGAACGGTGATCTCCCGATTCTCACCGCCCAGCTCGACCTTCCCCTTCATCAGCTCCTCGGCGATGCCCCGGGAGACGACCTTGTTCAAGACGGAGCGGTACTGCTCGCGCACCAGCAGTCCCTGCGTCATGTCGTTGAAAGCCGAAGCCAGGGTGCCCATCTCGTCCTCTGCTTCGAAGGAGACCCGCGTCTCGTAGTCGCCCCCGGCGACACGCCTCGACGCTTCGACCAACGCCCGGACGGGCCGCGTGAGGCTCCGGCTGATCGCCACTCCGAGGATCACGGAGAGCAAGAGCGCTCCCAGGCCGGCGAGGAAGAGGGCCTGGAGAATCGAGGCGAAGGGTGCCAACACGGGGTCGAGCGGGACGGCAACCACGCGATGTCCCTCCGACGGGCGGGTCGAGACGAGGGGCTCGGCGCGGACGGACCACTCCATCCCTTGCGTGTCGACTCGCAGAGGCTCGTTGAGATCGATGGCCGCGAGCATGGCGCGCTCGAGGTCGTCGTCGACGCCCATCGATCGGACCACGCAACTCCCGGCGTGCGCGAGGCAGCCCTCGAAGCCGCCCACCTCGCTGACTTCCTGGACGTCGGCGGGGCCAATGGGGACACCGAGGGCCGCCGATCCGATCGGGCGGCCCCGAAACTCGAGGTACGATGCCTGCACGCCGTACATCGTGCCGTCGACGACGCGATAGCCCCGGGCTTCCAGGGAGTCTCCGAAGAGTAGCTGCTCGGCCAGGGGTTGGATGTCCGCCGGGTCGGCATCGAAGACAGCCTGGCCGCGCACGACGGTCAGGGCGGGCCGACCCGTGTCGTCGGTGAAGACGAAGAGCGCGTCATCGACGCCCTGGAGGTCCATCTCGTAGAGAAGGTCCCCCGCCAGGTACTCCAGGTCGTTGTCTTGAAGGGCGAGCCGGAGCCTCTGGAGGGCGCGTGGTGTCTCCAGGAAGGAGCGCGCCAGAACCGACACCGCCTCGCGCCGCACGCCGTCTCGGGCTTCGAAGAGCCGCTCCGCGTTTTGGGCGGTGCGTGTCGCGACGGAATCGACCTGCTGCTCGGTCACGTAGCGCACGACGAGGACGGTGACGATCAGGAGGAAGCCGACCGTCCCCAGGAGGGCCGAGAGGAGCTTGGCGCCGAAGCTCTCCCGGACCCGGATCACCGGCGGAGCTCCACCTCGATTCGGGCCGTCCCGCCTGCCGTGACGGTGACGGGGCGCTCCACCGAATCGTGCGCCACGTGCCACGCCACCAGCGTGTACTCGCCCGGTGGCACGCCTTCGATGGTGAAGCTCCCGTCCTCTCCGACCACGGCGTGCCAGGGGTTCTCCGTGACGACGATCACCCCGGCCATCCGATCGTGCACTTCGCAGGAGACCTCGACGAAGCCGGGCTGGTCGAACGTGACGGTACGTGATTCGCCGCGGGGATAGCGGCCCAGATCGAACCTCTTCGAGCTCGAGTACGAGAAGACGTTGTGGAAGATGGGGTCGTCGTTGGGGAACGAGACGGTGCCGCCGACCATCAGGGCCACGGTGGACGGGGCGAAAAGCGAGTCCCGCTGCATCATCTCCGGATCGGAGACGTAGCTCGGCGGCGAGCCGGGAACCTCACCCCGGAGGAACACCACGGCAGAGGTCATCTGAACCACCTGTGCCGCCTGCGCCCCGCCGGGATACCGGTTCGCGGATCGGCGAGGGGTAGGGGGTGGCTCGAGTGAGACCGTTCCGGATATGGCTCCCGTGGCTTGACCCTCGACCACTTCGGCCATGCCCGGGCTCGCGAGGAAGAGCAGCGCCGTGGCGACCACCGTTTGCTTCACGCTCGAACCCTCCTCGACCGGCTCCGCGTCCGTTCTGCTGCGACGAGAAGATACGCGCCAGTCCGCCACAGTATCAAACCGCTCTGGCCGCGAGCGTCCCGCCTCGGGCGCGCGGTGGTCACCGACTGTCCTGGGTCAGCGCAGAACCAGGGCGACGAAGTCGAGCACGATGGCGCGGAGGTGCCGCTCCGCTTCCGCTGGCGAGAGCGTTCGTTCGGTGTCGGCCAGGTGCTCGGCAGGGCCGACCCATGTCCGGGCACGGACGCCTCGGTCTGCGGCCAAGAACGCGAATTCTAGTTCAGGGTATCCTGGGGGTGTCCCTTCAGCCAGGGGCCCCGCCCATGGCTGGATCCGAAGGCGGATCGTCGGCGGGTCCTCCTGCGCTCCGTCGGTGATCGACGCCTCGTGCCGGGACACTTCGAGCCGGCGCGCGAGGGCCTCGAGGTGTGATCGAACCACGTCGCGCATCGTGGCCTCGACCGGCTCACTTCGTTCGATCCGGAGCGGCCGTGGCGCGCGGCGGGACTTCGCCGCCCGGGCGTGCGTGCCGGGCGGTCGCCACCGGCGAGGCCGCGCCAGCGGTGGACGTCGATCGACGCCCGACGACGGGGGAGCGGGCGGCGTCTCGGAACCCTCGTACGTGCCCCACGGATCGAAGATGGGATCTTCCATTGGAATCAGCTCCTGCTTGAGGGGTCCTACGTGACGTCCAGAGCGTCACGGACGAAGGCCATGAACTGCTCGCGGACCCAGAGTTCGTCGAGGTCGATGTCGGCGACTGAGCCCAGATCGACCATCTCCCCGAGACCCTTGGACGTCCACCTTCGCGCGTGGAGCCGGTCGGGCTCCGGATCGCCCCACACGAGCTCCATCGTCCAGCGTTTGGGGTCGGAGAGCTCCATGGGGCCTCGCTTCGGATACAGGTGCATCCTGACGTTGGGCGGATACGCGTCGAGGAATTCCTGGTAGACGACCCGATGTCCCGATTGCTGAAGCCGCTCGACGACCTCGCGTGCGTGGGTCAGCACGAAGCGGCGCAAGTGCTCGGCCCCCTTACGGCGCGAGTTCTCGAGCTTGAACGCGCGCTGAACCATACGCCGCGTTTCGTCCTGCGTGCGGCGCTCGTAGTCGGATAGAAGGGACTCGAGTCGGTCGTCGGGGGTGGACAAGAGAAATCGGTGTGCTGGGGGGGCGCGGCGTCAGGCTGCTTGGACCGACGCCGATACTCTAACTTGTAGCCATCTGCGGCCGGACGCGAACACTTCGAAGGGTCCGATGACGGAACATCACTTCACGGTCGACGTGGAGGAGTATTTTCACCCGACGGCGATGGCGCCGCACTTCCCGATGTCGGGTTGGGGTGCGCTCGAGCGTCGAGCACCTGCCGTCGTTGATCGCCTCTTGGATTTTCTGGATGATCGTTCCATCCAGGGAACCTTCTTCGTCCTGGGCTGGCTCGCCGAGCAGGAGCCGGAGATGGTCCGTTCCATTGCCGCGCGCGGGCACGAGATCGCCTCCCACGGATATGAGCACGAGCTCGTCGGTCGACTCGGCATGGATGGCTTCCGCTCGTCCGTACGCCGGAGTCGGCAGGTCCTGCGCGACATCTCCGGCGCGGACGTCGTCGGTTACCGCGCGCCGAGCTTCTCGATCGTGCCCGGGCTGGAGTGGGCGTTCGACGTCCTGATCGAGGAGGGCTACCGGTACGACGCGAGTCTCTTCCCCATCCGGCGGCATCCCACGTACGGGTATCCCGGCGTCGGCCCCGACCCCTATTGGATCGAACGGTCGGCTGGTCGACTGGCGGAGTTCCCATCCACCACCGCGCGGGTCCTGGGCCGTCAGCTGCCCGCCTCGGGGGGCGCCTACTTTCGGCTGCTCCCCTTGGCGCTCGTGAACACCGGGCTACGTCAGGCCGAAGCCCGCGGGGCTCCGGGCATGTTCTACATCCATCCGTGGGAGCTCGACGATTGGGTGCCCGACGTCGCGGCTCCGAGGCTGCAGATGGTGCGCACGTTCCATGGGCGCCGTCGATGCTGGGACCGCATGGACCGCCTGCTTCGCGGGCGCCGCTTCGGGCGCGTGGGTCAAACGCTGGAGTCTCTCGAAGCCGTGCTTTGATCCAGGCCCTCGGAGCGGGAAAGCGTCTGGAGGGCCAGCCATCCGACGACGGGCCCGAGTGAAGCCGCCACGAACTGAGCCCAACCTCCCCATACGGCGGACGTCAGGACAACGACTCCGAGTGTGGCAGACCCCCCAAGTCCGCTTCCGACTGCAACTTCACGGCGGGATCGCGCGAAGAAGCCCACGGGAGCGAAGAGGAGCACGAGGAACCCGAGATCCGCTGCCGCCAGCAACCCCAGGGGTGCCGAGTCGAGGTGGATCAGATACCCCCAGGCGCGCCCCGGCGCGATCCCGACTCCACACCAATCGCGCTCCGCGAGGCTCAGGCAGGTGCGCCCTCCGGCGCTTCGTGCTGCGATCGTCACGGTGTCTCCGGGGGCGACCGAAGCGAACGCCCCGGCGACGCGGACGTCCGGGGTTGCGAATCGGAGCACATCGGCTCGGCTCCGCTCACGAAAGACGAGGAGGTCCCGGTGCTTGCCCAACACCAGGACCTGCCCGTGCACGATGTCTGACACGCTCACGATCGGAGCCACCCCTCTCTCGTACGCCCCGCGACCGAGAACGACCCGCGCCCTCAGACTCCACGCCCTCTCCAGCTGCTCGCGATGGGGCTCGGGGTGTCGCATCGGCCCATCGTCGAGGATCCGGTCATTGAGCCGGGCCGTCAGGACCGCGCCGTCATATTGCGGCGCTCTGTCGAAGTCTGGGGTCCACTGACCCCAGTACGTCCCATCGCTCGGCGCGGGCGTGCCGAGAGCGCCGCTCCCGAGCAGCAGCGCCACGGCGGCGAGCGCCACCGCAAGGCCGCCTCCTCGGAGCCCGTGTCGGAGCCGCGTCGCGACCACCCACCGCATGGCGGCACCCGAAGCCGCGCCGGTCGTATTCCATAACACGTCGGCGGTGCTCGAGTGGCGACCAGGGACAAAGAACTGACTGACCTCGATGCCCAGCGAGAGCGCGAAGCCGACGAGGGCCATCGTGAGGATGGTTCGTCGCCCTCCCGCGATGAACCCGAGGGGAAGGAAGAGCGCCATGTTCAGCAGAGCGTCCGCGGTCCCGACCGTCCCGCAGATCAGGCAGGCGGCCGACAACAGCGCACCGGTATCCTCCGACCAGCTACCGGGCCGGAGCGTGAGTCCCGCGACGGCGACTGCCCACGCCAGCAGGCCCAGGGAACGCCATCCCCGCTCGAGCTTCCAGATCATCTTTCTTTCGAGTGTGCGAGACTCACGGACGCTACATTAGCCATAGAACTCCCGGTCGGGGTGCCCGCCGGAGCAACATGTCCCCTGGCCACGGGATGGAATGTCGCTGAGTGTCGAGTCGTTCGACGGTGCTCCCGAAGAGTGGGACGCTTTCCTGGCCGACCTCGAGGGCGGGACGTTTTGCCATCGGTACGGGTGGCGTGGCGTCATGGAGGACGCTCTCGGGCACGACACGTATTGGATGGTGGCCCGGAGCGGCTCCGGCGCCGTAGAGGCCTTACTGCCGCTCGTGCGCGTCCGCAGCCGCCTCTTCGGGGACTATCTGGTCTCCATGCCCTTCTTGAACTACGGAGGGCCGGTCGGCACGGTCGACGGGCGGCGCGCCCTGGCGGCGTGGGCACGATCCGAGGCGCAGCGGCTCGGGGTCGATCTATTGGAGCTGCGCAACCGTGCATCGCTGGCCGGCACCGATCTCGACGACTGCTCCCGGAAGATCACGGTGCTCAAGCCTCTGCCCGATTCGCGGGACGAGCTGTGGGAGCGCGGCATCAAGGCCAAGGTCAGAAGCCAGATCCGTAGGCCCATGAAGGAAGGGATGGACGTCGAGTTCGGGGCGCACCTCCTCGACGACTTCTATGGCGTCTTTTCGGCGACCATGAGGGATCTCGGGACGCCGGTGCTCCCGCGGTCCTTCTTCGTTCGTACGCGGTCCGCCTTCCCCGACTCGGTGGTGATCGCCGTCGTGCGCCGCGAGGGAGAGCCCGTCGCGGCCGGGCTCGGCCTTTCTTGGGACGGGGAGTTCGAGATCACATGGGCCGGCGCGTCCCGAAAGCACAGCCGTCTCGCACCCAACATGCTCCTCTACTGGTCCCTGATGGAGGAGTGCCTGCGCACGGGCATTTCCGTGTTCAACTTCGGTCGGTGCTCACCTGACTCCGGCACGCACCGATTCAAGCGGCAATGGGGCTCCGAGGACCAACCCCTCCCGTGGCTGCAGTGGTCGCCCGCCGGTGTCCCGTCCACACCGACCCCGGACAGCCCGAAGTACCGCGCGGCCACTTCGATCTGGAGTCGACTCCCCGTGCCGGTGACGAACCTCGTCGGCCCTCGCTTCTCGCGCATCCTCCCCTGATCGTGATCGGGCGGCAACTGCCGGTCTACTCCCCGCTTTCCTTGGGCGCCATCGTGGGAGCCGGCGGTGACGCCCTCCTCGGTGGCGATCGTGCGATCCGGGCGCTGGAGGACCACGCACGCGCTCGCTTCGCTGCCACATCCGTGGTGCTGACCGCGAGCGGTACGCACGCTCTTCAGCTCGCCTTGGCGGTGGTGTGGAGCCGACGGAAGGCGGAAGGGCCGGTCGCCTTGCCCGGATACTCGTGCTTCGACGTGGTGACCGCTGCCGTAGGGGCGGGGGTCTCCGCTCGGTTCTACGACCTGGACCCGCGGACGTTGTCGCCCGACCTCGAGAGCCTACGGGAAGTGGTCGCCGGCGGGGTAGCCGCCGTGGTCGTCGGGAATCTCTACGGTTACCCGATCGATTGGGGCGGTGTGCGGGAAATCTGTGACCGTGCGGAGGTCCCCGTGATCGAGGACGCGGCGCAGGGTCTGGGATCGCGCACGCCTCTCGGTGCGACGGGCACGCTGGGGGACCTGACCGTCTTGAGCTTCGGCCGGGGCAAGGGGTGGACCGGTGGAGGAGGGGGCGCGCTGTTGTCACGGACGCGCCCCGCTCACGAGCCGGCCGAGACGGCACGGCCCGTGAGGGACGTCCTACCCCCCGGCGTCCGCTCGGGCTTCGGGATCCGGAGCGCGCTCGTCACGCTCGCGGCGTGGGGTCTCGGCCGTCCGAGCCTCTACGGCGTTCCGGCGTCGCTTCCCGGCCTGGGGCTGGGAGAGACGCGGTATCACGAGCCGACTACGCCGGCTCCGATCAGCAGATTTTCGGCTGCCCTTGCCGGGAGGACGGCCGCTGCCGCGCGGGAGTCGGTCGACGCGCGCCGCCGGCTCGCGGGTGCGTTGATCGGGTCTGACGTGCGCAGTGATGATTCACACGCCGCAGCGCCGGTCGACTTTTTTCGTCCCTGCGAGCCGATCGGAGGGATGGACTCCGCCTCGTACCTGCGGTTGCCGGGCGTGGCGTCTTCCGGCGAGGCGGCGGATCGCCTTGCCGATCGAGGCGTAAGGCATGGTCTGACCAGAGGTTACCCGACCGCGCTCCATCAATTGCCGGAGTCCGGAGCCCTCCAGACGGAGTCGCCCACGCCCCTACCGGGCGCCGAGCGTTTGGCCTCGTGTCTGGTCACCGTGCCCACGCACGGACAGGTCGGGAGGCGCCACGTGCTGCGTATTCGGGCCCTGCTTCGAGGCCCCTAGGAGCCCCTCTGCCCGGGTGTCGTCTCGCCCGACTTCGCGCCCCGCAGGGTGCGTCGGCGTGCGCGATCGGGCGCTCCCGTCTACACGCGGCCGGTGTGGCCCTACGGGGTGGGAACGATGTCTTCGCGGGAGCGGGGGAGAATCTGCCAACGGATCGAAGAGACTCCCTCGTCGATCGGGCTGAGTAGCCCCGTGACGCCACTCAGGACCGACCCGGGCTGGATGGATGAGGTGTCGTATCCCAGGAAGGGGCGCACGACCACCTCGACGGAATCGGCCCCGTCTACGGCCCAGAAGCGGAAGCTCTGGTCAAGGACGTTGGTCGCCGTGTCGGCCACGAGGACATTACTGATCCGGACGAGTGCCGCGTCGAGCGCACCGCCTTGGGCGTTCGAGGCGCCGCCGGGCGTCGTCGCCACCGGCACCACCAGCGCCACCGAATCGACGAGGACGGTGGCCGTCACGCCGTCGAGCGCGGGGCGCCCGTTGTCCTCCACCACTCTTCCCCGCAACCGCACGGAGTCGCCGACCGAGATCGGGGAGCGTTCGACGCCGAGGGCTCGGAGAAACGCCGTGGCGCCGGCCAGGTGCACCTGGCCGGACGGATCCACGTTGAGGCGGGCGTTCACGGCGATGCCTGAGGTGAAGACCACCTGGCCCGGGGGGGCGGCGAGGACCTCCTCGATCGTGAACGTCGGGTACGTGGCGCCGAGGTTCACGCGTGAGGTGTCGCCCCGCACGATCGTGATCGCCTCGCTGCCGAGGACTTCGAGCGTGTCTCCGAGGGTGGCTTGGTCGAGCCTCAGCAGGTAGCTCCCCACGGGAGCGTCGAAGAGTGCGAACTCCCCGGCCGCGTCCGTGGTGGCGAGCAGCACGACCTGGGCGCTCGTGGTGGTGACGAGGGCGACGTCCACACCCGGGATCGGGGGGTCCCCACCCCCCGGGGATCCGTCTCGGTCGACGTCGAGGTATGCCCGTCCGAACACGACTCCGGAGCCGGTCACGTCGATCAGCTCGACGTCGGTTGCATCCCCGCACCCGAGCGGGGCGAGGACTGCGGCCAGGAAAGCGAGAGTGAACCGCCACACCTTCCGGGGCCCGCGCGGCACGTTGGGCATCTTCATCCTCCAATCCTCACGCCGACGCGGAGCATTCTCCCCCTCGATGTCGGGTACAGGACTTCTCCGAAGTTCGCGTTCACCAGCGTCGGGATCGTGACCGTGCCGCCGTCCGGAGAGGTGGTGATGGTCCCGTCCGGGTCGACGAGAAGCAACGCATCGTCGATGATTCCGCCGCTCGTCTCGATCAGGTTGAGCCCGTCCACCGTGATGCTCGCCGGCTGCCCCACGAGCTGCGCGAAGTTGTACCGTACACGGATGTTGACGGTGTGAGATGAAGGGCCTCGACAGGAGTTGCGCGAGGCGAACGCGCCGCCCTGGTCGGACAGGCACGACCAGCCTTCGGAGAGAGCGCTCAGGTCGGTGGGAACGAAGGCCACGTCGTTTCGATGGGACCCGTCGCCGTTCGCGTCTACACCCATCCGATACCGCGGGGTGAAGGGCGTCCCCGAACGGAATCGGTAGAGGCCCGACACGAGCAGGTTGTCGACCCTGGCCGTGACGCCCACCACCAGACGATGCGGCACATCGAAGTCCGATGTGCCCATGGACCAGTCGTCCGCACCCTCCGTGGTCGGCAGCGCGGGTCCGAGCTCTCCCCCGACGTTGCCGCCGCGGGCGCCCATCCAGTTGTCTGT
>JBDHDM010000035.1:0-17447 GCA_039591515.1 Gemmatimonadota bacterium | reverse complement strand
GACGCCGACGATGCTGATGACCGGCGTGAACGACCTCCGCACGCCGATGCCACAGACCGAGGAGTACTACGCCGCCCTCAAGGTTCTCGGCGTCGAGACCGCGATGGTGCGCTTCAACAACGAATGGCACGGGACGTCGCGGACGCCCTCGAACTTCCTGCGCACTCAGCTCTTCCTTCGAAAGTGGTTCGAGATGCACTCGCGCGGTCGCGCAGTAACGCAGGACTGAGTCGAGCGCGCCCCGCGCGGGGCAGGTGAGACGATGAGCCGGGGCCGCCGCTCGTGATGGAGCGGCGGCCCGCGGCCGGGCGGAGGCCGTCGGAGCTACTCCGACTTCAGTGCTCCGATGGGGTCGACCCTCGCGGCCTTGCGGGCCGGCACGTAGACGGCCAGGGCCGCCACGCCCAACAGGGTGAGCGGCACCACGGTGAAGGCGATCGGATCGACGGCGCTCGCGTTGTAGAGAAGACCGCGAACCAGTCGAGCGGCCGCAAGCGAGCCGACCAGCCCGATGGCCGCACCGATCGCGGCCAGCCGAAGGCCTTCGCCGAGCACCAGCTGGAGGACCGACCCGCGGTCGGCACCGAGCGCCACACGAATGCCCAGCTCGCGCGTTCTCTGGGACACGGAGTACGCCATCACGCCGTAGATGCCCACGGCGGCCAGCGCGAGTCCGAGCAGCCCGAAGATCCCCAGGACGGACCCTCCGAGGCGTGCCGGCAGCAGCGCGATCCCCATGTGATCCTCCATCGTTCGAACGTCGTAGACGGGCAGATCCGGGTCGGCCGCACGCACGAGCTCCTGAATCCGCTGGAGCACGACCTGAGGATCGCCTCCGGTCCGTGCCACGAGGACCATGTCCGCTCGAAAGAGGATTCGCTGCGGGAAGTACATGAACTCGGTCGGATCCTCACCCAGGCTCTGGTACTTCCCGGTCTCGACGACGCCCACGACCTCCCATTCGTTGCTGGCGGTCTCGACGATCTTCCCCAAAGCGGACTCACCCGGCCAGAACCGGTCGGCGAAGCGCTGGTTGATCATCATGACGGGCGGTCCGCCCTCGTCGTCCTGCCGCGTGAAGGTGCGGCCTTCGACGACCTCGATACCCATCGTCTCGAAGTAGCCCTCGCTCACGTACGTGTAGTGGAGGCTGTTCCGCTCGCCCTCGGCGAACTCGTAGCCCGGGATCGATACGGAACGGTCGTGGGAGCCCAGGCCGAGCGGCGCCGTGAGCGTCAGCCCTGCACTGGAGACCTCGGGAAGGGCCTGCACGTCTTCGAGCATTCGGTCCCAAAACGCCCGGGTGCGTGCTTCCTCGTACCCCTGAAGCCCCGGGTCCACGGAGGCCATCACCAGGTTGGCCGGACTCTCGAACCCGGGATCGATCTGCGTGGCGGCTTGGAGGCTGCGAATGAAGAGCCCGGAGCTGATCAGCAGCAGCAGCGACAGCGCCATCTGGGCGACGACCAGAGCATTGCTGGCGCGGGAGCGTCCGACCCTGTTACTCGACTCGCCTTTGACGGCCGCCATGGTATCGGGGCTTGCCGACTGGAGCGCGGGTGCCATTCCGAAGACGAAGCCGGCCGCGAGCGAGATGGCGGCGGTGAACCAGAGCACCGTGCTGTTCGTCTCCACGTTGAACGCCCACGGCCCGTCGATCGGCGGGCGGAAGCCCGCGAGGAGCCCGTTGGCCACGTTCGCCAACACCAGTCCGGCCGCACCGGCGATGACGCTGAAGAGGAGGCTCTCCGTCAAGAGCTGCTGGACGATCCGCGATCTCGCCGCTCCCATGCTCAGACGGATGCCCATCTCCCGACGCCGATCGCGGGCGCGGGCGAGGAATAGGTTGGCCACGTTTACGCACGCGATGAGCAGCAGCAGCCCGACGACGACCATCATGACGGTGCTCATCCCCCGCTGCGCATCACCGAAGGACGGGTGGATGCCCGCATCCTTTTGCATCACCACGGTGTGGCTGACCTGGTTCTCGTAGAAGCGCGGATACTCGTCGCGCAGCTGTACGAGCATGGCGTCGAGCTGTTCGCGCGCCCGGCCGACCGAGACGCCGTCCTGCAGGCGCGCCACGACGTTCATGTTGTTGCTGCCGCGCGCCTCCAGCCGGTTGAACGCCGGGGTGAGGACGTTGGCCATCATGAGGGGGACGTAGAGCGGCGGAGACGCGAAGTTGACCGGCCCGCGGAAGTCCTCGGGCGCGACCCCGACGACTTCGAAGGGGTGCCCGTTGAGCGTGATGGTACGTCCGACGATGTCCCGATCCCCGCCGAAGCGCGCCTGCCAGAAGCCATGGCTGATCACCGCGACCGCGTGGGCACCCGGGTCTCGATCCTCGACGCCTGGAATGAACGCGCGTCCGAGGGGCGGCTGTGCTCCGAACGTCTGGAAGAAGTTCGCGGAAACGACCATGCCGATCGTCCGCTCGCTACGCCCGTCCGATGCGACGGAGAGAGGTTCGAAGTACCAAGAGGAGACGTTTTCGAAGACGTCCGGCGTGCGATCGCGCACGTCCTGGTAGTGTGGTACCGAAACGGATCCGTACTCGATTCCCGGCCATTCGCGGTAGATGAGTACAAGCTCGTCCGGGTCCTCGGTCCCCGGTAGCGGGCTGAGCAACAAGCCGTGAACCGCAGAGAACGTCGCCGCGTTGAGACCGATACCGAGCGCCAAGGTCGTGACCGCGGCCACCGTGAACATCGGGTTTTTCAGCAACATGCGAACGCTGAAGCGCAGGTCTCGGATAATGTCGTGCATGATCCCTTCTACCCCTCTCTTTTCGTTTCTCGCTTCGTGTGTCATCGGCACCGACGTGACGAAGTCGCGCAGCAGGAAGAGCACCAGGCGCAGCCCGCCCACCGTGCCGCTGAAGCGTGGCTCCGAGCGCCGGTCGTCGAACGCTTGCAGGAGGTCGTCCCGGAAGCGTTCCCGGAAGGCCCGCGGGTAGAGCCCGAGCAGGCGACGATAGGCTGCCCGAACCGCGTCGGGCCTCACTGGCTCACTCACGTGCCCAAGCGCTCCCTGGCGACGTTGGCGGCACGGAGGAGCCGCTCGGACTCCACACGCAACGCAGCGCTGCCCAGCGGCGTGATCTCGTAGTACCTGCGCCGACTCGCGTGGAGCCCATCCTCTCCGGGATTGACCGACTCCTCGATGAGGCCGGCCGCGCTCATGCGCTGCAACGACCCGTACAGCGTTCCGGGGCCCATGGCGATCCGGCCGTCGGTGAGCTCTTCGACTTCTCTCGCCACCGCGTATCCGTGCCGCGGCCCGTCGGCCATCGCGACGAGCACGTAAAAGGCGGTTGGCGAGAGCGGCAGAGCGGCTTCCAGGTCGGCTGTTTCGGTCATGGCAATACGCTCTCGGTCCGGAGACAGGCGGGCTTCACTGAGACGGCCGCCGGGAGCGAAGCCGTCCCGTTACATCCGCCGGCGATATATGTCCGTTACGGATGTAACCACCGAGCAGTTTCAGGCGACGGGCACGGGGGAGAGGCTTTTCCGGGGACCAACCACGAGCACGGCTTCCGACTGTGGACCGCTGGAGGCCCTCTCAGAGCCCCTTCTCGTAGATCCGCCAACGTTTGTACCGGCGAAGGCCCATCGCGTCGAGCGGGGCCGTCAGCGCCTCGTTCTCTTCCAGAATCCACGACGCTTCGGCACCCCCGAAGCCCGTCTGGTGCGCCCGCCGGGCGGCCTCGTACGCGAACAGCGGGAAGAGCCCTCGCTTCCTGTACTCGGTCCGAAGACCGAGCAGGAGGATCCGTCCGTGCCGTACGTGGCGGAGTCGTGTCAACAGCCGAACGAGCGTCGTGGGCCACAAGCGGCCCGACGGGACGTCTCGGAGCACTCGGTTGACGTCCCGGACCATCAGCATGAAACCGACGAGCTCGCCGTCGGCCTCGGCCACGAAAGAGTACTCGGGAAGGACGACTCTGCGGAGGTCACGCGCCGAGTGCCAAAACTCGTCCCACGACGGTGGCGTGAACCCCCAGTTGCCGCGCCAGGCGTCGCAATAGAGATCGAGCACCTTGCGCGCCTCCGTCTCGAGGGTCCGCACGTCCAGTGTCCGGAACGTGAGTGCCGCCTTGTCCCGCGTGCGACGTGCCAGTCGCTCGACGTGCGCAGGGATCGCGAACCGACCGCCGGCCGGGATGTCGTAGCCCAGGAGATCACGGGCCCGTCGATATCCTCCCGCCTGCAGCAACGCGTGGTAGTACGGGGGATTCCAGGGCGTCATGATCGCGGGCGGAGTGTCGAATCCGTCCACGAGCAGACCGGACTCGTGATTCATGGAAGGGCTGACCGGTCCTCGCGCGTGGCCGAGCCCCCGGCCGCGGAGCCACTCCTCGGCCGCGTGGAGGAGCCCTGCCGCGACGACCGGGTCATCCGCGCTTTCGAAAAAACCGAAGAACCCGACCCGATCCGCATGGTGCCGGTTGTGCGCCCGATTCTCGATGGCAGCGATCCGCCCGACGCTGCGGCCCTCGCGCTCCGCGATGAACAGCGCGCGGTCGGCCTCCCGGTAGAACGGGTTTCGTCGGCGATCGAGCGCATCCTGCACCGCCACACGCAGAGGCGGGACCCACAAGTCCGAGGGGCCGTAGAGCTTCCACGGCACGTCGATGAACCGGGCCGTGCCTCTTCGCCCGGAGACCTGGGCAACGGTGAGCTCCATCCGAGTCACGACGGACGACGGCGCGACCGGGCTGCCTGCGCGACGTCCTCGACGGCTCCCAGCACCAGCTCAGGTGCCCGCGCGACCCACCCGCGGAAGCGCGCCACGGCACCCTGGGCAAGGGCCGGCGGGCGTGTCCAAAAGTCGTCGAGATCCGCGTATGAGCCGGCGCGCGCGACCCCGCATCGTTCGGCGTCCCAGGCATTGAGCCGCTGCTCGAACTGCCCCTCCGTCGGTATCGCGAGCACGGGCTTGCCCAGGTAATGAGCTTCACAGAGAGACTCGAAACCGGCCGAGCCGACGAAGGCGCGACACCCGGCAAGGTGATCCAAGAATGCCCGAGCGTCGAGGTCGTGCGGGAAGAACCCGCTGCCTCCCGGGGTCCCGGCTCCGAGTCCTGCCGATCCCCCATCTACGTAGCAATGGACGCATACTTCATCATGCCGTTCTTGCCACTCGGCGAGCACCTTGGCGTAGCCGGGGTTGAGCACGTAGGCGAGCAGGTACCCTCGGTCCTCGGGCCGGAGCTCCCGGAGTCCGGGGCGAAGGAGAGGAGGGGCCACCTGCAATCCTGCCGTCGGGTGGTCGGGCAGCTCGTCGAAGCTGAGCGCGATACGCCGGTCCGCCGCGAGCGCCGTGCCGCGGGCGTACGTCAATACGGCCTTGCGAGCGTGATACGGGCCGGGCGCCCCCCTCAGGCTCGGGTGGGAGAACACGTGGTTGTGTGCAACCGCGAGGGTGGGCACCCGGGTGGGATGCAGCCCATGCGAGATCCCGGCCATGAGGTCGAGGAAGTTGACGACGACATCGGCCTCTCGAGAGGCGCGCGCGATCGCGTCCACCGCGCGGCCGAATCGAGGGAGGCGGCGGACGACGTCTCCCAATGTGCGCGTCGGGGACACGGCCCGCCCGTCCGGCCCGGGCGCCTGTGCGGGCGCGTCGAACTCGGTGACCCGGGTATCGATCCCGTCGCGGAAGTACGTCGGCACGGATCGCCAGGGGCTGCGGCCGACCAGCGCGTGGATGACTTCGTGACCGGCATCACGCAGGTGCGACGCCAACGTCAGCGCCTGCGTCATGTGGCCTCGGCCCTCACCCTGGACGACGAACACGACCCTCAGAGATTGCATGCCACCAACCTCTCGGAGCTGTCCTTGTGACGCCAATCACGGGTGTCATCCGGGCGCCGCGCCGACTTTACCGCCCTCGAACGCGTTTCTACCTTCGAGTGCTCAGAGCCGTCCGAATTCCAGGGTCCGACGCAGACCCTTTCCATACGAGGGAGAGCCCGCGTGGCCGACACGAACTTCGACCTGATCGTCATCGGTAGTGGCCCTGGGGGCTACGTCGCCGCCATCCGCGCAGCCCAGCTCGGGATGAACGTGGCCTGCGTCGAGGACGCCGACCTCGGCGGTGTGTGTCTCAACATCGGCTGTATCCCCACGAAGGCGCTGCTGACCAGCGCCCTCCTGGTCAACGAGATGAAGGATGGCGAGAAACACGGAATCATGGCCAAGGAGGTCTCCTTCGACATGGCGCCGGCGCAGGAGCGGAGCCGTCGTGTCGTCAAGCAGATGACCAATGGGATCGCCCACCTCTTCAAGAAGAACAAGGTGACGCACCTGCAGGGCTTCGGCCGACTCGCGGGAGCTGGCTCGGTGGAGGTGAAAGCGGCCGACGGCAGCAAGACGGCCCATCGTGCCAGCCACGTCATCATCGCCACCGGGTCTCGGCCGAGGGACTTGCCCGTCCTCGAGATCGACGAGGATCGGATCTGGTCGTCGACCGGCGCGCTGATGCAAAAGGCAGCTCCGGCGTCGCTGTTCATCGTCGGCGCCGGGGCCATCGGAATGGAGTTCGCCGACGTCTACGATTCCTTCGGTACCAAGATCACGATCGTCGAGGCGCTGGATCGTATCCTCCCGCTCGAGGACGCCGAGGTCTCGAGGTTCATGGAGCGCACGTACAAGAAGCGTGGCATGGACATCCATACGGGGGCGCGCTTCGAAGGATGTGAGGTCAAGGCCGACGGGGTGACCGTCACCTTCACCGACAAGAAGGGCGAGACGCAGACGATGGACGTGGATTACGTCCTTTCGGCGGTTGGCCGTGTGCCGAACTCCGAGAACCTCGGGTTGGACACCGCCGGCGTGAACGTGGACGACCGGGGCTTTATCACGGTCGACGACCAGCTCCGCACCAACGTGCCGGGGATCTACGCCATCGGCGACGTCGCCGGTCGCCAGCTGCTCGCGCACAAGGCGAGCCATGAGGGGATCGTGTGCGTCGAGCACATCGCCGGCCAGGGCCACGGGACGGTCGACTACTCGAACGTGCCCAACTGCACGTACTGTCATCCGGAGGTGGCGTCCGTCGGCTTGACCGAAGAGCAGGCCAAGGAAGCCGGTCACGACATCGAGGTCGGCAAGTTCCCCTGGGTGGGCATCGGCCGTGCGGTCGCGGCGGGCCATACGGACGGCTTTGTGAAGATCATACGTGGCAAGGAGTACTCGGAGATCCTCGGAGCGCACATCGTCGGGCCGCACGCGACCGAGCTGATCGCGGAGTTCGTCGTCGGGAGGCACCTCGAGTCCACGGTCGAGGAAATGGAGAAGGCCATGCATCCGCACCCGACGCTGTCGGAGGGTGTTGCGGAGGGGGCCCTTGCGTCCCTGGGCCGACCGATCCACATCTAGGCGGATTCGGAAGCGGAGAGGATGGTGTGAGCAGAGTGACAGAGACGATGAAGCCTGATCTGGATCGTCCTGCGGACCGCGATTGGACGGATGACCAAGAGACCGCGTTGCGGCTCTGGGTCACCCTCGCTCGGTGCTACGCGACGTACGCCAAGGCCATCGCGACGAAGGTCCAGGATTATGGACTGACGACGCCGCAGTTCGGGACGCTCGAGGCGCTGTACCATCTCGGACCGCTTTCGCTGGGCGAGCTCGCCGACAAGCTGCTCGTCACCGGCGGCAACGTGACCTACGTTATGGACCGGCTCGAGGACCAGGGGCTGGTGTACCGATTCCGACGACCGGACGACCGGCGCGTGATTCAGGCCCGCCTGACACCCGAGGGGCGGGATCTGGTTGCCGAAGTGTTCCCCGGACATACGTCGTACGTCGAGCACCTGTCGCGACACCTCGACCCCGACGAGCAACGGATGTTGGCCGAGCTGTTGAAGCGTTTGGGAACCGGGATCCGCGACAAGGACCTCTAGGTCGACCGACGGTCAGGCGGGGGCTTCGACCTCTTCGCCCACCTCGATTCCTCGGATCGTGAGGATGCGCAGGAGCGCTTCACCGATCTTGTTGTTCGGAGTCGAGGCGCCGGCGGTGATGCCGAGCTGAAACGGGCCTTCAGGTAGCCAGTCGAGCTCCCTCACCTCGGGAGCGTGGGGGTCGAGCTCGGGCTTGTGACGGACCTGGCCGGACTCCACGTCGATGCAAGCCGCGTCCTCGATGTGGAAGGTCGCGGTGTGCTGGCGACACAGGTGGGCGAGGTGGTTCGTGTTGGAGGAGTTGTACCCACCGATCACGAGCATGACGTCGGGTGGTGTCTCCATCATCGCGGCGACGGCGTCCTGTCGCTCCTGCGTGGCCGAGCAGATCGTGCCGAACGACCGGAAGTGCGTCGACGCGTGCTCCTCCCCGAAGCGCTCCACCATCGCTTCGTGAACCTTCCAGCCGATGGCGAGGGACTCGTTCGCGAGCATCGTGGTCTGGTTGGCCACACCGACGTACTCGAGGTCGCGGTCGGGATCGAAGCCGGGGGAGGCCTTCTCCTCGAAGTACTCGATGAACTCCTCCCTGGTCAGGTGGCCCGGGCGTCGCGCGACGTAGTCGAAGAGTAGCCGCCCCTCGGTCATGTCGCGGACGATGATGTACTTTCCCCCTTCGTGCTTGTTCACCTGTGACGCCGTGGCCCGCGACTCCTCGTGCGTGTGCTTGCCGTGGATGACAGCGGTGAAGCCGTCCTTGGCGTAGTTCTCGACGCGCTTCCACACGTGGAGCACCGAGCCACACGTCGTGTCCACGAGGACGCACCCGATGGCGCGGAGCTCGTCGAAGTCGTGCAGCGTGACGCCGAACGCCGGGAGGATGACGACGTCGCCGGGGGTGATGCCCGAGAAGTCGAAGCGCCCCGTGGCGTCGGGATAGATGAACGAGATCCCCATCTCGATCATCCGCTTGTTCACGTGTGGATTGTGGATGATCTCGCCGACCAGGAAGATCCGTTTGTCCGGGAACTTGTGAACCGTCTCGTAGGCGTAGTCGACCGCGCGATCGACGCCGTAGCAGAACCCGAACTCCTGCGCGAGGCGAACCGTCACATCGCCGAAGGTGTCGGCGTATCCACGTGACCGGATCTGCTCCACGAGCGCCGACTGATACTCGGCATCGATGAGCGGGCGAAGCTCCTTCTTCAGTCCGAAGCCCTTCCGGAAGTAGGTCTGCTCCATCGCTGCGTGGGGGGGGTGTCTGGTGGCGCGAAGACGAATCGAAACCGTGCGTTCGAGCCGAGCTTCGCGAAGTGGGAAGATGGGTGGGCAAGCTACCCCGAGGGTCCGACCTCGGTCCCCTGAACCTAGCGTACCCGAAGTAGTGTAGTGATACCCATGAACCTGCTCGGGCGCCTCGCGCTCCTCTTCGTGGTCGTTCCGATCATCGAACTGATGCTCCTGATCGAGCTCGGCCAGATCGTTGGCCTCCTGCCCACGCTCGCGCTCGTCATGCTCACTGGTGTGAGCGGGGCGTGGCTGGCTCGAGCGGAGGGCCTGCGCGTGTTCCTCGGCTTTCAGCGCGAGCTCGCCACGGGCAAGCTCCCCGGACAAGCGCTCATGGACGGCATCTCGGTGCTGATCGGGGGCGCCTTCCTCATCACTCCGGGTGTTCTCACGGATCTCGCGGGGTTCGCCCTCCTGCTGCCGCCGACGCGCCGCTGGCTCCAGCGGAGGGTGCGAAGGCGCCTCGAGAAACAGATCGCCGACGGGACCGTGCAGGTCGTGAGCATGGCGTCGTTCGGCGGCGCCGGGTTCGGTTTCGGACCCCCCGGCCCGAGTCCCGACACCCGTCGCGCCCACACCATCGGGGAGCCGTTCGAGGAAGGGGGCCGCTCGGTCCCGCCCGGTATGGACCCCAGCAAGCAGATCGTCATCGAGGACGAGTAGTGCCGCCGCCGGGGTCGCATCCCGCTCCCCGTCGGACGAAACCTGGATGGTGCCGTCCGAGCGACCTACAGGTTCGCGAGGTCCAGCGAGAGGGGCATTCGACCGGGGCGCCGGTGCATCGTCGCCTGCTCGTAGGCGTAGGCCAGTCGGATGAGCACGTCTTCGCTCCACGCGCGTCCGAAGAAGAGGATTCCGACCGGCATCCCGAACACGTATCCGTTCGGGACCGTGATGCTCGGATACCCCGAAATCGCCGCCGCCCCGGAGCTTCCGTAGCTCGACCCATCGTCGGTCACCAGATCGACTTTCCACGCCGGCCCGGTGGTCGGAGCCACGATCGCATCCAGGGCGTGCTGCTCCATGACCGCGTCGATCCCCTGTGCCCTCGAGAGCTCACCTGCCGTGCGCAGAGCCTCCAGGTACTCCGGTGAGGTCAGATCGCCCTTCTCCTGCGCCATGAGAAAGATCTCCTGGTCGAAGTAGGGCATCTCCCGATCTGCGTTCTCTTCGTTGAACGCGATGATGTCGGCCAGCGTCGCCATTCCGTTGGGTCGCCCGGACATCTCGAGATATGCCGCAAGGTCGGCCTTGAGCTCGTAGAGGAGGATTTGGAACGAGGCCTGGCCGAAGTCGCGCCTCGTCTCGATGACCGTGTCCTCGACGATCGTGGCTCCGGCGGCGGACATCGCTTCGATCGCATCCTCCATCAGGGCGTCGACCCCCGGGTGGTTCCCGAAGTGGCTCCGCTCGATCCCGATTCTCGCGCCGGCCAGCCCTTCCACGGCGAGGAACTGGGTGTAGTCCGTGCCGGAGAAGCGGGCCGAGGGCTCGGTCATAAGGTCCCGCGGGTCGGGTCCGACGATCGCGGACAGGATGGCCGCCGCGTCGGCCACAGTCCGGGCCATGGGACCCGCCGTGTCTTGTGTGTGCGCAATCGGAATGATGCCGGCGCGGCTCACGAGGCCGACGGTGGGCTTGATTCCCACCACGCCGTTGACCGAGGAGGGGCAGACGACCGAGCCGTTGGTTTCCGTTCCGATGGCGCCGGCGCAGAAGTTGGCCGAGACGGATGCACCGGAGCCCGAGGAAGAACCGCACGGGTTGCGATCGACGGCGAAGGCGTTTCCGCATTGGCCGCCACGTGCGCTCCAACCCGAGCTCGATCGCGAGGAGCGGATGTTCGCCCACTCCGAGAGGTTGGCCTTCGCGAGGAGGATCGCCCCGGCCTGCCGCAGTTTGTCAGCAACGCCGCTGTCTTGCGCGGGAGTGTGTCCTTCGAGGGCGAGGGAGCCCGCGGTCGTCGTCATGCGGTCCGCCGTGTCGATGTTGTCCTTCAGCACGATGGGGATGCCGTGCATGGGGCCGCGGAGCTCCCCGCGGGAGCGCTCTTCGTCCAGGCGTCGGGCGATCTCGAGAGCTTCTGGGTTGGTCTCGATGATGGAGCGGAGCCTCGGTCCGTCACGGTCGAGACGCGCGATTCTGTCCAGGTAGAGCTCCGTGATTTCGACCGATGTGCGTCCGCCGGACGCCATGCTGGCACCGAGCTCGGCGATCGTGGCTTCCTCGAGATCGAAGGACTCTTCGAGCCACCACTGCTCGACGGACTCCGACGACCCCGGGCCGGCGGCGTCCGAGGCGCACCCGGCGCCCCCGAGGGCTGTCGCGACGGCACCCGCACCACCGAGCTTGACGAAGTCCCGTCGTCGCAGCGTGGGTTGGGCGGCCGGCGCTACTCCGAGCCTATCGGCTGTCCCGGTTCGGTCGGGATCCACGTCTCGGCTCGCCTCGGGGTCACGTCCGTTTGCCATGAGCTCTGCTCCGGTGGTGGCTCGGGTAAGGGTCCGAGAACCTGGTCGTGCCCCCTGAAGCGCGGCAAGGAGCCCGGGGTCCGAATCTCGGGCGCCGCTCGACATGGAAGCGCTCGACGGCATGGAGTAAGTTGTCCCGATGAGCCGAGATATTTCGTTTCTGGAACGTTTGCTGGACGCACCGGGACCTTCGGGTTTCGAGGTCCGCGCATCGCGAGTCTGGCGCGAGGAGGCGGAGCGCTTCGCGTCCGACGTGACGGTGGACGTGAGCGGCAACTCGTTCGCCACCGTGAACCCCGACGGTGGGCCGAGCGTGATGCTGGCCGGCCACATCGACGAGATCGGGCTTCAGGTCACGTACGTCGACGAGCAGGGCTTCCTCTTCGTCGACGAGATCGGTGGATGGGACCCCCAGGTGCTCGTTGGACAACGCGTGACCGTCCTGGGTCGCGAGCGAGACGTGCCGGGCGTCATCGGCAAGAAGGCGATCCATCTGATCGAGCCCGAGGACCGCTCGAAGGCGTCCAAGACTCGCCAGCTGTGGGTCGACGTCGGTGCCGAGGACCGAGACGCGGTGGCCGCTCTCGGGATCCGGGTCGGCGATCCGATGGTGATCGCACAGGGCATGGTCCGCCTCGCGGGGGACCTGATCGCGAGCCGTGCGATCGACGACCGCATCGGCGCGTTCGTCGTCCTCGAGGCGATTCGCCTGCTGGCGGACGATCCCGACGGCGTGCGTGCGCGAGCGACGGCGGTGGCGACGGTGCAGGAGGAGATCGGGTACCAGGGAGGTGGAGCCCGGACGAGCGCATACGCGCTGGACCCGGATGTTGCCATCGTCGTCGATGTCACCTTCAGCACCGACGTGCCGGACATCGAAAAGAAGGAGCTCGGGGAGCACGAGTTGGGCGGCGGTCCCGTGCTCAGCCGCGGCTCGGCGGCTCACAACCAGGTGTTCGAGGTGCTCGCCGCCGTGGCGGAGCAAGAGGGGATTCCCTTCACGATCCAGGCATCGCCAAAGGCGACTCGGACCGACGCGGACGGGATCCACCTCACACGGACGGGGGTCCCCACGGGCTTGGTATCCGTGCCCAACAGGTACATGCACTCTCCCAACGAGGTCGTGTCGATCGAGGACCTCTTCAACACGGCTCGCTTGATCGCCGCCTTCATCCGGAATCTGAGCCCGGACACCGACTTCACCCCGCGGTAGACCGACGGGACTCCACGATGGACCGAAGCGCTCGCACGGCGACTTCGCGGCGTCGGAGTCCCGGGAGCGGGGCATCGGCTTCAAGCCGGGACCTCCCCGACTCGTTGACGCTCCTTCCCGGCTTCTCTACCGTTCGGACCCCGAGGTCGGGACCGCGGAATCCCCTCGTGCGGAGGGGCGCCGGCTCCCGGGACCGGGACGCTCCGTTCGGATCGTCCTCCGCAGGAAGCTCGGTCGGGCCCGCGCTGCACCGAGCCGAACCCCACAATTCGGAATGAATGCAATGGACGGCGGAAACCTCATCAAGGAACTGCAGGACATGCGAGACGAAGGGCATCTCTCCGATGCGCTTCTCCGAAAAGCGGTACGGGTGATCTCCGAGGACGAGCGGTTCGACTGGGTCGGCGTGTACTTGCTCGGTGAAGGCGACGAGCTCTGGCTTCACAACTACGTCGGTGAGCCCACGGAGCACGCCAAGATCCCGGTTGGCACGGGCGTCTGCGGACGCGCGGTCGCCGAGCGTACGAACCTCAACATCCCGGACGTGAGTAAAGAGGAGAATTATCTCGCCTGCTCGCCGGAGGTGGAGTCGGAGCTGGTGATCCTGATTCGGGCCGGGGACGAGATCTTCGGTCAGATCGACCTCGACTCGGAGACGAAGGGTGCGTTCACCGAAGAGGACGAGATCCAACTGATCGGCGTGGCCGACAAGCTCGCCGAGCAACTGGTCGCGGAGCAACGGGCCTCCTGACCGCTGGTCCGGATTTCCTCAACGCCGGGAACGCCGGGCCGTTCACGCTCGACGGCACGCGTACGTACCTGGTTGGGAGCCGGAGGGTTGCGGTCATCGATCCGGGCCCGGACGTGGGACCCCACGTTCGTGCCCTTGCCGCACGGGTAGCCGGCGCCGAAGCGGTCACCATCCTCCTCACCCACGGGCACCGTGATCATGCGGGTGCCGCCGGACCATTGGCGGCCCTCATCGACGCGCCCGTGTGGGGACCCGAGGCGCTCCTCGCGGGTGCCCTCCGAGTCGACCGCACGATCGCGCATGGAGACGAGGTGCACACCGACCATGGCGTACTGGAAGCCGTCCACACGCCGGGTCACACGCCCGAGCACCTGTGCTTCCGTTGGCCGGACGCCGACGCGCTCTTCGTCGGCGACCTCCTCCTCGGTGAAGGTGACACCACCTGGGTCGCCGAGTATCCGGGCTGTGTAGCGGACTATCTGGATTCGTTGGGCCGCGTCCGCGCGCTCGGCGTGTCCGTGCTCTACCCGGCGCATGGACCCGAGCTGCGGGAGGTGGACCGCGCGCTGGATCGTTTCGAGGGACATCGTCGGCGCCGAATCGAGCAGGTCGCGGCCGCGCTCCGCGAGGCGCCCGGGGCCGACCTGGACGACCTGTTGGATCGTGTCTACGGTACCGAGCTCCCGTCGTCGGTGCGCAATGCGGCCAAGCGATCTCTCGGCGCTCTCGTGGACTTCGTGAGGGGCGTGCGCGGTGTACGATCCGAGTCCGGCGACGCGTGAGCGGCATCGTGTTGCCCGCTCGCTCCGGCGCGCGATATGGTGACGCATGAGTCGTCCCCTTCCCACCGGCCTGGTGCGTGCGCTCGAGGACGTCGTGGGGGCCACGCACGTGATCACCGACCCGGATCGGTTGCTCGCCTACGAGTCCGACGGCCTCACCGCCTATCGTGTGTCGCCGCGTGCCGTGGTGCTGCCCGCGTCGACGGAGGAAGTCTCGCAGGTCGTCACGCTCCTGCATCGAGAGGGCGTCGACATCGTTCCGCGGGGGGCCGGGACCGGTCTCTCCGGGGGCGCGCTCCCGACGGAAGACGGCGTCGTGCTGGGGACGGCCAGGATGAACCGCGTGCTCGACATCGATCCGGCCGACCGCCTGGCGACCGTCCAGCCGGGAGTGATCAACGCGCGCCTCACCGAGGCGACGCGCCCGCACGGCCTCTACTACGCGCCAGACCCCTCGTCCCAGAGCGCGTGCACGCTGGGGGGCAACGTCGCCGAGAACTCGGGCGGGCCGCACTGCCTGAAGTACGGGGTCACCTCTCGGTACGTGACCGGCCTGACGGTGGTGCTGGCGGACGGTGAGGTCGCCCGGCTCGGTGGCGCGGGAAGGGAGGCGCTCGGTGGGCTCGATCTCACCGGCCTCTTCGTAGGCTCGGAGGGCTGCTTCGGAATCGCGACCGAGATCGAGGTGCGACTGCTCCCGCTGGCGCCGGGCGTGCGCACGCTTCTGGGGGTCTTCGACACGGTGGAGGCGGCCGGACGGGCGGTAACGGCCATCATCGCCTCCGGCTTGATGCCCGCCGCCGTCGAGATCGTCGACAAGGCCACGATCGAGGCGGTGGAGGCGAGCGTGTTCGCTGCGGGCTACCCGAAAGGCGTCGGAGCCGCTCTCGTGGTCGAGTTCGACGGCACGGAGGTAGGCCTGGATGAGGACGCCGACCGTGCGGCGGCGTGCTGCCTGGACGCTGGAGCACGCGAGGTTCGTCGAGCCACTTCCGAAGAAGAGCGCACGGGGCTGTGGAAGGGGCGCAAGAAGGCGTTCGGGGCCATGGGTCGGATCGCGCCGGACCTTCTCGTGCAAGACGCGACCGTTCCTCGAACGCGGCTGCCGGAGGTGCTGGCTCGCATCTCAGAGATCGGGGAAGAGTATGGTCTCACGATCGCCAACGTCTTCCACGCGGGGGACGGGAACCTGCACCCGAACCTGTTGTTCGACCGCAGCGACCCAGCCGAGCTGGAGCGTGTCGAGCGAGCCTCGCGCGAGATCATGGAGCTCTGTGTAGCCGTGGGCGGCACGATCACGGGTGAGCACGGGGTGGGCGTCGACAAGCGAGGCTACATGGATCTGGTCCACAACGATGTGGAGCTGGATATGTTGCATCGCGTCCGTCGAGTGTTCGATCCGGGGGGACGCCTCAACCCGGGCAAGGTCCTGCCGGATCGGCCTGCCGCTTCGGCGTTGGAGGCGGGCGCGTGACGACCGCGACCGCACTCGCCGACATGCTGCCGGACGGCGCGGTCTCGGATCATGGCCACCTCCCCGGCCTCACGTCGGCGATCGAGGCGTCGGGTCTGTCCGAGCCGGCTTGTGTTGCGCATCCGACTTCGACCGCAGACGTGGCCCGAGTCCTGGCCTGGGCGAGCGGCGTCGGTGTGGGTGTACTGCCCGTGGGAAGCGCGAGTCGCGTGATGTTGCGAAGCACGCCCCCCGAGGAGGCCGACGGCAGATGGATCGCGCTCTCGGTCGATCGCCTTTCCGGAATCGACATCTACGAAGCCGCAGACCTGACGCTGACCGCGGGAGCCGGCACGCCGATGCGGGCGCTCGACGCAGCGCTCCGCGAGGAGGGGCAATGGGTCCCGTGTGATCCCCCCTTCGTGTTCGAGCGATCCCTGGGTGGGTTGGTGGCGGAGGGTGCCTCGGGACCGTTGTGGACGGGGTACGGTGAGCTTCGCAACCATGTCCTGGGGCTGACCGCCGTGACCGGCGACGGGCGTGTTCTCCGGCTCGGCGGACGAGTCGTCAAGAATGTCGCGGGGTTTGATCTCCTGAAGCCGATGACCGGGAGTCGGGGGTCGCTGGCGGTCATCACGTCCGTTTGCCTCCGTGCCTTTCCCGAGCCGGGCGAAGACCGACTTCTCCGGGTCGGTGCGACCGACGTCGCCGAACTCCTGGGAGTCGCGCTCGCCGTCGGCACGGCACCGGTGCTGCCGATGTCATCCGTGGTCGTCGACGGGCCGGAGGCCGCGCTCCTCGTCAGGCTCCACGGAGCCCCACGGACGGTCGACGCGGACCAGGGTACGCTGGAGGATCACCTGGGCCTTTCCTTCGAGCGTCTCCCCGGCTCCGTGGCTCGGGCCAAGGCCAGTGACGCCCGCGACCGGGCGGCGCGCCTCCCGCTCTCCATCGAAGTGTCGGTGCGACCGTCCAGGCTCCCCGCGCTTTGGCGAACGATCCGCGGCCACGGAGTCGGCGAGGCCATGATCGACGCGTACGCCGGGCGGGTGCGTCTCGGCTTCGATGGGCTGGATGCGAGCGGCGTGAGGGAGCTCACGAGCGCCGTCGAGGAAGTCGGCGGAGCGCTTCGCGTGGCTCGAGGGCGCAGCGGCCCGAACGTCGGCACAGAGCTTCCGACCGCCGAGGCCAGGCTCACTGCGGGAATCCGCAGCGCCTTCGACCCCGCTGGCGTCTTCTGGCCGGCCCGGGTGTGATCGTGGACAGTCAATCAGCGGGGGGACTCGCGTCAGCGCTGGAGGCCCAGAAGGAACGCCTTCTGCCCTGCGTGCACTGCGGCTTCTGCTTGCCCGCGTGCCCCACCTACAACCGGTTGGGCGACGAAAACGACTCGCCGAGAGGTCGCCTCTATCTCATGCAGGCCGTGGTCGAGGGGAGGTTGGACCCGGGGGCGCCCGCGTTTCAGACGCACATCGACCGTTGCCTGGGCTGCAGGGCGTGTGAGCCGGTGTGCCCGTCAGGCGTCGAGTACGGGACCTTGCTGGAGGTCGCGCGCGCCACCGCGGCCGCGGCCCGACC
>JBDHDM010000034.1:0-17976 GCA_039591515.1 Gemmatimonadota bacterium | reverse complement strand
CCTCGTCGGATGGGCCGGGTCGCTTCGGGCCCAGCACCTGCCCGCGTCGCTCTCGCTGGTGACGGTCGAGGACTCGTACGAGGCGGAGATCGGGATCGCGGTGCTCGTCGAGGCATACGAGCGTCTCGGTGTCGAGATCGGTGTGGAGCGATTGGCCGGGGACCTCGCGTTGCGCCGGTCCTCGTCGGGAGGGGCCGACGGCGAAGTCCATCGCATCGACGGGATCACGGGCCAATACCCGACTCTCGTGCAGGTCGGCATCCCGATCAACTACATCGAGGTCGGGGTGTTTTCGCGCGACCCCGAGCTCGAGCCCCGAAGCTGGCTCGACCTTCAGGGCCTGGAGGTGGGGATCGTGCGCGGGATCATCGCGGCCGAACGCCTCACCCATCGTCTGGACGTCCGACGGGTCGACACGTATGAGGAGCTTCTCGCCCTGCTCGATCGAGGTCAGGTTGACGCGATCGTGACCCCGTTGATCAACACGGAAGTCGCCCTGATCCGCGGCGCGCTCGACGAGAGCGTCCACATGAACGGCGTGATGGACACCTACCTGCTCTACCACTACCTGCACGAAGAGCACGCTGCGCTGGTGCCCGCAATCGAGGCCATCCTGAAGGAGATGCTCATCCACGGGCGGGTGGCTCAGATCCGCTCCGAGACGTTCGAGCGCATCCGCCGGCGCGCGGCGCAGGGAGGGTGAGACTTGGAGCTCGGGCAGCGTCAGATCCGGGTCACGTCCGCCCTCATCATGACGGCCATCGCGCTGATCGTGACGTCCGCCGCGTTCTGGACGTTGTACGGCGTCGTGTTGGAGCGGACCCGGGTCCAGCTCGTGGAGCTGGCTGAATCGCAGGCCCGGCTCATTGAGGCGGTGGCCAAGTTCGATGCGGTGAACGCCCGCGAGGGGCGGTCCAGCCGGGCGGCCACGCTCTCACAGCTTCGCGAGTCCCACTACCGGTACCGGGGCTTCGGCGAAACGGGCCAGATCGTCCTCGGGCAGAGGCAGGACTCGCTCATCCACTTCCTCCTCCCGGAGCCGGAGAACGACTTCCGGCTCCCCGACCCCGTTCTCTTCGACGGGGTGAGCGGGGTGCCGATGGCCCAGGCCGTCTCGGGTGCGTCGGGGGTCATGCAGGGGCGCGACGCGGATGGCGACGAAGTACTCGCGGCCTACCAGTACCTGCCGTTCCTCGAGGCTGGGCTCGTCGCGAAGATCGATCTGACGGAGATCCGCTCTCCCTTCTATCACGCGGCACGGGTGACTTTTTTCTTCGCGGTCTTGGCGATGGTGGTCGGGGTCGTGCTGCAGCAGAGGATGGTGAACCCGCTGGTGTCGGAGGTTTTCACCGTCAACCGGGAGCTCAAGGAGCGGGAAGCGAAGCTGGAGCGCCTCTCGACTCAGCTCTCGCGCTACCTGTCGCCCCCTCTCTACAAGAGCATGTTCGAGGGCGATTCGGACGCCACGATCTTCACGCAACGGAAGAAGCTCACGGTCTTCTTTTCGGACATCGTCGGCTTTACCGCGCGCACCGAGGGCATGGAGCCCGAAGACGTGAGCTACCAGCTCAACAGCTACTTCGACACCATGGCGCGGATCGTGACCCGCCACGGCGGAACGCTCGACAAGTTCATCGGCGATGCCGTGATGGTCTTCTTCGGCGACCCGGAATCGAGGGGGATCAAGGAGGACGCCGTCGCGTGCCTGGCGATGGCCTGGGACATGCGAGAGACCGTCGGCCGCCTGGCCGAAGAGTGGCGGACCCACGGGATCCGCGGCGATTTCCAGGTCCGCATGGGCATCAGCACGGGCTACTGCACGGTGGGTAACTTCGGCAGCGAGAGCCGGATGGAGTACACCATCATCGGCAACAGCGTGAACCTCGCTGAGCGCATCGAGGGTGCTGCCGAACCCGGCGAGATCCTCATTTCCGAGGCCACCTACGAGCTCGTCCGGTCCCACTACGAGTGCGTGGAGCGAGAGCCGATCCAGGTAAAGGGCTTCCACGAGCCGATCCGCACGTATCAGGTGATCGGTCTCGAGAACGCGACGCGAGGTCCGGCGCTCCAAGGCGAGATCGAGGGCTTTTCGCTGCTTCTCGATCCCGATGCGATCGCGGCTCCCGACAAGTCGAGGGTCGAGCAGGCGCTCAGGGATGCCATCACGGCTTTGCAGCACGGGGAGCAAGACACCTGAGGCCCGAAGGAGGCTCGTTGTGCCCTACATCACGCAGGACGCGCGCAGCAGGATCGAAGCGGGCGAGGCTCCCCGGAGTGCGGGGGAGCTCAACTACGCCCTGACCCGTCTGGTGGATTCATACCTCTCACGGAGCGCGGGCTCCGAGGGGCGCCTGCGCTACGATCACCTGAACGAGGCGATCGGTGTGCTCGAGTGCGCCAAGCTCGAGCTGTACCGGCGGGTCGCCGCACCATACGAGGACCAGAAGCGGCTGGAGAGCGGGGACGTCTACACCGTCCCATAGCGGCCCCGCTCTCGGGCTACTCCGCCCTGAGGACCTCGATCGGGTCGATCCGCGTGGCGCGCACCGCCGGAATCAGGCTCGCCAGCGCCGCGGCGAGCGCCATGACCAGGGAGACGAGCACGAAGGTCGTGACGTCCGTGGGCTCGACATCGAACAGCAATCCTTCGATGAGCCGGGTCACGCCGGCCGCCCCGGCCGCGCCGAGCACGATGCCCCCCGCCGCGAGCGTGAGGGCCCATCGCAGCACCAGCGCGCGAATGCCGGCGCCCGGCGCTCCCAGCGCCATGCGCACGCCCATCTCCCTGAGCCGGGTCCCGACGCTGTAGGACACGACCCCGTAGAGGCCGACCGCAGCGAGCAGGAGAGCGACCACCGCGAAGCCTCCCAGCAACGAGGTGGTGAAACGGTCCACGGCGAGCGACGCGGAGACCTGCTCCTCCATGGGCTGCAGCTGCGCCAGGGCGATGTCCGGATCCAGCCGTGCGACCTCGGATCGGATGTCGCCCATGACCGCTTCGGGCTCGATCGACGTGCGCACCGCCGTGAACATGAAGCCGGTCGGCGCCTGGGCGTAGGGCAGGTAGAGCGCGTTTCGGCTCTCGGCCCGAACGCCGAAGTTCTTGATGTCCTTGGCGACCCCCACGACCTCGCGCCACACCGGGTTCGCCGGATCGTTCAGGTTGAGCCGCTTGCCCAGCGCGTTCCCGCCGAAGTAGTCCCGCTCGAGGGTTTCGTTCACGATGACGACACGTGGCGCCTCGGCGTCGTCGGACGTCGTGAACCCGCGGCCCGAGATGAGCTGCAGACCCATGGCGTCGAAGTACCCCGGGGTGATTCTCCGGAGCCACACGGACGGGTCGAGGCCGCGCTCCGGAGGGGGCGCCCCCTCGACGTTGAAGTTGGTGTCGCCGTCGAATCCGGCGAGAGGGAGGTTCGTGATCGAGCCGGTGTGCTCGACGCCGGGGATGGCGTCGAGCCGCTCCTCCAGCTGGGCGAAGAACGCACGCCGAGCCGTCGCGTCCGGATAGCGGGCAGGTGGAAGCTGAATCCGCATCGAGACCACGTTCTCGGGCTCGAAGCCGAGGTCCACGGTCCGGAGATTCTGGAAGCTGCGCACGAGCAACCCCGCGCCGACGAGCAGCATGAGCGCGAGTGCGATCTGGCCCATCACGAGCGCGTTCCGCAGTCGGGCCGTTCCTTGGGTCGCACCGGATCTTCCACCCTCGCGCAGGACGCCTGCCGGGTCGGTGCGAGACGCGCGAAGCGCAGGCAAGACGCCGAAGAACGCTCCGGTGATCATCGAGACCAGCGCAGCGAACACGAGAATACGTCCGTCTACGGCTACCTGGTCGAGGAGGGGCGTGCCCGCCGGGGCGAGGCGCACGAGGGCGCCGGTGCCGAGGAAGGCGAGCGCGATGCCCAGCAGACCGCCGAGGGCGGCCAGCAGCAGGCTTTCGGTCATGAGCTGTGAGAGGATGCGACGGCGACCGGCGCCGATGGCGACCCTCACGGCCAGCTCTCCGCCCCGTGACATGCCACGGGCGATAAGAAGGTTGGCCACGTTCACGCAGGCGATGAGGAGCACGAGACCGACGGCTCCCAGCAAAGCCCAGAGCGCAGCGCTGGCCCCCTGTACCATGTCGAAATGGAGGGGATACACGTTGTAACCCGTGTCCCGGTTCGCCTCCGGGTACTCGACCTCCAAGCGTCTCCCCAACTCAGCGGCTTGCGCGCGCGCGAGCTCCACGGGGGCTCCGTCCGTGAGGCGCCCCACGGCGCGCAGGAAGATGCTTCCCCGGCCGCCACCATTCGAGCGGTCGAACTGGAGCGTGGTCCACACGTCGGTGCCGAGGAAGCCCGGTGGCTGGAAGTCGGGCGGCATCACGCCGATGACCCGGAAAGGCACGTCGTTGAGTCGGATGGTGCGATCGAGGACGTCCGGATCACCGCCGTATGCGCGACGCCAGAAGCCGTCGCTCAGCAGCACCGCGCGGGGCCCGTCCGGTCGATCCTCCTCGGCCACGAAGCCCCGGCCGAGCGCCGGTGCTACCGCGAGTACGTCGGAGAACATTCCCAGACTGAACATCGCGCCGCTCAGCTGCTCCGCCCCCGAGTCCAGCTCCGTCAGCGTCGGAAACCAGTCCTGGAAAGCGGAGGTGGCTTCGACTGCGGTCACTTCATCGCGGAAGTCCGCGAAGTTGGGCCAGCTGAGCCACTCCCGGCTCTTGTCGGGAAGGACCACGTCGCGACGCGTGAAGTCCATCCAGATCATGACGAGCTCGTCCGGCTCGGCGTACGGCAGGGGTCGCAACATGATGCCGTCGACCACGCTGAAGATGGCGGTCGTCGCGCCGATCGCCATCGCGATCGTGAGAATCGCCACGCTGGAGAAACCGGGGCTCTTCCGCACTTGCCGCCCTGCGAACGAGATGTCGCGCCGAACGTCGTCGACCATGTCCGTCTTCTTCATCGCCTGCTCTCTCCTCTTCATCAGCTCCTCCACCTCCACGGCGACTCGATCGATCTCCCCGAACCTGCGTTGGGCCTCCTCGCGCGCAGCCGCCGGGGCCATTCCCTCACGCTCGAGCCGCGCGGCGCGGGCCTCGAGGTGGAACCGGATCTCCTCGTCCACCTCCTCTCGGATGCGGGCGTCTCCGAAGGGGAGACGGAAGAGGCGGCGACGCGGGGCCAAGTCCGTTCGTCTCCGTCAGGACCGCGGAGACTCCATCGCGAGCGCTCTCGCGACGGCTTCCGTGTAACGGGTCCACGCCCGTGCCTCCGCTCGGAGGTATTGCTCGCCCTGCGCGGTCAGCCGGTAGTACTTGGCCCGTCGGTTGTTCTCGGACAGACCCCACTCCGATTCGACCATGTCCTTGGCCTGCAAACGGTGCAGGGCCGGGTACAGGGTCCCCTCCTCCATCAGGAGCGAGCCGTCGGTGACGGTCTCGATCCACTCACTGATCGAATAGCCGTGGCGCGGCTCCCAAGTGAGCGACTTGAGGATGAGCAGGTCCAGCGTTCCTCGCACGAGGTTCGGATTCTGAGGCATGGTGCGTTTCCGGCGACTGCGGTTCCCTTGTGTGGCTAGGGGTAATGTGGAGACTCTCCCCTAGGGACGCAAGGGGAGGGTGCCGTGTGTGGACCGCGCGCCGTCCTACAGCTGGATTCGCCACTTCCCCGACAGCGATCAGCTCCGTTCTCGTGCACCGTTCGGCAGGACCCCGAACCGTGCCGCAGGCCACCTGCGTCATCGACGCGAGTTCACGCCATGAAGACCATCGAGAAGCCGGGCAGCCTGTCGAGCCTGGAAGGGTACCGGAGCCTTCGCCACCGGTACCGTGTCGACGTTCCCGACGATTTCAACTTCGGATACGACGTCGTCGACCAATGGGCGAGGGACAAGCACGACGCCCTGGCGCTCTGGTGGATCGGCCCGGAGGGAGCCGAGCGGCGGTTGACCTTCGGCGAGCTGGAGGAGCGGAGTCGCAGGCTGGCGGACGCGCTCCGAGGCCAGGGCTTGGAGCGTGGAAGCCGCGTCATGGTCCACCTCCCCAGCGTGCCCGAGTGGTGGGAGACCATGGTCGCGCTCGCGAAGGCCGATCTGGTCGCCATCCCCACGACGACCCAGCTCACACAAAAGGACGTCCAGTTCCGGATCGACGCTGCCGGCGTCTCGGGCATCGTGACGCACGAGGCGGGGGCGGCCAAGATCGACGCCATGGGTGAAGCCGCAGCCGGCGTGCGGGTCCGACTGTGCTGCGGGGCCACGGTGCCCGGGGGGTGGACGGGGTACGAGGATGCCATCGGCTCGGCGTCGGGCGGGCGAGGGCCGGTTCTCACGCGCGCGGCCGATCCGTCGCTCATCTACTTCACCTCCGGCACGACCGGGCCGCCGAAGATGGTGCTGCACACGCATGCGAGCTACGGCGTCGGTCACAGGATCACGGCCGACTTCTGGCTCGAGCATCTCCAGCCGGGCGTCGTGCACTGGAATATGTCCGATCCCGGATGGGCGAAGACCGCATACGCGGGCTACTTCGGCCCCTGGATCCGGGGAGCGACGACCTTCGTGGCACACACGCCAGGCAAGTTCGACGCGAGGGCGACCCTCGACACGCTCGAGCGCTACCCGATCGAGTCGTTGTGTGCGCCCCCCACCGTCTACCGGATGCTGGTCCAGGAGGACCTGGATACGTTCCGACCATTGGCGCTGCGAGAGTGCCGAGCTGCCGGCGAGGCGCTGAATCCGGAGGTGCTGGAGAAGTGGCGCCAGGCCACCGGGATCACGATCCGGGAAGGGTACGGGCAGTCCGAGACGGTGTTCCTGTGTGGGGGTCTCCCGGGCCTGCCCGTACGGCCCGGGTCCATGGGACTGCCGGCACCCGGCTTCGATGTGGCCGTGATCGACGCCGAGGGGCGACGTCTGCCGCCCGGCGAGGTCGGCGAGATTGCCGTCCGTGTGTCTCCCACGAGACCCGTCGGGCTCTTCGACGGCTACTGGGGGGCGCCCGAAGCGACGGCCCGGTGCTTCCGTGACGGATGGTACTGCACGGGGGACTGCGCTCGCGTGGACGAGGACGGGTACGTGTGGTTCGAGGCCCGTGCGGACGACATCATCACCAGCTCTGCGTACCGGATCGGCCCCTTCGAGGTCGAGAGCGCCATGATGGAGCATCCGGCGGTGGCGGAGGTGGCCGTCGTGGGCAAGCCCGACCCCGAGCGTACGGAGATCGTGAAGGCCTTCGTCGTTCTCGCGCCCGGGCACGCACCCTCGGACGAGCTGCGCGCCGAGCTCCAGGAGCACGTCAAGGAAGCCACCGCACCGTACAAATACCCGCGAGAGATCGAGTTCCTCGGCCAGCTGCCCAAGACGGTCACGGACAAGATTCGGCGGGTGGAGTTGCGAGAGCGAGCCTGAGCACCCCAACGGCAGCGGAGGTCACGATGACCAGCCAGCCCTTCGAATTCGAGCGATTCTGCGACGATCTGGGCCCGGCGCAGGTGGTCCACCTCCACGAGCCGCGGTCCGGCCTGCGGGCGATCGTCGTCGTCGACAATGTGGCGTGTGGCGTCTCACTGGGTGGTGTGAGAATGGCTCCCGACGTGAGCGTCGACGAAGTCTTTCGGCTCGCGCGCGCCATGACCCTCAAGAACGCGGGCGCCGGCTTGCCTCACGGCGGGGGCAAGGCGGGGATCCTCGCGGACCCCAAGTCCGTCGACCGCGAGCGGGTCATCCGGGCCTTCGCTCGGGCGATCGAGACGATCACCGACTACGTACCCGGCCCGGACATGGGTACGGACGAAGTGTGCATGGGCTGGATCCGGGACGAGATCGGGCGCGCCGTCGGGCTGCCTCGTGTGGTCGGCGGGATCCCGCTCGACGAGATCGGGGCCACTGGACACGGCCTTGCCGCCTGCGCGGACGTGGCCGCCCCCTTCTGCGAGCTCGATCTGGAAGGAGCGCGCGTCGCGATCGAAGGGTTCGGCAACGTGGGCCGACCGACGGCCCGTCTGCTCGGCGAGCGGGGTGTGGTGCTGGTGGCGGCGAGCGACTCGACAGGCGCGATCCACGCGCCGACGGGCATCGACGTTGCGGCGTTGATCGAGACCAAGGCCCGGGAGGGCTCCGTTACCGCCTACGATGGAGCAGAAGTCATCTCGAACGAAGGCCTCTTCGCAGTGCCGTGCGAGATTCTCGTCCCCGCCGCCCGACCCGACTGCATCCACGAGGACAACGTGGACGATATCCAGGCGCGACTGATCCTCCAGGGGGCCAACATCCCCGCGACCGCAGCGGCGGAGGAGCGGTTGCACGAGCGGGGGGTTCTGGTGGTGCCGGACTTCATCGCGAACGCCGGGGGCGTGATCTGCGCCGCGGTCGAGTTTCAAGGCGGTAGTGAGTCTCACGCGCTCACGCAGGTGAGGGAGAAGATCGCGCGGAACACCGAGGAGGTGCTCGAGTCCTCGACGACAGAACGGGTTCTGCCCCGGGAGGCGGCCGACCGACTGGCCCGCGGTCGCGTGGAGGGCGCGATGCAGCTTCGGCGAGCTCTCTGACCCCGGCGCCCCGATCCGGTGGTGAGGCTCTACGTCAGCCCAGGAACCAGTCCAGTGCGGAATCCACCACAGTCGGCGGCATCTCGTGGTCGCCGTCGAACTCCAGGTACTCGATGTCGTAGCCGTCCATCTCGAACATCGGGACGATGGCGTCGCGACTCAGTCTGACCGGGAGCACGCGATCGGACCTGCCATGCGACACGAAGACTCGGGGGGTGCCCACGATCGGATCGTTCGGGACCGAGAAGCCCGGCGACCAAGCGACGAGGTGGGTGAACAGGTCGCCATTGGAAGGCCCCAGAGATAGTGCGTAAGACGCACCGTCCGAGAAGCCTCCGAGGGCGATCTTCGTCGGGTCGATGGCGCAGCGCTCGAAGGTGTAGCGCAGCACCGCATCGATGAAGGCCACGTCCGGACCGAAGTCGCCGCCGATCCGGTCCCACGTCCGACCCCGCGCATCGGGTGCGAGCAGGACGATTCCGCGGGACTCACAGACGTCGAAGAGTCGGGACCACCGTTCGGCGTATCCGCCCGCGCCGTGCAGGGTCACGAGAAGCGGCGCGGGTGTGGTGGGATCGTAGGATGCGGGCACGTAGAGGACGGCCCCGCGATCGAGCTCCGGTGCGATCCGCGTGCGGCCGGTCTCGGGCCGACGTGTGGGTGAGCTGGGTCGGGCGGTGAGGCGCGGGTTCGGTGGGCTACGGACTGCGGCGGGGAGTGCGAGGGCACTCAACGCGAGCGAACGAACGAAGCTGCGGCGGGTGGTCGTCACCTTGAGGCGCGAGGTGGCAGGACCAGGGGAGCGAGCTCGATGGGTGGGCCGTCCTCTTGTGGGACCTCGAAGGCGATTTCGGGAGAGGAGAGCAGGCCGAGCGCTGCGGCGGTCGGGGCGGCGAGTCGGAGACGATAGAGTCCTGGCTTGAGCCGCGTGGCGTAAAACACGCCGTCGGAGAAGGTGCGTTCGGCGAAAACGACTTCACCTGTGATGAGGTCTACGACCTCTATGCCGGCTCCTGCAAGAGGACGTCCGGGAGCCGCTGGGTCCGCGTCAGGCCCGGCAGGGGCAAGCACGGTGCCCATGAGCTCGCGCGTTCTGCGAAGGGGAATCGAGACGCGGGTGAAGAGGTTGGGGGACGGTCGGATGCGTAGGTCGGCCTCCACGGGAGCCCACGCAGGATCGATGGAGAGCGAGTCGAAGACGACCGAAGCGCCTTCGTAGGGGGTGAGCTCCCAGAGCGTGAATCTCCCCTGCTCGTTCGTTTCGGCTCGCCATCCCTCGATGAGTACCCTGGCTCCCTCGACCGGTGGCTCGCCTGGACCCCGTCGCCCGTCACCATCGAGGTCGTAGAAGACCTCGCCCGTTACCCCGCCCCGTCCGACGCCGCTCTGGAAGGTCAAGGGCATCACTCCGACATCCTTGTCGAAGACGACCCCCCCGTCTGCGCCGAGGAAGTAGCTACTCGTACCCGCAGACGTCCCGCGACCCCGAACGAAGCCGAAGGGTGATTGGACGGTGACACCAAGTGTCAGGGACGGGTCGAGGCCCCGCCTTTCTCTGAACCTCGCCTCGATGATTGCGCCGTGGCTCGTGCGAATTTGCCCCCCTGCCTCGAAGAGCTCGACCCCTCCGCTCGAGAAGCCCAAACCTCCGCCGAGAGACACGTTGTCGACCGACCACGGTAACCCTCGGACCACCGTCCGGAGGACACGAGCAGTCGTGATCATCTGGTCTTGAAGCCCAGACTCGACGTCCAGTCCGACGTGCACGAGTCCGACATTCGTTGACACGCCCGCCTGCCACGCGTCGAGGCGATCGGTTTCTAGTCCTCGCAAGAACAGCCGGCCGTGAACCCAAGGCCCGCCTTTGGATCCCACCGGGGCGGAAGCGGAAAGCTGCCCGATCCAGCCGGCAGGGCCGAGCGTGCCACTACCGAGTCGGTTCCAGGAGTACGAGGCTGCCACTTGGCCGCGCATGCCCCAATATTGGCGAGCATCGGCGCGGATGAAGCCATTCCCTCTCGCTTGGAGTCCCAGGTTCAGCGAGCCCGTTGCGGCGAAGCCGATCCGCGCGTAGGGCTGGAACTGTGTCTCATCGGGAACGACCAGGTAGTCTGCGCCCGCGTACGCGGTCAAGCGCCGCGAGAGTCCGTGACCGAGTTCCGCGTACGCGTAAGCGTCGCAGCCGAGGCCGTCACATGCTCCGCCGCCGACACTGTAGCGGGTCTGTCGCGCGGGCACCTGGCCCGCAGGAACGTAGTAGACCAGATCTTGCACGCGTTCCTGACCGGCGGGTCCGATCATCCGGATCCGCATCGGAGTACCGCCGTAACTTAGGGGAGCTTCCACATCGCCTGGGGCGTCTGCCGAGGAAACGCCCACGAGTCGACTGCCTTGATAGATCTCGTACTCCCACCCTGCCGGTACCGGCGGCGTCACCACGGTCTGGTCGAAGTACCGTGGTGTGATCCACGGCTCATTGGAAATGCTGGCGCCGATAAGCGGTCGAGCCACGACTCCGTTTGACCGGAACGTCCCAAGATTGATCTGCCGGACGTGGTCGTTTTCTGGGAAGACGCGCTGGTAATGCGCCACCGCGTCTTGGACACTGGCCGAGCGTCCCTCGTAGAACGATGCGGTCAGCCCGACCTCGGCGGACCCTCCGAGAAGGCCCGCACCGACTGTCGGACGCACGAGACCCCATGTGGTCCCGGCTGACTCCGACAGCGACGCGTTCCAACCGAGCGCGAATCCCCCCGTCCGCGCCGGGTAGGGGACGCCGTCGTAGCGGCGGGGGTCGAAGACCTGCGCTCGGGCGAGCTCTGCTCTTCGCTGGACGAGCTGTCGGGCCTTCACCACGGCGGGAAATTCCGGTCCTCCTGTGACGGAGATCACGAGGTTGGACATGTCGACCCGCACCTCAGAGCCCAGGAGGTGCCCGAGATAGGAAGGCTCGAGGAAGATGTCACCGTCTTGCTCGATCACGCCGTCGTGCGGCACTGTGATGACGTCTTGTCCGATCGCGATGGTGCGCTCTGCTAGGTCGAGCGTCGTGCGCCAGATCTGTGGGGGCCATTCGAGCACCCGCCGCGCACCCTCGTAGCGAATCGGGATCTCGGTGAGGATGAGTATCGGGCCTAGCGGGACGAGGACCCGGTCGTCCTCCACGAGGGCCACGATCGTTGGCCGACTTGGGATCTGCTCGACGAAGAGCTGGAAGTATCCTTCCTCCCAGTCGGAGGCCTCCTGACCCATCAGCTCCGCGCCGCCGGCGGTGAGCGACGTCAGGCACAGGAGGCCTGCGGTAGCCAGGTACCGGGGAGGTCGCATCGATCTCAGCGGATGAAGACTTCCCGGACCACTGGTTCCGTGGGGATCACTCCACCGGCCGGCAGGTCATCCCGCTCCGTGTCAATCGTGTAGCGCGCACGAGTCGGGTAACCTTCCTCTGGACGTGGCACAGCGATTCGTCGGGCCATCGTACGGTACACGGGGAGGACTTCTTCAACCGTGCTGAGCACGTCGCCCTCGTCACCAATGATCTCGATGAGCAGTCGTCCGAGAAATGCTGCGTTTCCGGTTCGACTCACTTGGATTTCGTGCACGATGCTGTCCCCGACGAACCGGGCTGGAGCTGCATTCGCGCTCACTCCGGTGGTCACCGGACCGTTACGATAATTGACTGCGAGCACGATGACCGTGGCCAACTCGATCTGCATTCCGACCTCGCCCTGGCGGGCCTCGAGCGGCGCTTGGCCCCCTGTGGAATGGACTCTCGCTCTCGCCCAGTATTCGCCGACCGGAAGATCTACGGGTGGCCGGGCAAGGATGCGGACGACCTGACGCTGGCCCGGCTCTAGCCGTAGCCTCTGAGGGAAGGCGTTCAACCATCCCACAGCGGATGGCTCTCCAGGAGGCGCCTCCTCAGAAATCGGAACGATTACGGCCCCGCGATCGTCAGTCTGCGGATACCCGAATGCGAAGTCGACGCGGATCTCTTCCGTGCGCGTGCCCGGGTTGTAGAGGGTGAGCTCTCCGGAGCGGGTGCGATGGTCGATGTACACCGCCATCGGGGTGACAGAAACCGACTTGAGCGGCTCGGCGAGAATTAGGGACGCGACGAGCGCTATCGCGCCAGCGATTGCGGTCCGATGAGGCTTCATGCTCCGGCCTGTGCGATTGTGAGCGTGATCACGGCTGTGTACACACCGGTTGGAACGCCTGGGCCCGGCCCGGCCGTTCCGCCGAGGAAGAATCGGCGAGGTTGGCGGGGATTGGCGGTGAAGGGCAACGGCTGATTGGGATCGAAGGTGATTCTGGTGCCTCCAATCTGAAGCATGGCATCGCCCGGCCCGAACGAGAGCGGGAATGTGGCGCCCGTCGGGCCGGTGAGTACGGATGGAAGCACGAACTGCGCGACATAAGATCCGTCCCCTTGCACTCGGAAGGCAGCACGACTACTGGCATCTGTAGGGCTCACGACCGCGGGCAAGCTGGGTTCCACGGTGCCGAACTTCAGGTCGCTTTGAGGGTTCACGGTGAGCTGTGCCTGCGCTGGCACGGGAACGCACGCGAGCGCGCACCAGGCGACGACGATTCCTGTCGCCCGGCGCGCGCTCGTGACAACCTCCGGAAGCGGTTCTCGGAGGGCGATGCTCCTCAGAAGACCGCAGTGAGATTGAACGTCAGTGTAGCCGCGTAGGTACCCGCCTGAACGCTGGTGTTTCCACCGTCGATGACTCCGCCGACCTGTACCCATGTGCTCTGATCGGTTCCGGGGGCGGTGACACCCGTGTTCGTGAGCCCGGCGCATCCGGGGAAGGCAGCAAACGTTGCGTCCGTCGGGCCTGTGGCCGAGTACCCGCACTCGAAGACCACTGGGATCGTCCCACCCGGACCGGTAATCCCGGCTGGCGGCGTTACGGCCACGGCGACATCGGAGTTGTGGAAGATCTCGAACACGCCCAAAGTGGCTGACCCTGCGGCGGCCCCTCCGGTGCTCACGGTCGAGCCTTGTCCTTGAGCCAGCGTTCCGAAGAAGAGGTCGTCGACAAGTGTGGCTGTCAGATTCGCCGCGATCACGGCACTCGCGTTCACGGTGGCCGTAGCGGTTTGTGCCTGTACCGCCATCGGCGCGAGAGCCATGGCGAGCCCGACGCACAGGGCCTTTTTCATTGGTGTTGCTCCATTGAGAGAACGGGAACGATCCCAGGTCATTTCGGGCAAATGCCCCCCCTACCTGGGCGAACAGGTTCTGCACAATGCAAACTGTACGAATGCCGAATACGGAAACAAGTGTTTCCTTTTCCATCCTCCGATGGGCGTTACGGGAGCGTTATTTCGCAGCAGCCGCGCCGGTTCCGGCCGCCCGTCCGGTTGCCCAGGCCCACAGGAAGTTGTGGCCTCCGATCGGCCCGAAGGCGTCGAGCATCTCGCCGCACAGGTAGAGCCCCGGCGATCGCCTCGACTCCATCGTCCGCGGGTGGATCTGGTCGAGTGCAACGCCCCCTCCCGTGACCTCGGCCTTCCGATAGCCTGCGTCGCCGGTCCACGGGAGGCTGTAGGCCGTGAGCGCTTCCACGAGCTCGCGGCGCGCGGCCTTACGCAACTGTGAGAGGGGCGTGGCCGGGTCCACCTCCACCTCCGCCAGGAGGCGCTCGGCCAGGCGGCGCTCGAGACGCGCCGCCAGCACGGCGCGCACCGGCTTGCCGCCTGCCCTGAGCGCCCCTTCCCACTCCTCCGGCGACCACCCGGTCCAATTGATCGTGAGCTCCTGACGGCTGCCGTCGGCTCGACCACGGATGGCGAGATGGGACGAGTCGAGCACCGCGGGCCCGCTCCAGCCCTCGTGAGTGAAGAGGAAACCGCCGGTGGTCGCAAATGGAGGTCGGGTCCCGGGAGCCGAAACGGTCACCGTGCGTGACACGCCCGCGAGCTCCGCGTGCGGGTTCGGATCGGCGATGAGAGGAGTCAGCGCCGGATAGGTCGTATGCATCTCGTGGCCGAGCCGTTCGGCGACGTTGAGCCCGAGTCCGTCGCTTCCGGTCTTGGGGACGGAGAGCCCACCGGTGGCGAGGATGACGGCCCGGGCGGCCGTGATCGGGGCGCCCTCGATGTGAACGGACCAGCCATGGCTCCCCCTTTCGACTCCAGGGGTCACGTCCGTGACGCGAGCGTCGAACCAGATGCGCGCGCCGGCCTCGCGGACGCGGTCCAGCAAGCCGTCACGGACGTCGCGCGCGCGATTGCTGGCGGGAAAGAGCTTCCCGCTCTCCTCCTCGAGCTCCAGGGGCATCCCCAGCTCTCGCTCGAAGAATGCGCGCTGCTCCGGGAGCGGCCACGAGCGGAGGATCTTCCTCAGCGTGTTGGCTGACGAGTCCGTGACGTACCGCTCCGGCTGGGCCGTGGAGGGCAGGATGTTGCAGCGTCCCCCCCCGCTGATGAGGATCTTGCGGCCCCCGTCGCGTGTGCGCTCGACGAGGGTCACGTCGGCGCCCCCTCGCGCAGCCGTAAGCGCGGCGAGCAGGCCGGCCGCTCCGGCCCCGACGACGACAACGGGCAGCCGGCCCTCGCGGGAAGTCATGCCGATGTATAGCCGCTCGGCCGACCTGGCGTCCACGGGTGCCTCGTGACAAGCTCCGGCCATGCGTGCGTCCCCGAAGCCGATCCTCGAGGTGTGCTGCCCATCGGCAGACTTCGCCCTCGCCGCCCAGATGGCGGGCGCCGGCCGCGTGGAGCTGTGCGACAACCTCGCCGAGGGAGGCACGACGCCGAGCCTCGGCGCAGTCGGCGTGACGCTGCAACGGCTGTCGGTTCCGGTCATGGTGATGATCCGGCCGCGCGGTGGGGACTTCCTGTACACACCGTCCGAGGTGGACGTCATGCTCCGCGACATCGAAGCCATGACCCGGCTCGAGGTGGATGGGAAGAGGCCACACGGGGTCGTGCTCGGTGCGCTGACCCGCGACGGCGAAGTCGACGCGTCCCTGAGCCGTGAGCTGGTGGCTGCCGCCCGCCCCTTGTCGGTCACCTTTCATCGCGCCTTCGACCTCTCGAGGGAGCTGGATCGGAGCCTCGACACACTCGTGGACATCGGCTTCGACCGAGTGCTCACCTCGGCGGGATGCGCGTCGGTGGCGGACGGTCTCGAGACGCTCTCGCGCCTCACTCGCCGAGCGGGGGAGAACTTGATCGTGCTTCCGGGCGGCGGGGTGAGCGCGAAGAATGCCGGGCGGATTCTGGAGGTTGCGGGCGTTCGGGAGCTGCACATCGGTGCGAGCCGATGGGTCGCGAGCGAGATGCGGCATCGAGTGGAGGGGGTTCCGATGGGTCGCGCGTACGATCCGGACGAGTACGCCCGCGAGGTCGCGGACCCGGATCGCGTCGCCGCCGTCGCCAAGGACATGATGCGCGTGGGCGGTCGTTCGTGAGCGACCGAAGGCGCTTCCTCCGGCGGTCCCTCTGCCTGGCCGCGGCCGCGCCTGCCGCCGTGCTCGTGGGCTGCACGCCGGACGATGCCGGGAACGCCGCTCGCCGGGGCCGGGGCAGCACGGCGGGTCCGGGCGACGGCGCCCCCGATCGATCGTCCGCGGGTCCGAGCGGGAAGGTCGCAGCACTGTCGCGGCCGATCCTCCGGCCGTGGGCCGCCGACATCGTTTGGATCTCCGCGCCGGCCGTGACGTTACCGGTGGCGTACGTGTCCGTGGCGCGCCGCGAGGTCTACGTGGACTCGGCGTTTCGTGATCGCGCGAGCTGGCTGCTGCGAGCGCACATATCGGTGAGCACGGCTCTCTGGCGGATCCCGCTGGCAGGCGATCCGCCGCAGCGCCCGATCCCTCCCGGGGACGAGGAGAGGGAGTTCGAGGAGCGGCCGATCGGCGCCTGGGACCCCTCGATGCCCCCCGGGGTCGACGACATCCGCGTGGTCCGGGGCGGAGCCGCCACACGTCGTGTCGAGTTCTCGTGCGTTTCCCTCACGAGCACGGAGCCGGGCGCCGCGGCTGCGAGGTGGCTCTCGGGCGGTCCCTTCGAGCTGGTGGTCTCGGACGGGACGACGGACGATACCGTGCGCGAGGACTTCGGCATTGTCGGGGTCGGGCTCCGGTACCTGGATCGGCGGTGCTCCGGCCCCGGCGACGCGGTCCAATACGTGAGCTGGGCGTCCCGTCAGTTGGCCGGAGCGAGCCGATAGTACATCTGTCCGAGCTCGTTGATGCGGCGCACGTAATTGACGGGCTCCTTTCCACGGACGAAGCCGTGCCGCGTGGAGCGATACACGTCGGGGTCCGAGAGGGACAGCATGCTCAGCTCGACGTTCTCGAACCACCGGTCGGGATCACGGCCGGTGCGCTCGGCCACCCTGCGTGCGTCGCTCACGTGACCGTAGCCCGCGTTGTACGCCGCGAGCGTGAAGGCCACTCGATCCGCGAGCGTCAGGTGCGTGGGGAACCGCCCGAACAGCCACTGCATGTACGCGGCCCCCGCGCGGATCTGCTCCTCCGGGTCTTCGAGGTCGCTCACGCCCATCTGCTCGGCCGTGGCGGGCATCATCTGCATGAGCCCGTACGCGCCCACGTGTGAGCGGGCACGAGGATCGAATCGGGACTCCTGGAACATCTGCGCCGTGAGGAGCCGCCAGTCGATCTCCACGGCGCTGGCGTGTCGCCGGGTCAGCTCGTCCCACGGTGACAGCGACCCGTCGTCCTGGACCTCGGGCTGCTCCACGCGACGTGTATCTCGGCGGAAGTGCTTCCGGATGAGCACGGCGTGGGTCAGGCCGCCCACCTCCCGACCGATGAAGGCGTTCAACGAGTCCAGCAACGCCGGCTGATCCGCCCGGACGGCCCACGACCGACCGTGTGTGTCCTCGACACGCTGAATGACCTCGAGCGAGGGATGGTCGGGCAGCTCGGCGTCCGCGAGGTGGCTCTCGAGCACCGTGATGTCGGCCACGCCGTCATCCAGTCGCTGAAGCAGCTGGCTCGTCGATTCGGCGTCGGGTGTGATCTGCAACGAGAACCCTCGCTCGTCGGCCACCCGCTCGATCGCTCCGAGGTACGGGTTGTTGCGAGCAACGACGACCGTGCGTCCCTCCAGGTGCTCGGCCGACTCGAGACCCAGATCGGTTCGAGCGATGATGACCGGGTCGACGTCGTGGTACACCCGCGTCGCGAGGACCGACGTCGAGTCCACGATGGCGGTCGGGATCACGCCGGCGCCGATCATGTCTCCGAGCCCGCGGGTGAGCCAGTCCTCGAGGAGCTCGGTCGAGGGCACGACGACCATCTGGAGGATCAGGTCCTGCTCGTCGGCGAACATGCGTACCAGATCCAAGTCGAATCCGACCAAGTCACCCTTGTAGACGTAGTACGAGGAAGGTCCGTTCACGGTGAGGACGCGCAGGACTCTCCGATCGCGGATCTCCCCGAGATCGCCGAAG